>JAJRWU010000309.1 GCA_024276655.1 Planctomycetota bacterium
TATTATCTCGACGAATTCACATTTCGATTCAACCGTCGCAACTCAAACTCACGCGGCAAGCTGTTCTATCGCTTGGCACAACAGTCCGCGCAGGTTGCTCCCGCTCCGCTCGATTCCCTGACCAACCACAACCCCTAGGGGTCGTGGAGTCAAGTAAATACCCCTAATACCCAATGACCATTGAAAAATAACTATTGATAAATTCGTTCCGCGCCTGTGCAAATCAGGCAATTGTTTCTCGAACAGTCCTTGGCGTTTCTTATCGACAGGAATGAACACGATGCCATTTGCGCGCTGCCAACAAAAGTTCACTCGCCAACTGCCGCGTGTTATGAAACCGTTGTTCGTTGGCTACGTCTGTTTGAATCTCCTTGCCGCTTACGCCGCCGCGGCGGAACCGCCCATTGCCGCGCTGGCCTTCACGCCCGATGCGGGAGCGGTTGTGGTTGGTTCGCAAGCGGGGTTGGCGGTGCGCAGTTGGCCGGATTTGCAACAGCGGCGAAAAATCGCTACGCAGTTGGCGAACGTTCTCGATCTGGCGTTTTCACCCAACGGCAAGTTCTTGGCGGTCGCTGGCGGTCATCCAGCGGAAAAAGGGCTGGTGGAAGTGTTCGACTGGCCCAGCGGGGAGTCGTTGCATCTTTACTCCGGCCACCGCGATTCCGTCGCGGCGATCGTCTGGACCAGTAATTCCGCCTTCGCAACCGCCAGCCTCGACCGCGACATCATCCTCTGGGATACAACCAGCAAAAAGCCAGTGCGGCGCCTCCGGGGGCATTCTCGTGGAGTGACGGCTCTCTGCTATTTGGCGAACGAACAGTTGCTCGTCAGCGCCGGCATCGACCGCAATCTGCGTGTTTGGGGGGCGGCGTCGGGCAAGCTGGTTCGCACGTTGAACAACCACACCCGGGAAGTGCATCAACTGGCCACGCGTCCTCGAACTTCAGGGCCGCATACTTCTGGGCTGCAAATTTCTGGGCTGGCGATGGCCGCTTCGGTTGGCGATGATCGAACCGTTCGGCTTTGGCAGCCCTCGATTGGCCGCATGGTTCGATTCGCGCAGCTCGACGCCGCGCCGTTGGCGGTCGCTTGGTTGCCGGACGGATCACGCATCGCGGTGGCCACCACCGCCGGCGACCTGCAATTGATCGATCCCGACACCGTGGAAATCGTGCAAAACATTTCGGCCGTCGAAGGTTGGGCGTATTCGCTGGCGGCGCATCCGACCGACGGCAGTCTGCTGGTGGGCGGGCGAAACGGCCAACTCCGACGAATCATTCCAGGCGGCGCGCCACCTTAGCACCGCTCGATAAATAACGGTCGCATTTGTGTAGCCATCGTCGCCAGACGGTGGGTGAGCGGTGAACCATCCCACGCTCTGGCGCGCGTGGCTACGACACTAATTTTCCGCTCGATGCTTAGCATCGCTCGCGGGCGCCGTTGCACCGTGATCTTTTCCTCTACCGCCATTTTTTGATTCGGAAGTCATGAGTTCCTCATGGTTGCTCCTCGCGGTTCTGGATAGTCGTGTTCGCGGCCTCATCGCCGTAGCTTTTGCTCATTTGCAGACAGCCAGCGGCCGAGGTGTAGAACAATCGCCCATTCGAGACCATCGCGCCGATGCACTCATGAACGTCGATGGCCGGCCCCGTGGAAATCAGCTTGCTGCTGTCGGTACGGGAAAGATCGATCATGTCCATGTTGGAGCCAATCAGAAACGGCTCAGAAAGAACAAAGTTCGTACAGCGGTAACCTTCCGTCAGCGTCGTGACAATTCGCCCCGTCTGCTTATCGAGCAGGAATCCCCGCCAGTTCTGCGAATGCACGAAGAGGTTCTTTGAGCCAATGGTCACAACTTTGATGACTTGCCGGATCGGTTCGGACTTCCAAACCAGGGAACCATCGTTCGCGTTGATGCACCACACGAAACTGTTTCGGCCATCCAACTGGTCGTAACCTCCGAGATACAATCGTCCGTTCTCCGCGGAAATCGTGCAGCCGCCGTGGACGAAGTAATCCGTTGTCAGCCACTTCATTTCGCCGGTGGCCGGATCGATGGCGGCGGTCAGTCCCTTCGCCCCAGGCTGGCCTCTTCGCATTGCAGGCGAGTTGCCGAAGTAACACGAGTAGAACAAGACGCCTTCCATCAGGCATAGTCCCGATTCATCGCCACCCGAACCATGTTTCGAGAAATCGATCGTCCAGGCTTCTTTGCCGGTTTTGATATTCCATGCGCGGACCAGCGGCCGATGATCGGCAGGGAAGCTGTCGACTTTCTGATGTCCGAACAACCAGCGTTTCGGCAAGTACCTCCCGGTGCCGTACATGTAAATCACTAGGTCGCGATGCACGATTGGCGGGTGTTGTCTGTTCCAACTCGGTGACCCGGCGATCGGTGCTTCCCATTGAAGATCGCCCGTCGCGGCGTCCAGACAACGCAGCCATGACTGCTCCAGTCCTGCCTGCGGAATAATGACTCGGCCCTTGTGGTACAGTGGGGACGTGTAGGAGATGTGTACGCCAGGGGAGTACCGCTGCCAGAGTTGCCGCCCGGTCTGCTGTTCGACCGCAAAGACTTGGCCTTCGGCGGTGTGCGTGTAGAGTCGTCCGCCACCGCAGGTCGAGAAGTGCTTGACAGACCCGTCGAAACGCCGAATCCATTTCATTCGGAACGGCGGTTTCACATTCTGATCGCTTCGGTTCGTGTTGGACCAATTGCCAAAACTTGTGAACCAGTCAAACCTGGCAGCAGACCGCGAACCGGTCAGGGGGCTGCGAATCTTCCACACGCCGAGATCCTTCTTCGGCAGTTCCGCCTTTCCACCAGGCCCAAGAACATAGAGGTAGCCATCCTCACAGCCGAAATAAATGTGTCCGTCCGCCACCGCGACCGGCGCGCTGATTGCTTTGCCAAAAGCTGTCTGAAACGACCATGCCTTTCGACCTTTCTCCCGACCGCGAACAAGCGGGACCACATGAAGCCCTCCATCCAACCCACCGCAAACGACCGTATCGCGCAGCAGGATGGGCGAAGCGTGAGACGGCGAGCCTCCCAGTTGTTCGGGCTGATCACGCCCCGGCGAGTACCTGCACAAGCCGAAGCCTTCCTGCGGGCGACAACGATACACGTCCTTTCCACGCAGGCTGACCGAGCAAAAACTGCCGGAACCCAATTGTGACGGTCCCGTCACCGTCCCCGCGACAACTTCCGAGGCCATCTTCCCATTGACACGACGGTTAATCTGAAGCTGACCCTTGTTGTCGTTTCGCATGAACTGCACGTAGGCGGCTCCTGAGTCGCCGAGACTCACGCCCGTGACCACTATGTCTTCCCGCGGACCGACAAAACGATCGACGAGTTGAACTTCATCGCCCTGATCTTCCAGCCAAAGTGTTGTGTTGCCAACCGGGACAACCAACATGTTTTCGTGAACGGCCAGATCTCTCATGCAGCAAAATTGCTGTTCCCAGTCGATGCGTGATCCCTGCTTGTGTTTCAGCCAGTCCTCTCCGCTCCAGCGATCTCCCGTAAAGCCCAACTGCTCGCGAACATAGTCCCACTTCCAGCAGCTCGTTCCGTTCGGTTTCAGTGCATGAATCTGAGCACCAAGAGTAGCGAAATAGACACGATCGTTCGCAACCACCGGAGCGGTGAGAATCGGTTCCCCACACGCGATCTCCCTGACAACTCGTCCGTCATCAGCATCCAGCACATAATAGGTTCCGCCCATCGTTCCGAAGTGCAGAAACCGCCCGATAATCGCCGGCGAAGACAGATTGTTGCAGTTGGCATTTCCGCCACGCGACTCGAAACGCCAAACGACTTCGAGCGTCTCTCGATCAATGCAGAACGCGACGCCCGATCCGTCGACCACGTAAACGCGTCCTCCAAGAATCACGGGCGAAGTATAAACGGCATCCGTCAACGGAACCGAGCCCCGCAATCCAAGCGTCTGCGAGACGTGTCGATCCGCCACATTGCCCGAATGGCGTGAATCAAATTTGAACTGAGGCCAGTCTTCCGCGCGTGTTGACGTCCCGCAGAAGAGAAACGCCAGGGCAATGCCTGTGGAACATAGGATGTTGGCCGACAAAGTTTTTTTCCTCATCATCTCCGTTTGCTTTCACTGTGGTTGAAGCTGCCGCCATCGCCGCGCCGCTCAGCCAAGCCGTCAACGGCATGGCCGCCGCGAACCAAACGATTGGTTCGAAGGCGCGAATCGGATACAACGCCGCCAGCGCCGCGAATACGACCGCCGCGCGCAGAAATCAGTGCGTTGGCTCAGCAGCCCCGCCCAAATCGCCAACAGCAGCAACCACGCCGTCGCAACACTGATCATGACATAGGGTAGTGGGTCGAATGGCATTTCTGCATTCTACAACGAATGTCAAAGAGGGAGCAAACGGAACGTAACGCGGGAATGACATGCGCTGCGAGGGAATGACGTGTGAGGAAAATAAAGCCCGCTGCCGCTCGCTTCATTCGATCAGCAGAAGCGCGCGCTTCTGGGCGGCGCGGTTGGCCCAGGTCTTGAACCTGCTACCCAGCGATTATCGGTTGGTGATCTCTAAATCAATGTCAAAACCGGATCGACCTTGATACAGCGCTTCGTCGTAGTTTCCGAAATGGCCTCCATCGTCCTGGCCATCGCCACCGGTGGAGTAGAGCAACCAACCTTCGCCGGCTGTTCGATAGATGACCGGCTTCCCCGAAAAGGGAGCAATCGGAACCGCCGCCATGAACTCGGGAACGAGTTGTTCGAGGCTTTCCGGCGCTCGGCCGTATTTATCGTGGCTGAGCCGAATGGCTAGATCTGCAATCAACAGTTGCAACGTGACGTCCCGGCTCGGCATGGTGCGTTGGCCGACCAATGACACGATGGGCGCATAGTCGCTCCCCTGATACCAGGCGATGGCGATCTGCAATCGTGGAATCCAGTTATAGATCTGGTCGGTAAACGCCGCGTCACGCGCCGCTGTCAATGTGAAGGGCTCGCGCGATTGATCGATTCGCTGCAGCGCGGCAAGCAACAACTTTGCCCGTGCGATCGAAATTTCTCGCCGAACGTTCACGATTCCATAACTGCCCATACCCTCGACCGCGATTCCGACCGATGAGTGGGTCAACAGCCCGCCGCGCGAGACGGTATTGCCCAACCGCATTGCCGCCAGCGAATACCTGGAGGCCTCATCAACACGGCCGGACGCAGCGGCGCTCGCCGCCTCGGCAACCAGCATCCGGGCTAGGCTGCGAATTTTTATCACGTCGGCCAAAAGTCCTGAAAAGTATTCAGGACGGGTGTCTTGCTCAAAATCGAAGGGTATATTTCCCGGCGTCTCGAGCACCAACAGAAGGTCTGCATACAGTTGTTTGAGTCGCGTGACGTCGCCGGCGGTTGCTGTTCGGCGCAAGTCTTGAATGCTCAAATTACTTGGATTGAGCTTCACTGCTTCGTCGATGGCGGCTTGGATTTTGGAATAGCTGTTTGGACCGACGTACGGCTCGACCGGCGCCCTGGGCCCTTCCAGCATGCGAACATACAAAGCCAACAGCGGAACGAAAGCGACCAACAACACGAAAACGAGAGAGATGCGAGCCAGCACCGTGGCGCGTCGGCGCCGTCCGCCCGCCATGGCTCGCGAAGAAGCCCTGCTCCTAGCCAGCAGCAAACCGACGAAGAGCACCAGCGCCAAGGCGCCAAACGAGAGTCCGGCGAAATACAGTCGGTGGCGGAAATCGGCGTAATAGTAGAAGCCCTGCCCAATGCTTGAATCGTACAACAGCCAAGCGTACAAGAACGAAGCGGCGCCGATGGCGGCGGGTATGCCAAGGGCGACCAAAACGCGCGGCCAACCTCTCGTTAATGTGACAAGCAAGCACAACTGAGCCACCACGACGCAGCACAACACTATCCCACCCGTCCGCCAATCAAGCGCCACTCGCTCTCGCCACACGCCGGCCCCGAGCGCTGAAATCAGCCCGGCCAACACGGTCATGAGGAACAAATCGGCCAAGGAGAATTGCAACGAATACCGGCTTCCTGGCCGCTGTTTGCCGCCTGATGACGCTTGAGGCTCGCGTGCTTGAGGCTGACCCGCTTGAGGCTGGCATCTTCGCCGGACCACCCCGCTTAGCCAAGCCGTCAACGGCATGGCCGCCGCGAACCAAACGATCGGTTCGAAGGCGCGAATCGGATACAGCGCCGCCAGCGCCGCGAATACGACCGCCGCGCGCAAAAACCAGTGCCATCGGCTCAGCCCCGCCCAAATCGCCAACAGCAGCAACCACGCCGTCGCAAGACTGATGATGACATAGGGTAGTGGGTCGAATGGCATTTCTGCATTCTAAACGTACTTCACACGGCTAACAATGGCTCGTTTAACGGCAAGCCGAAGGCGGCTGCGTTTGGCGCCCACGCGTACTGGCAAGACGGAAAAACAACGTAGTCGCCTGCGGCTTGCCGTTAAACGAAAAAGGCGACATTTTCAACCGTGAGCGGTATAGCGGGCGCCAAGCAAACTTCTCCTCTTAGCGGGCGCCGAGCAAACTTCTCCTCTTATTCGATCAGTGGGAGCGTGCGTTTCTGGGCGGCGCTTTGCACGGCGGTGTCGACGATTTGCTGGCCGATGCGGCTGATTTCCACCGATAGCGGACCTTGAATTTCCCGCCCGTTTTCGAGGCAGTCGATCATATAGGCGATCGGGTTGCGTTGGTGCAGAGGCAAAGTGTCGACGGGAATATCTCGCCCGGCGGGAGTGCGCTGGTCTTGCAGCCGCACGCTCGGTTGGTAATCGTAACTGCTGATCGTGCCGGCTTCGCCCACGATGACGAAGCCACACTTGGGCTGCGGTTGGTGCGTCCAGGGGTCGGTGAAGGTACCCCAGCGGGTCTCGAATTTGGAGAGCCCGAATTCATAACGGGCCACGACAATCGCGTGCTCATCGACCTCCAGCCCTTGGGGTTGATCGACCACGGCGGTCACTTCCAGCGGCTTGCGACCGTTCATGAACCAAGCGCCGAGCGTGGTTCCGTAACCGAGGTAATCTTGCAGGGCGCCTCCACCGGCGTCGGCGCGATAAAACCAACTGGACGATTTTTCGCGGGCGACATCGGCCGCCGTTCTTTCGATTTTGTCGGCCGCGTGCCAGAGCGGCCCCCGATTGCCATCGTAGTAATGCACTTCCAACACGTCGCCGATAGCGCCTTCGTCGAGGAGTCGTTTGGCGGTGCGATGGGCGGGAACCCAAGCCAAGGGCCAGTTGATCGCCAATGTTTTGCCGCTGGCGCGCATCGCCTCGATCATGGAGTCGGCCTCCGCAAGCGAAGCCGCGAACGGTTTTTCAACGATCAAATGCACGCCGTACGGCGCGACCTTGGCGGTCCACTGGCCGTGCCGCGCCGCGGCGGGGCAGAGAATAACGATATCGGGTTGGGTCTGTTCCAGACACTGCCGGTAATCGGCGAACAGGCGGTTTGGCGAGATGGAAAACGCATCCGCCGCATCTTGCATGCGTTGGGGTTGTTCATCGGCCAAGCCCACGATATCGCATTCGGGGTGCTCGTGCGCACAACGCAAATTATCGCCCATGTGGAAGTGGTCGAAATTGATACCGGCAATTTTCCAGCGAGCCATGCGCGTGTTTCCATCCAGGTGAATCAGGGTGGACCGCCAAGGAACAACAGCCGCAGCAGCCATTGAGAAACCAAGCCGATCACCAAAAACCAAATCGCGCTATTGAGCCACCATGATCGCCACTCCGAACGTCCGCTCTTGATGCGATAGAGTTGGTAAGGGCGATAGGCAAGTTGGAAAACGACAATTCCAAAAAACAACAGCCCCGCCGGATTGTACCGCCACGCACGCTCAATTTGCCCGTGGGCGATACTGATAAAACTGCGCGTCAAGCCGCAGCCAGGGCAGCCCAAACCGGTTTGACGCTTGAGCATGCACAACTCCGGCAGCGGTTGGTTGAGCAGCGGCACAATGACGTAACGGTCGCTCCGAACGGTCAACAGAAATGAAAGCAACAACACCCCGACCGACATCCCCAGAAATATCCAATGGAAGAGAGGATCGGCTCGAATCTGCGCGTGTGTAACCGCTTCGGCCGGTATTGGCGGCGGGTCGCCGTGTGAATCGTTCGACTCAATTTCCAACGGTGAAGCGCACATGGAGTCGTGACAACGTTTGGGGATTGCGAGGACAATATGTTCGAGTTGCGACGGGGCGGCAATACAAGAGCTTCCAGCTTAACAACTGGCATCGCGGGACGCTATCGGTGGTTTTACCGCGCCTGTCATTCACCCTCGAATAAAAATCGAAATCATTCGATAATCTGCTTGACTTGCCCCGGCGGCGTCCGTATATTATCTAACGAATTCGACAATCGAATTATTTCGATATTCAAAAATGGCTTTCAGGGAGTGCATTTGCCGTGGCCAGAAATGTATCCAAGCATCCAACTGAATTGGAGTTGGGTGTGTTGCAGGTGTTGTGGGAAGCGGGGCCATTGACCGGCGGCCAGATTCGAGACGCCCTGGCCGCGCGCCGCAAACTGACGTACCAGTCGGTGATGACCATTCTGGGAATCATGGAGAACAAGAACTACGTGCGGCGCAAAAAGAATGCCGGCCGTTTCGAGTACCGGGCCCGCGTCACCCAGCAAACAACCTCTCGGCGGATGCTGCAAGATTTGGTCGACCGTTTGTTCGGCGGGTCGGCAACGGCGGCGATGATCAATTTACTGGAATCCTCCGACCTCAGCGAAGATGAATTGAACCAACTTCGCCACGAAGTCGAACGCAATCGCGGGGAGAACTAACCATGGCGACTTTCGAGATGAATTTTTTCGAGATCGATTTCGTATTCCGCTTCGTGCAAGCGATGGGGCATTTCCTGTGGCTGGCTTGCCTGCCGTGGTGTGCATGGCGAGTTTTTCACCTTGTCAAACCCGATTGTTCTCCCGCCCTGCAATACGCCGGAAGCCTGGGTTGCCTGCTGGCGATGGCCGCGCTGGCGCCGGTCGCCTTTTTGCTGAGCGACGCAGCATCGCCTCCGGTAGCGGCGTCGGTCGATGCGATAGCGAACGTTGCCGCGCTGCACGAATCGCCTTCTCATGCCGCGATTTCAAAGGCTGCGTCGCCCGCGCCGGCTGTCGATGTTTTGTCTCGGACGGCTCATGCACCGGCGTTGTCTACTCAGCTTCCCGCGCGGCGGGCGGGGCGTTGGTTGTCTCGTTGGGCGCCGATGATGTTCACCGCCTACTGCCTGGGAGTAATGGCTTGTTTGCTTCGCTTTCTGCGGGGCGTATTGGTCAGCCGGCGATTGCGGCGACGGGCCGAACGCGTTTCGGATCCCTGGCTGATTGCCTTGGCGTCGCGACTGTCGGCCGAAATCGGTCTAAACACCGCGCCCGTCGTGATGTGGTGTTCCGAGACGGCAATTCCCACCGTCGCGGGTGTCTTGCGGCCAACCGTTTTGCTGCCTCTCGCCTGGGCGACGAGTGTTCCAACCAAACAGTTGGAACACGTTCTGCTGCACGAACTGACCCACCTGCGGCGCTACGATCACCTTTGGAACTGCGTTCAAAATATCATCGAAGCGGTTTTGTTTTTTCATCCCTTGATCTGGATCGTGAGCGGCAAAACTCGCTTGAATCGAGAACTGCTCTGCGACGACGCCGTGGTGCATGCCGGCGCCAACCCACACGATTACGCGCTCACGTTGGTCGATGTGGCGGCGCAACGCAACGTTGCCGGCATGGCCGTTGTTGGCGTGTCCGCGACGGCGGGTCGGTCACAACTGCGCACGCGAACTGAAAGCCTGCTCAGCAGGCGCCCCGCGCGGCATCGTTGGCTGGACGCGGTCAGTTTGATGGCGGTTCTGGTCATGCTCACTTTGTTGGTGGTCGCGGCAAGGAATACTTCGGCAACGGCGGCGGAGCAGGACGCCACAAAAAAGGCAACGGCGAAAAAGGACGCGGCGGCAAGGGAAACGGTTGCGAAAAAGCTGGCCGATATCCAACCCGAAGAGTTGGCCGGCATCGTGAAAGATGAAAACGGAAAACCGCTGGCAGGCGTTCTGGTCGACGCTTGGACCTGGCACAAGGGCGACGAAACCACGACCGACGCAGACGGCGTTTTTCGCTTTCATCCCGAAAGCGATGGCGGCCGCAATCGTGTGGAAGTCCGCTTCAGCAAGCCGGGGTATTCGCCTTGGTATATCGTTCAGCAACCGGTGGGCGTCCAAGATTTGGTCATCACGCTCAACAACAAAACCTTGCTCGAAGGCGTGCTGCGCGCAGCCGACGGCGCGCCAGTGGCGGGCGTTACTGTTCGCGGCGAGCAAGGGCCGAATCACGCCGATGGCGTCCTGATTGGCAGCGTGCCCACGGAAACGACAACCGACGCCAACGGCCATTACACGCTCTATGTATTCCCCGACACCTATACGATTTTGGTCGCCAACAAGGCGGGCGTGGCCCGATACGAAAATATCGTGGTTGCAGCCAACAAACGGCAAACGTTGAATATCGATTTGAAACCGGGAATTCGCTTTGAAGCAAATGTGATTGACGCCGGCGCCGGCGAACCGTTTGAAGGCTTGGTGTTATACAGTTGGCGACAACCGAAATTCCGAGGAACGTCGAACGCAAAAGGGAAAATCGTGATCGAGGACATGTTGCCCGGAGTGTTCGAGTTTAACGTGGGCAACGGAAAGCCGGTCCATGTCAAGGAGGCGGGGCTCGATTTTTACTCGCACGGAGTGCTGGGGCGTTGGTGGTCGGAACAGTCGCGGCATTCGCATCAACGTCGTACGCAAACGGCGGGGCAATTCCAACGCAACCTCGACGGCTTGCATTTCGACCTGCGCGCCGGCATGAAGCCCGTGACGATCGAAATCGAACGGGGCGTGGAGTTGATCGGCCACGTTTACGACCCTGATGGAAAGCCGGTGGCGGGCGCCACGGTGGCGCCGGCGAAAACGGGCAGCGGCAATTCTCTCACCGGCGATACGCGCTATAGTGTGAAAACAGAAAACGACGGCGGCTACCGCGTCGTGATGCCCGCCGGCAACGACTTTCAATACAACCTCATGGCGCACGACGGCGGCTACCAGCAATGGCGAAAATGGGCGGCGGGCGTTACCGCGCCGTTTGAAAGCCGTCCGGGGCAAGTCATCACCCGCGATATAAGTTTAACGCGCGGCGCCACGGTGAAAGGCAAGGTGGTCGGCAAGGGAGACCTTTCCAAACATCGCGTTCAAGCCGTCGCGGCTGACATGTTGAGCAATCGCTACTACAACCCCACGGTTGATGTTCAACCCGACGGGAGCTTCGAATTGAAGTTCATCCGCCCTGGAAAGCATCACCTCCAAGTTGATTTTTCCGGCACGCTGCTGATACTCGATTTGGCGGCGGGCGAGCTGCGCGAAGGCGTCGAATTGAACATCGATGCTTCGCCGCGTTTCGCACCCGCGCCGTAGGACGGCAAGTGAGGCGCGGGACGAAAATTTCACCGCTCGCCGAAAAGCCCGGCATTTTCAAAATGCCGGGCTTTATTGGAGCACAACCGCTCACTTTTTCTTTATTGAAGAGCAACGTTTTATGCGTCGGCGTATTCGGCGCCGAAGAATTCCTTGCTGCTGGCGGGATCGGGCTTGATGGTGCGGGCGCCTTCGTGCCAATCGGCGGGGCAAACCTCGCCGTTGGTTTCAAAGTATTGCAACGCTTGGACCATGCGGAGGGCTTCGTCGACGCTGCGTCCCAGCGGCAAATCGTTCACCACCTGATGCCGCACGACGCCCTGCTTGTCGATCAGGAACAGGCCGCGCAGCGCGATTCCCGCATCGAGCAGAACGTCGTAATCTCGCGAGATGTCCTTGTTCAGGTCGGCCACCAGGGGGTAGGCCACGGCGCCGATGCCGCCCTCCGAACGAGGCGTGTTTCGCCAGGCTAGGTGAGAAAAATGGCTGTCGATCGAGACGCCCAGCACCTGCACGTCGAGCGCGGCGAATTCCACATTTCGCTCGGAAAACGCAATGATTTCCGTGGGGCACACGAACGTGAAATCGAGTGGGTAGAAGTACAGCAAGACATACTTGCCTTGGTAGTCGGAGAGGCTGATTTCCTGGAACGATCCATCCGCCATGACGGCGGTGGCTTTGAAGTCTGGCGCCGATTTGGTAACGAGCACACCCATGCGTTGTATTCCTTTGATCTTGAACACTGATATTGATTGGACAGAACTTCAATTATCAGCTTCCGCCGCGCAACTGCAAGGAGTGGCCCGAATTCTGTTACGGTTGGCCGCGGGAACGCATTTTTTAGCTGTTCACGGCGTCGCGAGAATTTGCGATAATATCCAGCCGACAGTGAATAACCGAGCAACGATAGGGGTAGGGAGAACCGGTTGAATTTCCGGTTCCCCCTCCCTCCGAACCGTACGTGCGGTTCTCCCGCATACGGCTCTCCAGTTAGTAGTTTCCCTCAAGGGATTGGACGAAACGGCGATGGGCGTCGCTCA
>JAJRWU010000030.1 GCA_024276655.1 Planctomycetota bacterium
CTCAAGCCAGCAAATCGCACCGTAAGACAAGACGCAAACGTTTCGCGGAACTGGGCATTGACGCCGACAAAATCAAATCTGTACCGCCAAAAACACCGATATGATAAACTCAAACCACCAAACCTGGCGCTGTCCAGTTAGCATCGAACGGAAAATTAGTGTCGTAGCCATGCTCGCCAGAGCGTGGGATGGTTCACCGCTCACCCACCGTCTGGCGACGATGGCTACACAAATGCGACCGTTATTTATCGAGCGGTGCTTAGTTTGTTGGCAACGCCACTTTTGACTGTTTCGTCTTGAAAGCAAGGTGTTTGTTGGTTTCGAGGTCCTGTGATGCAGGATTTGATTTTATCGACGTCGATTCCAAGATTGAGATAGAACTTGGTGCGAGTTTTCGTCTGCGACTTTTTCGTTTCGACATTCGATTTCATCGAGGATGTCGTTGTTGTCGGCATGTAGGATCGTTGGCCCTGTCTTCCGGCAGGTAAAGTTGACGATCGAGGAGAGTGTGAAATTCTGGCGTCGGGTAGCCCAAATGAACGCCCACGATGCAGTGCTCAATTTTGCCCCGGTCGCCATTGTATTGACGAACGGCTCTGGCCGTACTGGAGCCGCTCTTGGCGATTCCTGATTCATCCACCGTGCCAATGTTTCGGCGTGTGCATGGTCGCGAGCGATGATTTGTTGGCGGCGATTTCGCGATCTCGCATTTGTTCCTCATTCCACTTGATCAATTCGAGAAAACGTTGTAGCGTTCTGGGAGTACGGCCCAAATTCAAGGCAATCGCCTCGCAGTTCTTTCGTTGCATGTCCGACAATTGGCCCTTCACGTAACCGCTTCACATAAACGCTTCACAAACGTCGACCGGCTAGGCCGGCAAAACAGTCGGCGAACATCGCCAGAAACGAACATCGCCAGAAACATTGTCTGCTGTCGACCGAGGTTCTTGATCTCGCTTAATGTCATCGTGGCGAATTCTAATGGAAGACTAATTCCAGCAACTATTTGAGCCCTTAACACAACCCCTGTTTGGCGTTTCAAACGCGGAGTTTGATGCTAACCCACCAAGTTGTGTTAGAAGGCGTTAGCACAAAAGTGGCGCTGCCCAATTAAGGAGCGTTCGAGAAATAGTTCTCGTATAGTCGCCTTTCGCTCGCGAAAGAACCGTACTTTCGCAGCGAAAGGCGACGCTCATTGCCCGAACGGTTCTGAATCACCATGCTGCGTATTGTTTGGCTAACGGATGTGCATCTCAATTTTGTTGAGGTTGAGGATCGCAGTGCGTTTTTTGCCAGCGTTTGCCAAGAATCGCCCGACGCCGTATTGCTCACCGGCGATATTGCCGAAGGGCCCGATATTGTTTCTCACCTGCGGGCCATGGCGCGAGAAATTTCGGCGCCGATCTATTTCGTGCTCGGCAATCACGACTTCTACCGCGATTCCATCGTTGAGGTGCGCCGCCGCATGAGCCGCTTGTGTGAAGAGACGCCCTCGCTGGTTTATTTGACGGCCGAGGAGGTCGTTCCGCTCACGCCGAGCATCGGTCTGATTGGCCACGATGGCTGGGCCGACGCCCGCCTAGGCGACTACGAACGTTCGCTCGTCATGATGCACGACAACCATCTGATCAAGGAGCTGATCGGCTACAACAAACAGCAACGCTGGGACGTTCTGAAACGTCTCGGCGATCAGGCCGCGGCGCATATTCGCCGCGTGCTTCCGCTGGCCCTTGAGCGATTCCCCGAAGTGCTTTTGGCCACGCACGTGCCGCCGCTGCGCGAAGCTTGTTGGCATGAAGGGCGAATTTCCGACAACCAATGGGCGCCGCATTTCACCTGCAAAGCCATCGGCGACGCCATTCTCGACATCATGCAATCGCACCCCGACCAGCGGCTCACCGTCTATTGCGGACACACCCACGGCCAAGGCCGCTGCCAGCCGCTTGAGAATGTCGAAATTTTCACCGGCGGCGCCCAGTACGGCGAACCCGCGATCGTGAGCACGTTTACAATCGCGTAGAAAGCGTGAAACAAAGCGCTCTCGAACTCGCGTGTGAGAAGCCCGGCTTTTTGAAAAAGCCAGGCTTCTAAATCGACAAATTTTCAACGGCCTTTTTTTCGGCGGCTGGAATGCGCCCAAGTGGTTTGTAGGCGGCTATTGTAACTATATGTCGGCGAATGCCGGGCTGAGTGAGTGTATTCTCAAGGAATATCGACCACCAGTTCCGGCATTTTCTGGCGGAAATCGTTCTGAAATGCGCTGAGAAACGAATTTTAAGGCGGTTTCTCGCAGTATACTTGCGGGAGAGTGGGTTATGGCCGAAACTGTGAGCCATACGCTTTTTTTCCAGAGACGGGCCGATGTTGATCGAATTTCGAGTTGAAAACCACCGGTCGTTGCGAGATGAGCAAGCGCTCACGTTGGAAGCCGGGGGGAATGACGATTCTGCCGACCCACGCCCGCGAAGCGCTCTAGGGCATGACGAGAAGCTACTGCCGGCTGCCGTGATCTATGGCGCCAACGCCAGCGGCAAGACCAATGTACTGGCTGCCCTCGCCTTCATGCGCGACGCCGTTGTTCTTTCACACCGAATGTGGGATCCGGAAGGCGGCACTCCCCGAACGGCATTTGCTTGGGGAGGTCAACGCAATGAACCGTCGTTGTTTGAAGTAACTTTCTTGGACGCGGGAACCAAGTACGTTTACGGTTTTACGGTAGACGACGAAGCCGTTCAGGAAGAGTGGCTCTTCGCTTGGCCCAACAACCGCAAGCAAGTGTGGTTCGAGCGGGAAGGCGATCAGTTTAAGTTTGGCGAGCATTTAGCCGGGCCGAACGACGCGATTAAAGAAGTCACTCGTTCGAACGCGCTGTTTCTCTCCGCCGCCGCTCAGCACGGACATAAACAGCTTATGCCGATTTTCATGTGGTTCGATGGGATCACCAGTGTAAATTTACAAAGTCGCCAGTCTTCAATGTTCCGCTGGAGATTTGCGGGCGAACCCGACGGCAATATAGGAATACATATTCGGCAGCTACTGAAAGCAGCGGATTTTGGTATTGTTGACGTAAAAGCCATTGATATTGACGAAGGGCACATAAATCCTACGCTTTGGCAGCAGGAAATTGTGCTGCAACACCAAGCTGGCGACGACAGTTCTTGGCTGAAATTGCGAGAGGAGTCGGCGGGAACGCAAACACTCTTTCGTATGGCGCCTTCCGTTTTTCGATCGCTCCAATCTGGAGGGCTCTTGCTGATCGACGAATTGGAATCCAGCCTGCATCCTTTGTTGGGATTGGCAATAGTAAATATGTTTAACTGCCCTCAGACAAACCCCAAGAATGCGCAGATCGTGTTCACGACCCACGACACAAACCTACTGGGCACAACGCTTGGCGAACCGCCGCTACGGCGCGATCAGATTTGGTTCACCGAAAAAGACAGTGAAGGCGCCTCGAAGCTTTATCCGCTTACAGACTACAAACCTCGCAAGTCGGAAAATTTGGAGCGAGGTTATTTGCAGGGAAGATATGGCGCCATTCCGTTTCTGGGCGACATCGCATGGATAACGGAGTAAATCGTCGTGAGAAAGAGAAACCGAGAGCGCCGCCCTGCCAGAAGGGATCCTTATAAAGAACGCAAACCGATCATTTTGATCGCTACCGAAGGTGAAGTTACGGAACCGGAATATCTCGAAGGTCTGAAAAGAGCTGTTAAGAATCCGCGAGTCGAAATCGAAGTGTTTGGCGGCGTTGGTGTTCCGAAGACGCTGGTCGCATCTGCAAAAAAACGAAAAAAAGCAGCGGAGAAACGAGCCCGGCGCGAGAACGATGACAACCTTCTCTTCGATGAAGTGTGGTGCGTTTTTGATGTGGACGAGCATCCGAATATCGCTGACGCCAAGCAAATGGCGGAAGACAACGACATTGAACTCGCAATTTCAAACCCCTGCTTCGAGCTTTGGCTGTACCTGCATTTTGCCGAGCAACCGGGGATGCAGCATCGTCACGACTTACAGCGCATGCTGAAAAAACACATGCCGAAATATGACAAGCATGTCGAATACTCCGACTATGCCGCAGGATATGACGCAGCAGTTAAGCGGGCGACGCGATTGGAGGAGAACGCCAAGGCGGACAACGACGAAGGAAAAAATCCAATAACGGGCGTTTGGCGGCTGACCGAGAGCATTCGCTCCGACGACTAATTCGCTTGCAATCCTTTTACAGAAAAAATATCGCTTCGGCGCCTTTCGGGAAACAATCGCGGCGGATGCTTCACTGGCTTCCACTCGGCTTTCGCGTTTGAATCGTGAGCCGCTTGAGAACGACGTCGACGCTGGCGGTTGCATGAGAGGCGGCGCATTGGACGATGATCTCCTTGATCGGCGTTTCGCCCA
>JAJRWU010000310.1 GCA_024276655.1 Planctomycetota bacterium
GACAGGTCCCAAGGTTATGCTTTTTCAGGCAATGATCTCGTTGATCGGAACGCCGAAATCGACGTCTAGCCGTTTCTGGCCGGCGACTTCCAAACGGCGCGGGTCGAGCCCAAGCTGGTGCAGAATCGTGGCGTGAATATCGGTTACATAGTGCCGATTCTCGACGGCGTGGAAGCCCACTTCATCCGTCGCGCCATGAACCACGCCGCCCTTGATGCCGCCGCCAGCCATCCAAACCGAGAAGCCGTACGGGTGGTGGTCGCGTCCGTCGGATCGTTCGGCGCCGGGCGTGCGGCCGAATTCGGAGGCCCACACCACCAGTGTTTCATCGAGCATGCCGCGCTGTTTAAGATCTTCGAGCAAGGCGGCAATCGGTTGGTCGACCGCCTTGGTCATGCGGCCATGGTTCGATTTCAGTTTACTGTGGGCGTCCCACGAGCCGCCGCCTCCGCCGCCGTGGTAGAGTTGCACGAAACGAACCCCGCGTTCGACGAGTCGGCGAGCGGCCAAACACTGCTCACCGAACGTTTTCGTGGCGGCGTCTTCCAGACCGTACCTGTCGCGCGTGGCCGGCGTTTCCGCCGAGAAGCCCATCGCTTCCGGAATGGCGGACTGCATACGATACGCCAACTCATACGATTTGATGCGGGCGCGCATCACGGGATCGTGCGGGTATTCGGCGCCGGCCAAACTGTTTAACTCGCGCAGGTATTCAAGTTGCTGGCGGCGCTCTTCAGGCCGCACCTCTTTGCCGGGCGTGCCGAACGACAACGGATTATTGGGGTCGATCCTGAGTTGGACGCCCGCATGCTCCGGCCCCAAATACGCAGCCCCATGCGCGCCGACGCCGCCGCAGCAATCGCCGGGCGGCGGCCCAATCGCGATATATTGCGGAAGATTCTCATTCAGTGAGCCGAGTCCGTAATGGACCCAAGAACCGAGCGCCGGGTAGAGCCCGTCGAAGATGTGTCTTCCGGTGTGGAACTGCAATTGTGCGGCGTGGTCGTTGTCGGTGGTCCACATGGAGCGGACGATGGCGAGGTCGTCGATGCGTTTGGCTAGGTGGGGCCACCAATCGCTGATCTCGATTCCCGATTGGCCGTGTTTTTGGTAGCCGACTTGCAGCGGATACAACGTGCCCATGAGTTTACGCGGCCCGCCGGCGAAGTCTCGCACATTTTTTCGATAGAACGGCGAGTTGAGAACGGCGTCGCGGAAGGGTGAGTCGTCGAAACTCATGCCCGCGTATGTGTTGAGCATCGGTTTGGGGTCGAAACTCTCCATGTGGCTGACGCCGCCCATCATGAACAGCCAAATCACGCTCTTGGCTTTGGGGGCAAAATGCGGACGTCCATCGGGCGGGGCGTGCGCCGATTTTGGTGTCGCCCCGCTTTTGGTATTTGTTGCGGCAAGGCCTTCTTGGGCGAGCATGGCGTTGAGGGCCAAACCGGTAAACCCCATGCCGCAGTCGGCAAGAAACGTGCGGCGGTTCGGCTGGCGATAGAGTTGATTCGAAGGCGAAAGGATTGGCGAGGTCATGGGAATTCTCTCAGCGAGATTCGATCAGCGAATGGTGACAAAATCGTTATGACTAAAAAGCACGTGAATCAGATTTTCCCGCGCTCGCAGGGCCGGGTCCGACGAAGGAGGCAGCTTGCCGGAGCCATCGTCGGGAAACGCGGATAGTTTTTCAGGTGTTTGCAAGAGCGACGCATTCTTCTGGAGGAATCGCAGTGAGGCCGCCAATTCTTTTTCAGTGGGTTCACGCGAAAGAACGTTTTGGAATGCAGCGACGATAAAAGGTTCGGCGGCGGCCGACTTACCGTTCGCCACGATTCGCCGCGCGAGCAGCCGGGCTTGCGACAAGGCCACTTCGCTGTTCAGCATCGCCAACGCCTGCTGCGGCACGACGCTTTCCTTGCGACGATAACATTCGTTGGGGTTGGCCAGATCGAACAGTTCCAGCATGGGCATTTTGTTATCGGGCGTGGTGCGAAAATAGATGCTGCGGCGGCGCGACTTTTGCCCCGTGTTGTCGGCCAACTCCGGGCCGCCCATTTGCAAGTTGAGTTGGCCGGCGCAGGCCAGCAGGCTGTCTCGCACGACTTCCCCCTCCATGCGGCGGGAATTCATCCGCCACAGAAACCGATTGGCCGCGTCTTGCTCCATGTTCGCACTTCCCTCAACGCCGCTCGAAGACTTCATGCGGTACGTGTTTGAGGTCGCGAGCAGCCGATGGATGTGTTTCATGCTCCAGCGGTTTTCGAGCAACTCGACAGCCAGCCAATCGAGCAACTCTGGGTGCGAGGGCGCATCGCTACGGATGCCGAAGTCGGCAACCGAATCGACCAGCGGGCGGCCGAAATGCCGCAGCCAAATATGATTGACCGCCACGCGCGCCGTTCTCGGATGGGCGGCGTCGGTCATCCAACGGGCCAGCGCCAAGCGCCGCCCGGTGCTGGTGCGAGGATATTCCTGGCCCAGGTGCGTGAACTTCGGCGAGTCTTTTTTCAAAGCCGCTTTTGCCGCATCTCGCTTTTTCAGCGCGGCGGCGCGTTTCTTTTTTGCCGCCGCCAGCGATTTGGCGTCCGGCTTTTTGGCGGCGCGCTGCAAGAGTTTCAGTTCGTATTCGGCTTTGGAGAGTGCTTCTTCGGCGGCGGCGGCTTGATAGGCACGTTCGGCGCGCCCGGCCGCCAGCGCCGTTGGTTCGACGTTGTTCGACTTGAAAATTCTGGCCCGGTCGGCGGCGATGCGAGCAAGGATCGATAGCCGCTTGGTTTGGGCGGTGGTGTGTTGTTTTTGGGCGGCGGCAACGGCGAACACGGCCGCCGACTGTTGTTGCTCAAGGTCTTTTATCTGGAGCGGCGCGAAGGGAGAACGGCCGCCTTCGCCAGCGGTGGCGGCGAGTGTCAACGATTTATCCAATGGTTCGATGCGAACTTCCTGGAACGACGCTGAACCACGATGCACCCACAGGGCGAACTTGCCGGTTTGCCGAGCCAGCGGCATGGTGTAGGCCAGTTTGAGTTCGCCATCGACCCAGACATTCAACAACGGGCCGCGAACGGCAAAGTCGAGCGTGATCTCTTGGTTCAGCTTGATGGGGTGCGAAATAATGGCCTTGGCGGGATAGGTGTCTCGGCCGTTCTCCCGGTAACAGGCGTGTACGGCGGAGGCGCCGCCACTGACGTGCGTGTAGATCGCCTGCCAATTTTTCAGCCCGCCGACGACATCCCAACTGAAGCCGACCGACCGCGTGTCGCCTTGGTCGTTGGTGCGATAGCGAATGCGGGCCTGGAAATCTTGCGGATGGTTTTTCTTGGTGGTCATGGCGAGAAAACTACCGACGGCCGTTTCCGTGACATTGCCGTCGGCGAACACCCAATTCCCGCTCAGCGGCCGCCAAACATCGTCGCGCCGGGTGGAAAATTCGTCAGCCAGAAACGGCGCGGCGTCGCTCGACGTGGCGGAAGCTTCCGATGATTGCGGTTCGGCGGCAAACTGCGTGATGCGTTGGTCGGCCATCGCCAAACTGCCGCGTGCTTTTACCAGAGAGTTTTCAGCGTTGCTGACTGCCGTTTCCACACCGGCAATCAGCCGCGCAACGGCGCCCTGGGCCAAGGCCGGGTAGTATTCCTCCAATGGAAGGTCGACCGCTACGATCTTGATTTCGCCGCCGCCCAATACCGCCGGCGTGGCGGCGGCCAGCGGATGTTCTTTATCGGGGCTGCGGTCGTCGCCGCGAATGAATAGATAAGTGGGCGCCTCCGGTTTCGCATCGTAAACGCGAGCCACGCCCGCGCGGTTGTCAGATTCCTCCGGGTCAAACTATGCTGCTCCAACCTCATCGACGCGCACATCGTGCGGCTCAAAAAAGGCCCGCAGTTGGTAATACTCGTGTTGTGAGATCGGGTCAAACTTGTGGTCGTGGCAGCGAGCGCATTTCATCGTGACCGCCAAAAAACCGACGCTCGTTTTTTCAATCGTTTCCGCCAGCCAGACGTTGCGGTCGAACTTGTACCAATTGCGGCCCAGAAAGCCGGTAGCGCGTAAGACGTCAGGATTGCCGGGCGCCAGTTCATCGCCCGCCAACATCTCGACCAACATGCGGTCGTAGCCCTTGTCGGCGTTCAACGATGCAACGATCCAATCGCGCCAGCGCCAAATGTGCTTCTGGCTATAACGAATTTCGCCGCTGCCGCGGTTGCCATACCAATCGCTATAACGCCAGATATCCATCCAGTGGCGGCCCCAACGTTCGCCGTATTGAGGACTTTCCAAAAGTCGGTCGACAACGCGCTCGTATGCGTCGGGCGAAGTATCGTGTGTAAAAGCGGCCAGTTGCCGGGGTGTGGGCGGCAAGCCGATGAGGTCTAGATAAACACGCCGCAGCAGCGTGCTTTTTTTCGCCGCCGGACGCGGACTTAAACCCAGTTCCCGGTGTTTGGCGGCAATGAACGCATCGACAGGATTCCGCACCCACTTTGCGTTGGCCGCCACCGGCAACGCGGGCCGCCGGGGTGTTTGATACGACCAATGCGAACGCGGGTCTTGCGGCGGTTGCTCGTTCGCGGGCGCTTGAGCACCTTGTTCGACCCACGCCGTGAGCAGCGAGATTTCCTCGGCCGTAAGCGGCTCGCCTTCCGGCGGCATTCGCACCGATTCATCTTCTTCGGTAATGCGTTCGATGAGCGGACTATCGTCGGGCGAACCGGCAACAATGGCCGGGCCGCTTTCGCCTCCTTCACGTGCGGCGGCGGCCGTGTCGAGACGCAGGTCCGATTCTTGTGCCAGTGCGCCATGGCAGGCATAGCAGCGGCGCGTCAGAATCGGTTTTACATCGCGAGCATAATCGACCGGCTCTTCAGCGGCAGCGCCCAGAGGCGATAACAACAGGAGGCTCGTGAGGACGAAAAATCGAATCATGAGGATGATCCATTATTCAAATCGAAGGCGGGCTTGCCGGGGGGCGACTCTCCTCGCTATTACGAACAATGGTATCGTTATCTGAACGCGAGGGGCCTTTATTCTAACAAATTGCCATGCGAGTTTGAAATAAAAAGGCTCGTCCGAAGAATCCGTGGGTGCTTTTTCGATCGAATTACGGATTCGCTCTGTTTTCCGGCCGTTTTCTCTGTTGTGTCGGTGCTCAGGTTGGTCGAGAGGTGGTTTTGGTTGCGTTATCGGCAGCGTTAGGTCTTCATTTCCTGGCTGGCTTGTGCGGGAATGCCGCTTTGATACTGCCTGCCGAAGCGATTCCGTACGAAGTCGTCGAACACGATCTCTTCCTGCCGGACGAACCCCTGCGTGGGCAGCCGGCCGGTGGAAAAAAGATCAATCGCGGCGCAAATACCGGCCGCAGTGGTCAGTTGGATGGCGCTCCAGGGCTCGTCGTCAATCGTTTCATGGTACACCTTGCGGGCGTCGCTCATTTGCACCAGGCGGCCGTTTCGCCAACCCGTGACCGTGCAAAAAACGACTACTACGTCTTGAAACGTGATCGGCACGGCGTGTTCCAAAATATCCTTGAGCACGTCGCGGCGTTCGCTCAAGCGGAGGTCGTGCAACAGGAATGCCATGTAATCACGATGCCCGACATAGCGAATCGTGCGGTAGTTCAGCTCACGCACTTTGCCTTCGAGCGTTTCGCAGAGCGTGCCCAGTCCTCCGGAGGTATTAAAGGCTTCGTACCGCACGCCATCGAGTGAAAAATGTTCCAGCCCATCGAGCGGCAGCGCCGCGATGCGTTGGTGTTCATGAATCGCGTCGCAGGAGTTGCAATATTCGTTGATCAGGCCGTCGGTCGACCAGGTGAGATTGTATTTGATTGCGTTGGAGGGAAACTTAGGCAACGCGCCGACGCGCAGCCGGACGGAATCCAATTTGTCGAAACCTTGCGTGAGGTGGTGGGCCAAAATAGAGACAAACCCCGGCGCCAAGCCGCATTGCGGCATGAAGATTTGCCCTGGAACGGCGCGTTCGGCGAAGCCTCGCACCGAACGCGTGGTTTCCACATCTTCGGTGAGATCGAAATAACTCAGCCCGGCGGCCAGGGCCGTTTTCGCCACCAGTGGGTTGAAGGAATAGCTCAACGCCGAAACCACGATCTGGCATCCTTGCATGGCCGCCTGAAGTTCGCTCGAACTGGCGGCGTTGAGCAGCACGGTATGGCAGTCGACGTGTTTGTCCAGCCGCTGGAGGGCGGCTTCGTCGACATCACCGACGCGCACGCGGTAATCGCCCGATTCCGCCAAGTTCTTCGCGATCATGCGTCCGATCTTGCCGCCGCCCAACAATAACACATCCTGCATGGTGGTTCCCTTTGAAGCTGCCTGGCAATTGGCCGATACCCTCGAACCTCCCTATAATTTTAACCGTTCAAATTTATTCGTGTGGAGCAGGTGGGCGGCTTGGTTCAAAAACCTTGATGATGGCGGAGTTGTCGGCGTCGCCCCAACCGGCGGCTTCGGCTTGTTCTAGCAAACGCCGGTGCAGCGCCGAGAGCGGCGTTTTGGCGGGCAGCGCTTCGGCGGCTTGGAGGATCAGACGCACGTCCTTGAGGTGTTGCGAGAGGCGGGCTTGGGGCGTGAAATCGGCGGTGGCCATTTTGTCGCCTTTGGCGTCCATCACTTGCGAGTAGGCCGGCGAACGTCGAAGAAACGCGAGCATCGTTTGTGGGTCGAGCCCCATTGCTTGCGCGAAGGCCAAGCCTTCGGCCAACACGGCGCGATTCAGCCCCAGCACCAAATTATGCACCAGCTTCGCTTGAGCCGCCGCGCCGCAAGGCCCCACATGCTCGACATGCCCGGCGATACAGAGCAGCAACTCCCGGCATTGTTCGTACGCCGCCTGCTGGCCGCCCACCAAAATAACCGCTTCTCCGCTACGGGCCAGCCGGCTGGAGCCGGCCACGGGCGCGTCGAGGTAAACCACGTTCCGCGTTTGCAACAGTGTTTCCATTTCCACGCGCTGCGCGGGGCTGCCGGTGGTCATGTCGAGAATGATTTGCCCGGCTGGCATGTGTTCGGCTGGCATTTGTTCGATCAGCGGCCGCAAGGTGTTCGCCACAATTTGATCGTTCGGTAGGCAGAGAATCACACGTTGGCAACTCGCCAGTACGATGTCGGGCCCGGCGGCAATCGCAACGCCGGCGGTTTTCATGGCGGCTCGCCGCTCCGGGGCTGGGTCAAATCCAAAAATCGTCCAGCCGCGTTCGAGCAACCGTTCGGCGACCGCTCCGCCCAAGAGGCCCATGCCCAGCAGTCCTATCGGTTCGCGCATTGGTCGATTTTCTCCCGAGTGCTTTGTCACAGCTTAATTTTAGGATCAGCCGCAGGGCGCTAGCCCACGGTTCTGAGCAGGAAAAACCGGACGCTAGCGCGTTCCGGCTGATTTGAGCAATCCGAATTTTCATCCGTGGCAAAGCACTAGCCGCCCTTTGACGCACTATTCACCGGAGCGCCCTTTCTCACAATTTTCCGACGGCTCCGCAACAAGACTTGCGAATTATTTCCGGCGGCGAATTATTTCCGGCTTTTTTCGGTCGCTTTCAGGGTTTGCGGGGTTTTAGCCATTTGAGGCAACTCCTGCGCAGTTCGGCGGAAACGCTGGCCGCGTCGGCGGATGGTCGCCTGCTCTCATTTCGTCTGTTTTTCACCCCGTCTGTTTTTCACCCCGGGAGATGGCTATGTTCGAGGTTCGGGTCGGTAACATTGTAGGGAAAAAGATTACGGGGAAAGTGGTTGCTCTTGCGGTCGTTCTAGGACTCGCCTGCCTGGCGGTCGGACCAGCCGGCCCACTACTGGCCGACGATTGGACGCAATTCCGAGGCCCTGGCGGAAACGCCGTCAGTCATGACAAAAACCCGCCCACCACCTGGGATGAGAAAAACAATATCGTTTGGGAGCTCGACCTTCCGGGGCCCGGTGCTTCGAGCCCCGTGGTTTCGGCCGGCCGAATTTTTCTGACCTGCTATTCGGGTTATGGCGTCAGCGGAGAAAACCCTGGCGAGCAGGAAGCATTGCTGCGGCATTTGGTATGCGTCGACCGCCAGAGCGGCAAACTGCTTTGGAGTCGGCAGACCGAGCCGGTGTTGCCGGAAGACCGCTATCGAGGTTTCATACAAGAACATGGTTACGCCTCCAGCACGCCCGTGGTTGATGGCGAACGCGTGTATGTGTTTTACGGAAAAACGGGCGTTCTGGCGTACGACTTGCAGGGTAAAAAGCTCTGGCGGACGAGCGTCGGAACCGGCTCGGCCATTCGCGGCTGGGGCTCGGCCTCCAGTTTGATTCTTTACAAAGACACCGTCATCGTGAACGCCAGCGCGGAGTCGGAGGCGATTGTCGCTCTCGACAAAAAAACCGGCCAGGAAGTTTGGAATTCGCCGGCCGAGGCATTGCAGGGAACCTGGGGAACGCCGGTGTTGGTCGATATCGGCGATGGCCAGTTCGACTTGGTGGTGAGCGTTCCGGGAGAAATTTGGGGGCTCGACCCCAGCAACGGCAACCTGCTTTGGTTCGCCGAGGGCATTCAGGGAAACGCCATTTGCAACAGCGTCATCGCCCACGACGGCGTGGTGTATGCCGTTGGCGGACGTAGCGGCGGCGCGGTGGCGGTTCGCGCCGGAGGCGAGGGCGATGTCAGCAAGTCGCACGTACTGTGGACCGCCGACGTGGGGAGCTACGTCACGTCGCCGCTGCTCTATCAGGGACGTATCTACTGGGTGAGTGATCGAGGTTTGGCGTATTGCCTCGACGCCGGCGATGGCGAAACCGTCTATCAAAAACGTGTTTCGGGCCGATATTACGCCTCAACGGTGGCCGCCGGCGGGCAACTCTACGCGCTCGACCGCGATGGCGGCACGCATGTGCTGGCAACCGGCGCCGAATTCGAGGAACTGGCCGAAAATTCTCTCAACGCCGACGGATCCACGTTCAACGCCACGCCCGCGGTGAGCGATGGGCAGATTTTTATTCGCTCCAACAAACGGCTCTATTGCATCGGCCTTGCCGATTGACGCCGCCCGCCTTGAAGAGGCGCCGCCGAGAAACGGTCATCGCTGGAGAACATTCCACAGCGGCGCGGGGTCGGCCAAGTCGGCGGTGAGAATATCGGGGCTTTCGGCGGCCAGTTCCTCTTCGTCGTAAAGGCCCGTGGCGACGGCTAAAACTTTGGCGCCAATCGAACGCGCACAAGAAATATCGCGCGGCGTATCGCCGATCACCCACACTTGTTGGGGATCGAGGTCGCGATTCAAATGGCGTTGCGCCGCGGCCAAGGCTTCCGCCGCGACCAAATCGCGGGTGAGGTGTTGGTCGCCGAACCCGCCGAAGGGGAAGTACTGGCCGAGGCCGTAAAACTCAAGTTTTCGCTGGGCGCCGCCGCGCACGTTTCCGGTCAGCAAACCGAGCGTGATATCGTCCCGCTGTTGCAGAGCGGCAACCAGCGAGGCGATTCCAGGCAACACCCGGCCCTTCCGCCGGGGCAATGCGGCGGAAAGTTCGGCCATGTAGGCGTCGTGAAACCGTTGCCAGTTTTCTTCCGTATGCGGGATTTGATGTTCGGCGAACAGACCTTCCGCGATACCGCGGTCGGTGCGGCCGGCGGTGGTGATGCTTTCCGGCTCGGGAACGTCGAACTGCGCCGCCAGCGCCGCTCCCATTGCGAGGCGCCCTGCGCGGTCGTTGTCGACCAACGTGCCGTCGATGTCAAACAGAATTACAAACATGGCGGCATTGTATCATTCACCATGCGCCTTTGATATGCGCCGTTGGAGTTCAGCCTTTAGGCTGCGTTCGTCGCTTTGTAACCGCAAAAACACGATAAGCATCGCTCGTGAAATTACTGCAAGATTTGTGGTGTGATGGTGTAGTTCCATTTTGGAAGCAAGTCGGCGAACTGCACGGTTGTTCGAATGACTTCCTTCATCACGTCGGTCGCTTTGCGGCCGGTTTCGTAGACGCGCCGAATAACGTTCACGGTTGTGCGAAGGCCCGTTCGCGTGCTCGCTTTTCGCATCAGCTCGACGACATGCTCCAGCGTATCAAACAACATGCCC
>JAJRWU010000311.1 GCA_024276655.1 Planctomycetota bacterium
AACTTCGAACGAATTGGTAAGTTCCATCTTGGGCGGCTTCCGTGCAAGAAAAATCGAGTCCGTAAACAAGATTTCATTGTCGCAAGCCGCCCCTTTTCGTAGCTATACCAATCCTTCAAAAAATGCAAAACTGGAACTAAGAGGCAGTCCCGAAATAAGTTCCCGATTGCAGTTCAAAAAAGCCCGGCATTTTCAAAATGCCGGGCTTTTAATTCGGGGCCGTTCCTAAAGCATGAACTCCAACACTACGATCAGCCAAACAGCGCCGATCAGCCAAACAGCGCCGATCAGCCAAACAATCAAACAAACAGCTTGGTCACGGGAAAGCCCTTGACTAATTCACGCGGTTGGTTCAGATGGTTGTACATCAGCGTGGCGGGGTCGATGCCGAAGGCGTGGTAAATGGTGGCCAGCAATTCGGTGGGATGCACGGGGTCTGACACCGGGCCGGAGCCGGTTTTATCCGATTCGCCATGGATGTAGCCCCGCCGCACGCCGGCGCCGGCCAAGAAGGCGGTGTAACAATAAGGCCAGTGATCTCGGCCGTCGGCGCTGTTGTCGTTGCCGGAGGTGCTCACGCCTAGTTCAGGACTGCGGCCGAATTCGCCAATCGCGACCAGCAGCGTGTCGTCGAGCATGCCGCGGTCGTCCATATCGGAAACCAAGGCCGCAAGGCCGGTGTCGAGCATTGGCGCCGACTGATTCTTCATGCGGTTGGTGAGCCCTTTATGGACGTCCCAGGAGTGGTTGTCGGAGTTCGCGACCTTGGGCCAAACCACTTCCACCACCCGCGTGCCGGCTTCCAGCAAACGCCGCGACAACAACAAACTCTGGCCGAAGGTGTTGCGGCCGTAACGGTCGCGTATGGCGGCCGGTTCCTGGTCGAGGGAGAAGGCGTCTCGGGCGCGGCCGGAGGTGACCAAGTCGAGCGCGCGGTCGTAATATTCGTTCAAGTTGTACGACTGCACCGCTTTCTCAACTTGCGGCATGCCACTGTTGATCACATCTCGCAAACGCGCCCGACGGCGCAAGCGGCCGGCGTACACGTCGTCGCGCATTTTCAAATCGTCGATACGAACATTTTCCATTTTGTTCATGTTCATATCGTCGCCTTCGGGATACAAATAATAAGGATCGTACGCCCGGCCGAGGAAACCAGCCGTGCCCGCCTTACCAACAACGTTGCTCTCCTGCAACGGACGCGGCAACATCACGAACGGCAACATGGGAACCTGCGACGGTTTGAGCCGCACCAGGTTCGAGCCGAAGTTGGGGAAATCTTTGGGGGTGGGCGGCTCCAGTTGGCCCGAAGGGCTGACGCGGTCGGTCGTGTAACCGGTCAGCATTTGGTAGATCGCGGCGGTGTGGTTGAACAAGCCCTTGGGCGTGTAGCTCATTGATCGAATGAGTGTGAACTTATCGTTTTGCTGAGCCAGCTTGGGCAGCAACTCCGTGAATTGGACGCCCGGCACTTTCGTTTGGATATTGGAAAACGGGCTCTTCACGTTGGAGGGAACATCGGTTTTAGGATCCCACAAATCAAGATGGCTGGGCCCGCCCTGAAGAAACATCAAGATGATGTTCTTGGCCTTGCCAAAGCCCGGGCCGCCGGCGGCTGAACCGCCTTCCTTGGCCATGGCCGATTTCGATTCCAGCAGCGCGCCGAGGCTCATTCCCAACATGGCGGAGCCACCCACGCGCAACAGTTCGCGCCGCGTGACGCCAAGGCCGCTGTCGCAGACGTCTTTACCGGCTTGTCCTGGAATGATGAGCATAATCGTTTCTCCTCACGGCAACGCGGTCAAACGTTTCGGTGTAAGAATCTGAAAAGGGTGTGTTGTAAACGTCCGTGGAATGGTCAGGCTACCGGTTGAATAAAAATGCCGGGCTGTTGATCAAGGCCCAGGTCATGTCTTGGGCGCCGGTGAGGCGTAGTTTTCCCAATTGCTTTTTGCTCAAGGCGACGTCGCTCTGCAATTGGGCGAGTTTCGGGTCGATCGGCAGCGGCTTGCTGGCCAGAGCCAAGGCGTCTTGCCGTTGCTTCAACTGCGGATCCACCGCGCGGGGCTGCTTGCTCTGGGCGAGCGCTTCACGCAGCTTCTTCAATTGCGTGTCGATGCCTTGATAGTATTCCGCCAAGGCGGCCGCCTGTTTATCGTCTCGCTGATCGGCCGCGATGGCAAGTATTTTCGTGATTTGCTCCGGCGTTTGGTCGAGCAACGTGGGGCCGGGCGTGGTGGAAACCGAAATTCGGAAGCGGCCGATGGAATGCTCGCCCGACGAGAAAGTATGGTTGAGCAGAAACGTGAGCACCGCGCCGCCTTCCGCGCCGACCGGCGCCGCGGTGTCGAAACAAGCCACATGGTTCTTGCCGACTTGCGGAGCAATCGCCCAACCGTTGCCCGAAGGTTGGACCACGCCGTCGATCGCGGTGGCAATCGCATAGCCGGCCTGACTAAAATCGGCTTGCGCGTTTTCCAAGCCGACCTTGGCGGATTTCTTCGGCTCGCTTTTAGGCGCCGCCCACAGTTCAAAATCACACAAGACGAAATTGCCGTCCTTGGCGCGGCCGGGGCCTTTCTTGGGTTGTTTGTCGTCGGCCAAAACTTCCAGCCGTACGGCGCGAATTCCGGTTAGGTCGGTGTCCGCGACGAACTTGTACACGCCCAGTCCGTTGGAATTCCTCGCCGTTACGGAGAGGTCGTCCTGCTTGGCGAGGGTGGTCGCACTGGTGGAAGAGAGTTCTTTGGGCGCCAGCGGGATCCACTGCGTTTGACGATCTTTGCGCGCCTCCCAGGCGGTGAGCTTTTGCGGCAGCGCGGCTTCGTACGTTTGCAGCGCAGCTTCGGCGGCGGCGACTTTTTCCGCTTGCTGTTTATCAAGCTCCGCTTCACGCGGCGCGATCTCCTTTTGGTAGGCTTCCAGAGCAGCCTTCGACTTTGCGATGGCGGCCTGCCGTTTGGCTTCCTGCTTCGCTACTTCTCCGGCAATGCTTGCCTTGAACGCTTCCATTTGGGCCACCAGGGCCTGATGCTCCAGCGGTATTTCCTTGAACAACGCCTCGCCCACCTCGATTTCCTTGGACGTCGCGGGACGGCTCAAAATTCGCAAAAACAGTTCATTGACCAGTTGGGCGTTGTCGATTTTTTCGGCCGCCAGTTTGGCGACGCCATTTTCAGGATCGCTGATCACATCGCCCAGCGTGGGGCCAGTAACCAGCGCCATGATCGGCCCAAACTGCATACCGGTGGCGCGTTCGCATTCGCAGGAGCTTTCTCGCGCCGGACGGCCAAACACCGCCAGGAAACCGTTGACTTCCTTGATGCCCGAATCAGGCAATTGTTCGGCCCGCGTGCCGACCGGCACGCCCTTGAATTTGAACGGCGTTCCGGTTGCCTGGTGCAACGCGTCGAACAAAACTTCGGCCGGCAGACGCCGCGCCCGGGCGTGAGAATAGTTGAGCGTGTCGTCGGCGTTCCAGCGGTTCGATTCGATCGACATCTGGTAGGTGCGCGACTTACAAATCAGGCGGACAAGCTTCTGCACGTCGAACCCGCCAGCGATAAACTCCTCGGTCAGACGCTTGAGCAACGCCGCGTTCGTGGCCGGATTCCCAGCGCGAATGTCGTCAATCGGTTCGATAAAGCCGACGCCCGTCAGATAAGCCCAAACTCGGTTCACATAGCTGCGAGCAAAATAGGCGTTATCGGGCGAGATCACCCAACGCGCCAAAAGCTCCCTGCGCGGCGCGTTGACCGACGCCACAAAGTGACTCTTGAAAGGAAACTGCGGCGGCGTCACGGCGCCCGTGCGTTCATGCGTGACATCACCGGTTTTCTTCTCGAAAACTTCTTCATAAAGCGGCTTGGCGCCCTCAACCGCGCTGCCGCCGATCACGCGTTTACCACTTTCGGGATCTTTTTTCAGGCCAAACTGAGCGAAGTAAGCGGCGGTTTGGTAGTAGTTGTCTTGCCGCCAACGTTCGAACGGGTGGTCGTGGCATTTGTTGCAACTGAAACGCATCGCCAAAAAGAGATGCGTCGTATTTTCCATGGCCTCTTCCGGCGTGCGGTGAATCTTGTAGTACGACGCCTCGGGATGCTCCCGATTCGACCCTGAGGCGGTCAAAATGCTATACACGAACTGATCGTAGGGCGTGTTGGATTCGATTTGGCGCCGAATCCAATCGTGAAAAGACTTGGCGCCTTCAGGCCCCAGATATTTCCGATTGACTTGCAGTAGGTCAGACCATTTGTTCGTCCAATGGTCGACATACGCGGGGTTGCCGATCAGGCGGTCGATCACTTCGTCTCGTTTGACTTTCGATTCGCGGGCGTCGGCCAAAAATTGGCGCACGTCTTCGGCGGTGGGCGCCCGGCCGGTTAAATCAAGATACACGCGGCGTAAAAAATCGGCGTCGGTGCATAACTCCGACGGCAACGTTTTGGTCCGCAAAAGTTTCTCCGCCACGAGTTCATCAATAAAGTTGTTCGCCGGCGGGTCGGTCCAGACAAATTCACTGCGGTCTCCCATGACGGCCAAGGTGGTGGCGGCGTATTGGCCTTCGTACCTTGCCAGCACGGCTGCTTCGCCGCGTCGCAAGGCGGAAATCAAGCCGGAATTATTCGCTTCGGCAACTTCCGTATTACCACTCGCGATATTCGCTTCGGCCGTTACATCGCGCGATGAGCCATCGGAATAGGTTGCCACGACGCGAAATTGCTGCTTGGCGTCTTCTCGTTGCACGATCGGGCTCTTCGGGAAAATTTTGATCGAGGCGACCTTCGGCGAAGCCCGATCCAACTTGGCGCCATCGGCAATCCACTTCCGCACGACTTCATAGTACGGCGTATTCTTCTTGAGCACCTGCCCGCCGCTGTGCGGCACGGCCGCTGCGGCCTTGAGCAACATCAGGCTATCTTCGGGCGAGGCTAGGTTCACGCGGCGGAAGGCGAGGTCGTCGGTGAAGGTTCGAACATCGAATTCGGCGCTGTTGCCGCGCAGCGAAAGTTTCAAGGCGCCCTTACCCTTGTTGGCGCCGTGGCACAACCCGGAATTGCAGCCGACCTTCGCCAAAATCGGCGCCACGTCGCGAATGAAGTAAGGATGATACTCTGCTTCGGCGCCGCTTACCGTGGCGGCGGCTTGGGTCGATTTCCCCGCTAAGGAGAACGTGATGGCGGCCTTTCCGTCGGCCCGCACATACGCCAGCCCGGTCGGAGAAACCAACACGGCGTCGCCGACAATGGCGACCTCCGCCAAACGCGTGACATCGAGCGAATCGCCCGTTTTTGTTTGCGCCGTGACGAGAAACTGCACGGTGTCGTAAGGATGATCGAACGAAATATTCGCCGGCGCGACGCTTAGCGAAACGATTTCAACGCCCTCCGGAAGCGGATCTTCGCCGAGGATGTTATCGTCTTCCTCCGGCAGCACCGGCCGCGTGCTGGAGGCGGCTTGTTGTGCGGCGTCGAGCGGCACGGGCACGAATTCTTTCAAGAGTTTGCCATTGGCGGCGTCGAACAGACGCACCTTGCCGTCGGCGCCGGCCACCGCCACGGCTTTCCCATCGGGCTGGAAGGCCACGGCATACAGGCCGCTTTGCTCGATTTTGGCTTCGGCCACCACTTGAACGCTCTTACTTTGATGCTCCGCCAAACGCTTCTTTTCCTCCGCGGAGCGCTGCGCCGTGCGTTTCATCACGATCGCCAGAACATCTTTGGGTAGATCGGCTTCCAACTCGAACGAACTGATTTTGAGTTCGCCGTGGCCGTCCAGACTGCTGACCGCCGCGACGCGTCCGCCATCGGGGCTGAAGGCCACGCCATACACGCGGCCGGCAAGTTTGGGAAGTTTTCGGATCAGGTTGGCGTCGTCGCCGATGACGCGTTTCGACTCGCGGAACACGCTGTAAACCTTCGGCTGGCCGTCGGCGCCGCCGACCACGATCGCATCGGAGCGAGGATGCCGGGCCACGCTCAAAATGCCGCCCTTTAATGCGCCGGGCGTGATCGAGGTGATGTTATCGATGAAACGTTGCGTGGCGACTTCGGTCAGCTTGGCGGTGCGGTCGCGTCCGACGGAAATCAAGTGCTTGCCATCCAGCGAAAAAACGGTGTCCAGCGGCCAATCGTTGTGGGCGCCTTGGAACAAAACCTGCTCGCCGGTTTCGGCGTCGATGGCGCGTACGGAGTTGTCGGTGCAGCCGAACGACACCAACTTGCCGTCGGGCGACCAATTCGCGCCGAACACGGTGTCGTAGGTGACGGAATGGGAAAGCTTGAGTTCATGGGTCGCGACATCCCAGATTTGCACCTCTCCCATGCGGGCGGGCAGTCCGCCGGTGACGGCGAGCAACTTTCCGTCGGGAGAAAATCGGACCGATTCAATTCTGGCCGACATGCCCACCAGCCGCGCGGCCAAACCGGAGCCATCGGCCTTGTGCAACAGCACTTCGTGAAAACCGGCCACCGCCAGCCATTTGCCATCGGGCGAATAATCGAGTGAGGTAATCACCGGCGCCAGCGAATAACTCGGCGGGTGCTCTTGGTCGTAAACCGCTTGTGCGTTGGCGGGCGTATCGTCGATGGCGCCGTCGGCGATCCACTGTTTGATTCTCGCGATGTCGCGTTGGGGGAGCGCGTCTTTCCCTTTGGGCATTTCGGCTTCGCCATCGGCCGGAATGATCATATCGAGCAGGTAGCTTTCATCGGGATTGCCCGGAACGATGGCCGGCGTTTCGCTTTCGCCGCCTTGCAGAAGCGCCGCGAACGATGTCATCACGTATTCGCCCTGCGGTTTGGCTGGCTGGTGGCAGCCGTTGCAGTGGGCCTGGAAAATGGGGCGAATCTGCTCGTAATAACTGACTCCCGACTTGCTCTTCGCGGGTGATTTCTCAGGCGTTTCTTCCGCGATGGAAAAAGTAGCTGAAAGCACAACAAACAGTAGGCCGCAGACAGTCCGAAAAAACAGTTTCGACAACATCATGACACCTCTAAACGAGTAGTGCACTGTGTTTCTTCCGCAACGACTGATCTTCAGGCGGGCGGATTTTCATTCGTATAGCAGCAAAAAGCAGGCAGGACGCCACGGCCGTATCCGTGCTCTGGACGTTTGTGCGTCTTATCTCCCCCTGAATATAGCGAGAGCGTTTCGCACATAGGCAAGAAAAAAGGACGCGACACCGGGGAATGCGTAGTGTTGGCGGGGTGGGCGAGTTCATCGAACAAAAACACATTGATCGTCGCAAAAGCAACTTCGTAAACCGCGAGATCGTGCTTAGCATCGAGCGGAAAATTAGTGTCGTAGCCACGCTCGCCAGAGCGTGGGATGGTTCACCGCTCACCCACCGTCTGGCGACGATGGCTACACAAATGCGACATTTATTTATCGAGCGGTGCTTAGTGTTGTTTATACGATTAACGTTCGACCCTTTCTGAATTTTACTGGGCCCCCAAGCGAATACAAGCGCCGAGTTCCAAAATCCTCCTAGAGCAACTTCGTGAAAACTTGTTTTTTCAACAATCTTTTTTCGGCAATCAGCGTTTTGAAACGCCGGTAAGCATTAAATTCCGTTCGAACAAATCATGCAATAAATTGCCACAGAGAGCACTGAGCACTCAGAGGGCGCCTGGATCGATGCTTATTCACCGGCCCGATTCGTTGCTCGGCAGCGAGATTGGCGTTTCACCCGCCCAAGCCCCCGATTCGGGCAGGTGGTACATCGAAAAAGAGGTTTGCAAAGGATAGTTGCAGACACAGCCGCTGGAAAAACAGGGGACATTCAACAAGCCGCCGGCGGCGACTAGGCTGTTGCTGCATCCGCTGCGAAGGTTTCGCAGGCTGTGCTCTTCCTGTTTTTCCAAATCGATGTAGGTGGCGCATTTGGCTCGTAAAAACAACAAGTTCTGATTGCCGACTGTGTAGTTGCAACCACCGGTTCGGCGAAACAACGGCGCCTCGCTCAACAGTTTTCCGCTGGTAACTTCGAACCGATGGCCGGCCTGATTGATGTAAGAATCGCTATTCAGAATGATTGGCTGCATTCCGGCTGATTTCGACGACCAAACTTCTTCCCCCGTGGCGGCGTTGAAGGCGTGAATTTCGTGCAACTTGCCTGACAGAACCAATCCATTCTCTTCGTTGACGGCCACCCAATCGTCGTAGGGTCGGATCGCCAACGGCCCCCGGCCGGTCATGGCCCGATACCCATAGCCGAATGTTTTTTTCCAAACGACCTTCCCTGTTCGCGAGTGGATCGCGAGGGTGGTGGAGGGAAAGGTTTCCGGAGCGCTGCCGCGGCGGTTCATTTTGTCGGCCTCCAGGGGCGCGAGCGAGTCGACACAAAACACCATGTCGGCGCCGATCGCGATGGCATGCAGATTGAACCGTTTTTCGGCGGTGTGGGTCCAGAGTTGTTTTCCCGTGCGGCGCTCGAAGGCGACGAGAATTTTGGCGTCCCACAAACCCGATTCAATCGAAGGGTGGCTGTGCCCGGCTGGTAAGTCGTAGCCGATGCCAACGAGCAAAAGTTCGTCGGTGGCGCGCACCGCCACTGCGCCGGGTTGCCGACCCGGTTCGATTTCGACATCGCACTTGAAACTCGTTTTCAGTTCGCCGCTGGCTGGGTCGAGCACATCGCACTTCAAGCCGCTGGCAACATAGACCGCCTCCGGCAGCGAGGCGAAACGCACCAGCGAGACGCCCGTGTCTCGCCGCCATAACAGACGCCCGGTGTAAATATCGATGGCCGAGAGTTGTTCGGCTCGATCATCGAAGGCGAACAATCGGCCCTGGGCGACTTGCGGCTTCACGCCGCGGCCGTAGTCTTTGTACTTTTGAAAGCCGTGGTCTGGTCCGTCGCCATACCAGAGCAGCGCCAGCGGCGCCTTGACGCGCCGATCAGCCGAGAAATAAGTGCGCGCCGCGTTGCCGGTTTCGTGGGTCCAATCGGCGGCGCCTTCCGCCGCGCCGGCGCGGCGCAGCACCACGAATTTGTCTTTCATTGCAACCGTGGCGCCCGCCAACTCCGCGCCGAGGAGTCGAGATTTCGCCCATGGCCGTGGGGGTATTGGCTGTGGGGATAAATTCCCGCCGCTGGGCAACACGGCCGCGCCGCCGTACGGCCGCAATAATGAAAACACCTTGGACGGCGGAATGTGCATGAGCGGATTGGCGTCGCCGGCGCGCTCCGAAACAATCAGGTTGGCCACGTAGGGCGGGAACTGGAACGACGCCGGGTCGCCGACAAACGTCTCGACGCGCGTTCCGTACACGCCGGCGTGCGTGTAATGCGACCGCAACGCATCGATTTTCGCGCGGTCGGCGTCAACCGCAATCACGTGCAGGTCTGACTGTTGGAGCAGTGCGTCGACCAACGCGCCGGCATCGACTCCCAACACGAGGGCGTAGCCGCCTTGGTTCGCGCCGGCGGCGGCCAACAAATCGGCGGCGGATTGTTGCGCCGCATCGGTGAGCGATTCACCAGTAATCGAGTGGGCTGTTATCTCGACCGCCGCCGCCCCGAAGCAGCAGAGGCGGCCGTCGTCTAATACGACGAACAGCCGGTCGTCGGCCGCCAGCATACTGGTTGGCGCCGCTTCAAGCTCCTTTTTCCAAGCCACGCGAGGCGCGAGGGATTTGTTTTCGGCTGATGCGTCGGCCGCGGCGCCGGGCTGGGGAATGTCGACCGCGAACAACGTTTTGCCGACATGCGTGTACAGCCGGTTGCCGGCCTTGATCGTGACTTGCGTCGATTGCGCGGCCGGCTTGGCCAGGAAATGGCGCTCCCACACAGGCGGCAGATCCCAACGAGCGGGGTGGATCGTTTGCTGGCCAACCTTTTTGTCGTACAAGGTCGTTTTCGGCCGCGCGAGATCGTAAGCGTACAGAAATCCTTTTTCAACTCCCAAGGCGACATTCCCATCGAACACCGACCGGTAGTCGCAGGCGGGAAGGAACTTGTAACCGTCAAACGGTCCTTCAAAGAGGTCGCGTTTACTACTATTCCAGGCGGCGGGGGCGTCTTTCCCGGCCGCCACCCAGCGATTCCCCACTTCGCGGCCATCTTGCAAACCGACAACGCCGCGCAGTCCGACAAACAGAAACGGTCCGCCGGCGGTCACGCGTGAATCGCCATTGCGGTAGCCCTGCACATAATACTGCAACTGGCCTGTTTGGGGATCGAACCTGGCGGGCATTGATCGGCCGTTGGGCACGACCAATTTGCCATCGACCATGAGGCAGTAACCCTGCGGCGAGAGCCCTACGTCGTCTAGGCTGTTGTGATCGATGCGAACATCCTGGATGTAGTTCGTATTGCTGTTGGTCCAGCGGATTTTTCCAGTTTGGGCGTCGACGGCGTGAATGAACACGCCCAGCGTGGGCCAAATGCCCGCGCCGAAATAAACCGTTCCGTTTTCCAACACCGGTCCGCCGCGCACCGGCCAATACGAGATCAAACGCGTGTTTCCCAAGTGCCGATAATCCGGCCGATCTTGTGGCGCGCCGCGCACTTTCCAGAGCAACTCTCCGGAGGCGGCTTGCAGGCAATAGAGGAAGCCATCGTCGGAGCCAAGGAAAACACGGTCGTTCCAGGCGACCGGCGCCAATCGGACCGGCCCTTCGCTGTAAAATTTCCAGAGCGATTCACCCGACCGCGTATCGTACGCCGTCAGGCTCCCGTCGACCGCCGACCCCACGAAAAGTCGCCGGCCAAACACCACCGGCTCGTAGGAGGCGTCGAACTGCAACCGCGTTTCATTGGGCCAAGCCACGCGGCGAGCGGGCAGCGAGCGAACCCATTGCAGGTGCAAATTCTCCGGCAGCGGTTCGCCCACGGCGCCGCTGCGCGTTGCATTGGCTCGCCACATCGGCCAGTCGGCGGCGCGGCCATCGTTTGCAACAACCGCGAAACTCGAAAAAACCATCGCAGCAGCGGCTAGTGTTCTCAACGGCATGTGTCAGCCTCTTCGGGAATATCTCGCGTTATCGAAACGTGCAATAGCATTCACTATGATTGGCGCCCGTTCTCCGCGCCTTTACGTTCTCTACAGAGCAAGTTCGTAAGAATTTGTTTTTTCGGCAAGCTTTTTTCAGCGATCAGCGTTTTGAAACGCCGGCAGGCGTTATGTCTCGACCGAAATTGGAAAGGTCGTTAGGCCAGCACTTCCTCGACCACGCGGCCATGCACGTCCGTGAGGCGGAAATCGCGGCCGGCGTAGGAATACGTGAGCTTTTTGTGGTCGAGGCCGAGTAAATGCAGAATCGTGGCGTGCAGGTCGTGCAGGTGGGTGCGATCTTCCACGGCTTCGTAGCCGAGTTCGTCGGTCTGGCCATGTTTGAAGCCGCCTTTCACCCCGCCGCCGGCGAGCCACATGGTGTAACCTTCGGTGTTGTGGTCGCGGCCGTCGAGATCTTTTCTGGCGGTGTCGGGAGTGCGGCCAAACTCACCGCCCCAGACCACGAGCGTGTCGTCTAGCAGGCCGCGCCGTTTGAGATCCGTCAATAGAGCGGCTGTGGGTTGGTCGGTGGCGGCGGCGCGCGCTTCGTGCCCTTTTTTCAACGCGCCGTGTTGATCCCAGAATTCATCGCAGACTTCAACATGCCGAACGCCGGCCTCAATCATTCGTCGGGCCAGCAAGCATTGCCGACCGAAACTATCGCTCGGCTTTCGGTCGCCGATACCGTACATGTCGAGCGTGGCTTGTGTTTCGCCTGACAGATCCACCACCGAGGGCAGTTCGCTTTGCATGCGAAAGGCAAGTTCGTACGATTCAATCACACCCTCGACTTGCGTGTCGGCTGGGTCGGACTGGCCATATTGCCGGTTCAATGCTTGCACCAAATCGAGTTGCCGCCGCTGCTGGATTGTTGAGAGTCTGGCGTTGCGAATGTTGCCAATCTGGGCGTCTTTGATGTTTATTTTTATATCGCCAATAGCCGTTCCCTGATAAACGGCCGGCAAGAATGCCGAGCCATAGTTCTTCGACCCGCCGTTAATCACCGGCGGGCAAAGGCTGATGAAGCCGGGCAGGTTTTGGTTTTCGGCGCCCAGGCCGTACATGATCCAGGCGCCCATGGAGGGCCGCGTGAAGGCGAAACTTCCGGTGTGCAGCAGCAGCATCGCCGGCGTGTGGTTGCCGATATCGGTGTGCATACCGGAAAGCACGCAGAGTTCGTCGGCGTGCTTGGCGGTATGTTTGAGCAAATCGGAAACCCAGAGCCCGCTCTCGCCGCGTCGGCGCCACTTCCATTGCTGGGGCACGAGCTTGCGATTTTTCGCGCGCCCTGGTTGCCCCGCCCTGGCGTTCAGCAGCGGCTTGTGGTCGAACGTTTCCATGTGCGAGGGCCCGCCGCGCATGTGGAGAAAAATCATCCGATTCGCGCGCGGCTGGTGATGAGGCTGTTTGGGCGCCAGCGCGCTGGCGTGCGCCGCACCTTGCGCCGATTGGCAAAGGTGGGCGAAGGCGAGGTATCCCATGCCGCACGTGGCCGACTTAAGAAGCGAACGTCGAGAGAGTGAGTTGTTCATGGCCTGCGTTCGATTTCAGTAATATGGTCTGCGTTCGATTTCAGTTTTGAGAAAGTTGTTTGCGGGATGTCGGTGGTTGGGACGCGTCCGAAATTTGCCGGCCGGCTAGTAATGGCTCGTTTAACGGCAAGCCGAAGGCGACTGCGTTTTTTGTATGGCCCGAACGCGTGGGATCAAAACACAGCCGCCTTCGGCTCGCCGTTAAACGAAAAGTGCGACATTTTCAACCGTGAGCGGTAAAATTTCGGACGAACCCCTAGTCGATAAAGCGAAATTCGGCCAGCGAAAACATGGCCTGGCTGAGCATCGACCAAACAAATCGCTCCGCCTCCTCACTGTTTTTTGGTGCGGCTTCGGCGTCGGCCGCGGCGGCTTGCAGGAACCGTTTCGATTGCGCAACCTCCAAGGGCGTTGGTTTTCTGGCCAGACAGATTTGGTACAGCAGATTGAGCCGGTCTTCCTGGTTTTCGGCCGTCTGCAGAATGCGGCTGGCCAAGCCTTGCGCCTGCTCGCCAACAAAAGGGCTGTTCATCAAATAGAGCGACTGCGCGGGAACGTTGGTCGTATCGCGTTTGCCTTGCACGTTCGATGGCTCCGGCAAGTCAAACATTTTGAGATGCTCCGGCACGAGGCCGCGAATAATCGGCAGATAAACGCCCCGGTGGTGAAAGGGTTCGCTCAAGCAAGCCGTTTTGATGCCGCGGCCCACTTC
>JAJRWU010000031.1 GCA_024276655.1 Planctomycetota bacterium
AAACGAGCCGACGACATCGAAGCCGAATTGCAAGATGACCGGTACGATAAATACGGCTGGCTGCTAGACGATTGCCACCTCGTGGTTGACATCGACGTTCACGACCCCAGTGCGAGCGGTTTCGATGCGCTGAATAAGCTGGAGTCTGAATTAGGTTACACGTTGGCGGATGTTTGCGACGCTATCGTGGAGACGCCCAGCGGCGGGAGGCACTATTACTTCACAAAGCCCGCCGACGCGAAATTTGGAAAGGTGTTTTCGTCGACCTACCCCGGAGTCGATTTCATACACGGCCGGGGCAAGCAAGTAATCGCCGCCAATAGTGCGAATGACAAGCATGACGGCGCCTATACGATGCGTGGCGGTGGAGACCTGCTAGAGGCTCCGAAATCGATGCTCACGCATCTGCAATCGATTCGGCCGACAACGGCGAAGTCAGCGACGCCAGAGCCGCACGGCGAGCGAAGCGGCGATGATTTTCAGAAGTCTTCGCGCGGCCTGCAATTGATAGTTGGTGAACTTGCTGGCCGTGGCTACGAGATCCGGCAGTGCGATGGCTTTTATGAGTTTGACCGGCCCGGAAAGCAATCAGACGCCGGAAGGTCGGGGTTTGTCGGCAAGCAAAGTAAGGCCGGCAATTATCAATTAACTTGCTTCTCGGCAAGTGATGCATACTTCCCACATGGCGAAAGCATGACGATCTTCCATTCGTACGCTTTGTTATGCTGCGGCGGCGATCATCGTCGCGCAGCAGCGGCGCTGTTCGAGCATGATTTCGCCATGCAAAGCATGGCAGATGTTGACATTGGAGGCATTTTGGATGATCCACGATATCACGCGCCAAAGGATATCGTGCCGACGAGAGAATGGAAGACGCCCACGCCGTTGCCGGCGGAGCTATCACCAGTTTTGCCGTTCGAGGAATGGTTGCTCCCTGAATCAGTGGCGCCGTTCGTGGTCGACGTTGCGGAGCGAATGCAGTGTCCGATTGAATTTCCATCCGTTGGAATCATGGTTGCTCTTGCTGGCGTCATTGGTCGAAAGATCGGAGTACGTCCCAAGCGGCAAGACGATTGGACCGTCATTCCCAATTTGTGGGGAATGATTATCGGGCGCCCCGGAGTCATGAAAACCCCGGCCCTGGATGAGCCGTTGAAGTTCCTCAAACGGTTGGAAATTGAAGCGAAGAATCGTTTCGATGAAGAGGAAAAACAATTTGCCGTTGCTGAACTTTTGGGCGAAGCACGCAAAAAAACCTCAAGCGTGTTTTGGAGCAGGCCGTCAAGACCGGCAAAGATTGCCCCGAAGATATCGCCGTCCAGATGTTGGAGGAAGATTCCAAGCAACCAACCCGCCGTCGTTTCGTTTGCAATGACACGACGGTTGAAAAGCTGGGCGAAATTTTGAATGAGAACGGCAACGGTATCACTATTGTTCGAGACGAAATCTATGCTTTTCTCAAGACGCTCGATAAGGAAGGGCACGAAGCCGCCCGAGGGTTTTACTTGGAAGCATGGAACGGAAGTGGGCGTTACACGTACGACCGAATCGGCCGAGGCACCATCGATATCGACGCCGCTTGCGTGAGCATGGTTGGCTCGATTCAACCCGGCAGAATCGGCGAGTACGTGCGCGGCGCCGTCAAAGGTGGCCTTGGCGACGATGGATTGATCCAGCGATTCCAACTGGCGGTGTGGCCGGACCATACGAAGCACTGGAAGAACGTCGACCGGTGGCCAGACACCAACGCCAAAAGCAAAGCGTGGGCGACGGTCCAGGTGTTGAACGATCTTGACCCCGAGCACGTCGGCGCCGTTGCTGATGAAGATAGCGACGTTCCCTATCTTCGGTTCGATGAAGCTGCACAAGAACAGTTCGATGCTTGGCGGGCAGACCTTGAGCGTCGAATACGCATCGATGAAATGTCGCCCGCACTGGAAAGCCATTTGGCCAAGTACCGAATCCTAATCCCATCGCTGGCGTTGCTTATTCATCTTGCAGACGGTGGCCGTGGGCCGATACCGGCCGAACCGTTGTCGAAAGCGATTCGTTGGGGCGAGGTTCTCGAAAGCCACGCACGGCGAATTTATGGGCTGGCTGTGCGGCTTGATATTTCCGCTGGCCATGCCTTATCGAAGAAGATTATCAACGGCAGTTTGGCCGACGGGTTCACGCTTCGCGATGTGTACCGGCCGTGCTGGGCGGGGCTGGCTAATAAAGAGGAAGCACAAGCTGCCATCGACTTGCTGATTGAACTGAATTGGCTTCGAGCCGAGCCATCGCCAGAAAGCCGCCAGAAAATCGTTCACGCCATCAACCCCGTGTTTTTCAAGAAAGCCCCCTGTGACGAACTGACAAAACTGACAGAACCCCCCGGCGGAACCCCTTTTGTCAGTGTTGTCAGTGCCGCACTAGGCCATATTGAGAAAAATACGCCATCGGCATACACCCCATTTTAACATCGCCTGAACACACCCCCCAGAAAAAGGGGCGGGTCCTTTTTGGCCGTTTCAGCGTGTAGCTTCCCACCTTTTGTGTCATTTTGATACACATGGTCCGTCCGTACGGAACAATTACCGCGCGTGCGGTGACACGTGGCCTGCTAGGGAAGAGCTACTACCCTTGAAGGGGCATTGAGAATGAGCGCCAGCACCACCAAACGCCAACCGCCGCCAATCATTTTCGTGGAACGCCCTCGCTGCCCTTCATGCGGCAGCGCTGATCTACAAACGCGGCGCAGCACCCAGGGCGGCGACGGTTCGATCAGCCGCAACACCATTTGCCGCGCGTGCGGGAAAGTTTTCATCGTGGTCGTCGAATGACTGCCAATAATTGTCATATCAGGAATGTCACCCGGTATAACCATGGCAGTTACCACATTTCCAGAGGAGAAAAAAATGGACGCCACGAAAATTCTCAGCATCGGCCACGTGGCCGGCCAACTTCAAACGCCCATCACCGAACTCGCGGCAATTGCTGAGTTGCTGGGGATCGTCCCCACGTCAACGATCAACAATGTGCCCTATTTCGATGCGGCCGACGTTAAGCAAGTCGCCGACCACATCCGATCCGAACGCACGACGGAGGCCGTCCAATGAGCACAATTGATATCATTGAAGTGTCCCTCATTTCGGCCGAACTAAACATTTCAGAATCGGAAGTGTTTTTTTTAGCGCGGCGCCTTGGCTATTTGCCGTATTACCGCATCAACACCGTGGAATATTTCGCACGCGAAACCGTCGACATGATGAAGTCGCGACTTGCCGAGCAGAAGAAGGACCGAATCGAAAATGACAACGCCATCCGTCGAAACCCGCCCACCTACTAGCCACAAATTCTACGTGCGATCTGGAGAGCTAAACGTGGTTCTTGCTTCAGACGCCGGACCGCTCGGCGCGGCGATGAAGTTTGTCGTGCGAGCGTTCCAGGGCGGGAACATGAGCCAACTCGGCAACCACATTGAAGTTTCCGAATCTGGCCGATTCACTCCCGGCAACGTCATTCTGCGGTGGGAAACATGCCATTTCCTTCTCGACAACCTTGGCGTCAATGATGCCTGGATAACCCACGTACTTGCCCGTGAGCTCCACACGAAAAGTGAGTAAAAATGTTACGCAACCTTTTTTCCTTGTATGGCGCCGATGCACAGTCACTCGCGCCGGGCAGACCACAATCAGCAGCGACGGAGCACGTCGGCGGCGGCGTTGCTGTTATTCAATTGACTGGCACGCTTAGCCGCGATGGCCGCCACGGCGGAACGTCAACCGACGCGGTGCGAGCCGAGCTGAAAACGCTCGCCGCCGATCCGAGCGTCAACAAGATCATTTTGCAAGTGAACTCCCCCGGCGGCGCGTCGGCAGGAACAGCGTCGCTCCATGATCAAGTGGTTGCGACTGCCAAACAGAAACCGATCGTCGCCTTCGTCGAAGACCTTGCCGCATCGGCGGCATATTTCGCCATTGCAGGCGTGATAAAGATCGTGGCCAGCCGATCGGCGCTTGTCGGCGCCATCGGCACGTACGCCGTCATTGAAGACGTGAGCGGCATGGCTGAAAAACTCGGCGTGAAAGTGCATGTTATCAAGGCCGGAGAGCATAAAGGCATAGGGACACCGGGAACCGCTTTCACCGATTCCCAGCGATCGGAAATGCAGCGAATCGTCAACGACATCAACGCACAATCTCTTGATGCAATCCGCGAAGGCAGAAAGTTGACCGCCGCCAAACTCAAAGTCGTTTCGACCGGCCAAATCTGGATTGCGTCCGACGCAAAACGCTTCGGCTTGATTGACGAAATCGGCAGTCTTGAATCGGTGCTTTCCTCCCCCGGTTCATCGTCCAGTACAACACATTCACGACGTGGCGCCGACCCGCAAGCTGATTTCTACGCGCGGCTTGAAGCACAAAACCGACGCCGTAACTGGTACCTCCCCCTTTTTTTTCGGAGTAAAAATGATGGCAAAAGTAGCAACTAACCCACCAGCACCTTCTCTTTCCGACGCGGCAATCGAGGAGAGCGCAAAGCTGTTTTCAGCGATCGAACAAATGATGTTCAACCTCATCGCCGAAGGTAAAGCGTTCGACGATCTTGATTCCGGCCAATATCTCCTGTGTCAACGATTGGGCTGGGATCGAAAACGAATCACCCGAGAGTTTTCAATTCGGGAAGGAACCGCACTCCATCAAAAATTGGCAGGGACCGGCGCGGAACGTAAGGCGGCGCGCGAGCGACTGGAGAAAGCGAAGCAGGCGGCCGACACCGAATCCCCGAAACTGCGCGAGCAGTTGGCTAAATTGACGGCCGAACTGCAAGCGAAAATCAACACACTCGAACAGGAGACGCGAGACGCCGAAAATGCCGTCAACTCTCAAAAACGATCGGTCGAGCAGCTACGTAAAATGCTTCCCGAACACTTGAAAGTTGCCGGTAGCCGACCAACGGTGAAAGCATCGGCCACCACCCGCCAGGAACTCATTCGCGTCCAAAATAAAATCGATTCCGCGCACTACATCACTCAGATAATGCAAAACAATTTCAGTTGCTCCGAGATCGAAACGTACGGCAAGGCTCGCGGTCTAAACTTCATGGCTTCGTCGAATCCGAACCGTCCTGCACGACGCGAGGTTAGTTGGTCGAAGTGGAAGCAGCACGTCAACCAACTCCAAGAGGAAGTTCCCGCGCTCGTTGAAAAATTGGCGAAGTTGCGGGAGCAGGAAGCGGTGGAAAAAGCGGAGGCCGAAGCCGAATCGCTGGACTATTACGTTCCTAATTGAATCGCGGGTTGTGGTTTGTGGTTGTGGTCGAGCGGCGCCAGTTTTCTCATTTTTCCTGGCGCCGCAAGCGCAGCAAACGTCGAAGGCCAATTCCGGCGGTTGCACGCCGCGAACGACTCCGCCGATGCGATGGCGTTCGTAATGTCGGCCAACTTGCATCGTCGCAACCTGAGTGAATCGCAACGGTCGGTCTGCGCCGCGAAGGCCCGCGATTGGTACGACGACGAAGCAAAGAAGCGGCAGAAGCGAAAGCCTACCGATTCTGTTAGTGGCACGTGCCACAAACAGAGTGAGAACGCCGGGCGCGCCAGCGATAAAGCTGGCGAGAAGTTTGGCGTATCGGGTCGGTCAGTATTCGCTCGACATGAATCTGCATCGTCGCAACCTGAGCAAGTTTGCGATCTGTGCATCGCGGCCGCCGAACGCGGCGAAGACTGGCGGGATCAACTGGCCGAATGCGTGACCAATGACCCGGCCGAGCGTCGGGCGATGAGCATAATGTAGTTCCTTTACCGGCGCCTCAGTCGAGGCGCCGGACCTGAAATTACTTACCCTGGCTCGTGAGAGGGCCGCAAAAAGGAGAAATGAGATGAACGCTGGAATGACACTGCCACAAGACGCAAACACCGCCGAACTCGCGCGGCTTATTCGTCTATATTACATAGGCGGATTGGTCGCTCAGACGACAAAATCGAAAAACTGGCCAGCAAGGCCGTCCGCGCCGGATATTAGCAGTCCCGCTACCGCGCTCTCGATGGGAGCGAGGACTTGGCACTATTTCACCCCAACTTACAGAGGCCGCCGAAGCCGACGACATCAAAGTCAACGCCCGCAGCCGCAAGCACTGGCCGACGCCAAGAAAAAGAAGCCAGCCAAGCGGCTGCGGAGAAATCAACAATACTAACGCTGATAAACCGCACGCCGAACGTTGCCTATCTTGCCAACCGCCTGAGAGGCCGAGATTGAGCCATGTAAGCCATTGCCCGGTTCGGTAACAAACGGATCCATGCCAGAGACCGGCAACGCAATCAGAGGCAACGTCGAAGGCTGTTTTTCTGTAGGGTGGAATCGGTAGCGGCTGGTGTGGAAAATCGGCTTTGCACTCCCACGGCATGGAAGGCGGCTGGCGAACTCGAAGCTGATTCGACGGCGTTATCGTGCTTGCGTTCCCACGGCAACGGCGGATGAGCATGAACCGCGAACCCCGGTTGGTAAAAATCCCGGCGAGGTTTGTTGTGGGCGGGGCAAACACGACGGCTTCAATTACCACTTCGCAACTAGCCGGGTGTCGCGACACCCGCAAACGTCGTTTTCTTGAAAATCTGTTAGTTTCCTTGAGTGGTTAAGAACTCATGAAACATCTTGTTTTATAGTCTGAAACGTCACTTTAAGGCAATTGCCGTAATCCCCATTTGTGATCAGGGATCCCTTGTTCTATCCGTTGAACTACGGGGGCGTGAGGGTGGGTTAGGTTCGTTTTATATATCACGCCCGCACAGTCGGACATGCGGCGACGCGACACCGCACGCCCAACCGCATGGCGATGGCGCCGTGGTAAATTCTACCAGCGGCGCACGTTCCGCGAAACCAAAGATGCCGCACGAGACTTTCCGGCTCTTTCCTCAGAAAAACGGCCGATGGGAAAGGAGAATCCGGGAAAAGATTCATTATTTATACCTTCTAACACAACTTGATGGGTCAGCATCAAACTCCGTGTTTGAAAGGCCAAACAGGGGCTATGTTAGGAGCTCTTAGGATTGCGGAGCAATGAGCGTCGCCTTTCGCTGCGGAAGTAGCGTTCTTTCGCGGCTTGGAAGGCGACTAAGGCGAGCGGCGGAAAACACCTTACCCGCACGTAGCGGGAGTCCGTGGATTTCTTTGGGTTCCCACCTACGCGGGAATGACCGTTTGCTAATTCACTCGCTTGCGCTTCGTGCTTGTATTAGGCAAATTTTCATCTGCCGCTCGCCTAAACAGTGGTGAGCTGAAACGAATCGGGGAAGGCGCCGCTTGTTTCACGCTTGTTGGCAACGCTACAATCATCGGTTTCCCACTCGATTGACCGAAGGGATAACAGCGGTTCATGAGCATTCTTCTGGGCGTCGATATCGGCACTTCCGGCACCAAAACGCTGGCCATCAACGAGACAGGCGAAATTCTCGCGGAGGCCAACGCAAAATACCCTTCGCAGCATCCTCGCCCGCTGTGGAGCGAGCAAGATCCTGGAGACTGGTGGAAGGCTGTCGTGAAAACGGTGCGTTCGGTCGTCAGGCAATTGAAGGCCAAGCCGGCCGATGTGAAGGCCATCGGTCTCTCCGGCCAGATGCATGGCTCGGTATTTCTCGACAAGCAGCATCGTGTGATTCGCCCCGCGTTGCTCTGGAACGACCAACGCACCGCCGCCGAATGCGAGGAAATCGAACGCCGCGCCGGCGGACGCAAAAAGCTGATAAAAATGGTGGCCAATCCTGCACTGACCGGTTTTACCGCCCCGAAAATTTTGTGGCTGCGGAACCATGAACCGCGCCATTTCGACCAAACGGTCGCCGTCTTGCTGCCTAAAGACGATGTGCGGCGGAGGTTGACGGGCGAATTGGCCACCGATGTCAGCGACGCCAGCGGCACGCTGCTGCTCGACATCCGCCAGCGAGATTGGTCGGCTCCGCTGCTCTCCAAGCTGGAGTTGGACCGCAGCCTGTTCCCGCAATGTTATGAATCGGAAGATGTCACGGGCAACCTCACCAAGCAGGCGGCCAAACAGTTGGGCTGATCGACCGACTGCGTGGTGGTGGGCGGCGCCGGCGATTGTGCGGCCAACGGCGTGGGTACGGGCATCGTCAAGAGCGGGATATTATCGACCTCCATCGGCACGTCGGGCATTATGTTCGTGCATAGCGACGCCGTCGAGATTGACCCCGCCGGCCGGCTGCACACGTTTTGTCACGCCGTGCGCGGCAAGTGGCACATGATGGGCGTCAGCCTGACCGGCGGCGGCGCGCTCGATTGGTTCGTGCGCACGCTCTGCGCCGAAATCGGCCAAGCCAAAAACGCCGACGACGCCTTCACCGTTTTGAACCAAGAAGCGGCGGCCATACCGCCCGGCGCCGAAGGCCTTTTTTTCCTGCCGTACTTGGCGGGAGAACGCACGCCGCACGCCGACCCGCACGCGCGGGGTTGTTTTATCGGCCTGACGCTCAAACACACGCGGGGCCACATGGCGCGGGCCATTATGGAAGGCGTGGCCTTCGCCATGCGCGACAGCTTGGCCATCATTCAAGAAATGGGCGTGCCGGTGCGGCAAATTCGCGTTTCGGGCGGCGGCTCGAAGAGCCCGCTCTGGCGGCAAATTCAGGCCGATGTGTTCGGCCAGAAGGCCGTCACGATTAATGCCGAACAAGGCCCCGCTTACGGCGTGGCGTTGTTGGCGGCGGTTGGCGCCGGCGAATTCAAAAACATTGAACAGGCCTGCGCCAAGACAATCTATCCGGTCGAAAAAACGAGTGTGGTTCGTTCCGCGAAGAACTATTACGATCGCGCGTTTCCGCTGTACCAAGATCTTTACCAGTCGTTGAAAAACGATTTCGTCAAAATCGCGGAACTAGGTTAGGGAACGGTTACAAAAAGCATGAACACTCTTTTTCGTATTGCAATCGCGGCGCTGCTGCTGGCGATGTTTGCCTCTTCGGCGCGGGCCGAGGGCGAGTGGGAAGTTACGCCCGATAGTGAACGCGCGTTGCAACGCGGGCTGCAATGGCTAGCTGCGAATCAGGGGCCCGAGGGAAATTGGGGCTCGAAAGATCTAGGACTGGTGAGCGTGGGCGTGTTGGCGTTTTTGGCCGATGGCCATTTTCCCGGCCGAGGAAAATACGGAGACACGGTGCGTCGGGGGTTGGACTACGTCGTAAAAAACGCGCGTCCGTCGGGCTTGTTGAACATATCGAATCAGCAACGCGATATGTACAACCACGGTTTGGCGGCGTTTGTGCTGGGGCAGGCGTTGGGCGTCTATCAGAGCGACGAACCGCTCACCGAAACGCTCGAAAGAGCACTCGAAGTGATCGTGCAAACGCAATGCGACGATGGCGGGTGGGATTACCGCGCCGTGCGGCAGCCCAGAGGTCATGATTTAAGCCTAGTCGTGATGCAAGCCAAAGCGCTGCGCAGCGCCGTCGATAGCGGCTTGTATATTCCGCCCGACGTGGTGGCCATGGCGATTGCCAACGTGCGCTCGCATTATTCGGCCAATCGCAGCCAACGCGATGCGACGCCCGACGAAATCAGGCAGGGTCCTGGGAAGTTCACCTACAGCAAGGGCGGCGGCGGGGCGACCATGGCCATGGCCGCCGCCGGCGTGGTATGCTTGCAGGAGTTTGGTCAGTACGACGATTGGCGAATCGCGAAATCGATGGAGTTTGTTTCCTCGCAGGTGCGGCATTTGCCGAAACACCGCAAACGCGACGGCGTGATGCCGTTCGACGCCTACACGCTGTATTACGTCGGCCAGGCGATTTACCAAGTCGGCGGCCAAGACTGGCGCACCTGCTACCCGCTCTTGCGAGATCAACTGGTGGCTTCGCAAGTGGTCGATGGCGGCGACCCCGAGAAGCATGGAATGTGGTATGATCGTGGCGTTCGTTTGTTGGGCGCCGGCGGCGGCGGGCGCGTGGGCGGACGTCCTGGAAAAATGTTCGGCACGGCGGTGGCGTGTTTTGTATTAGCCATGCCGAATCGTTACCTGCCGATCCTGCAAGAAGGCAAAATCGAGAGCCTTCGCAGCCGTTACCCAGCCCGCTAGGAACAGTCCTGAATTTACATGCCGAATTAAAAGCCCGGCATTTTGAAAATGCCGGGCTTTTCTGAACTACAACCGGTCACTTATTTCAGGACTATTCCTCAGAAAACTTCGGACGATTCGTTCCCGAAATGGCGTTTGAGAAGCCCTGCCTTTTGAAAAAGCCGGGCTTCTGAATCGGGATGTCGTCTTCCCGTGTTTCCCTTGAACTGTGTTTGCAGCGTATGGCCGGTCTTCAAGCATGGTTTTTTAGTCCTGGCTTTTTGCTTGCCGGCGCCGCTTGCGCGTTGGGGCCGTTGCT
>JAJRWU010000312.1 GCA_024276655.1 Planctomycetota bacterium
ACGGTTGAAAATGTCGCATTTTTCGTTTGACGGCAAGCCGAAGGCGGCTGTGTTTTGAGCCCACGCGTTCGGGCAAACCAGAAAAACGCAGTCGCCTTCGGCTTGCCGTTAAACGAGCCATTGTTAGCCGTGTGGAGTATAGCCGCCCTGCAAATTCCGCGATCTTCGCCGCAGATTCTTTACACTCTCGGAGCGAAAGGCGACAATAAGGCGAGCAGTGCGAACTCACTGCCGCCGAGGCGAATCTCGCGGCTGCGGAATCACTTTTTTTCGTCCTGGCGGCGATATTTTTCCTGGTATTTTCGCCACAAACGCGTGTGCCGGCTGGAGAGATCGACCACGCGTCCTTGAATATAGGCGCGGTCCACATGCGTGACGGTTTCGAGCGGGTCGCCATCGGTGATGATCATGGTGGCGTCCTTGCCGACTTCCAAGGAGCCCACACGATCAGCCACGCCAAGAATCCTGGCCGGCGATAGCGTGATCGCCTTGAGGGCTTCGCTTCGCGGCAAACCGAAAGCCGCCGCCATGGCGGCGTGGTAGGGCAGGTTCCGCACTTGCGAAGCGCCAAAACGGCCGGCGCCCGAAATGCAGAACTCAATTTTTGCATCGAACAGACGTTTGGCCAGCGTGAAGGGCGCGTCGTAATCGTCAGAGCGGCTGCGAGGCAATCGCTGCACGCCGCCCACGATCACGGGAATCTTGTGGGCGTTGAGTAGCTTGGCGCACAGCGGCGCGTCGTATCCGCCATAGATCACGAGTTTGACTTTTTCTTCTTCAGCGAAGGCCACGGCCGATTGTATTTGCCGCACGCGGTCGGCAACCACGATCATGGGCGTTTGGCTGTCTAGCACCGAAGCCATGGCCTCCCATTTCAGATCGAGTGGATGGAGGTCGGGCGCGTTCTCCCGCGACTTGAGGTAGGCGCGGGCATTGGTGAACTGTTCGCGGAGATATTTCAACGACTGTTGGCTCGCCCCACTTTGCTTTCCGGCCGATTTTTTTCCCTCGACATCAAGCACCGCCGCCATGCGGGGCCAGTTCACGATCAGCCCCACTTGGCTGCGGAGCGTCATGTCTTCCCAGGTCCAACCGTCGAGTTGGATCACCGCCGCCTTGCCTGAAATCAGGCCGCCCGATGGCGCTGTAGCCACTAATAGAACGCCGTTGGCCCGCGCCACGGGAATCAGTTCGCTATCGGGGTTTACGGCCACTTCCGCCCGAACATTAGGATTGAACCGGCCGCTCTCCGATTCATCGCGGCTGGGCCGCAAGGCATTAACTTCCACCAAGCCCATGTTGGTGAAGGCGTCGAACATGCCGGGGTACACGTGCTTGCCGACGATGGAAATGCGCTCGGCGTCGGCGGGAATATCGGCCGCGGCGCCGATGGCCGTGATTTTACCTTTGTCGAACAACAGCACGCCGCCTTCAATCGGCGCGCTGCTCACGGGGTGCAATGTCCCGCCGATGAGCGCGATCGGCTTTTTCTGATCGGCGCCCGGCGTTTCCGGCGAGGCGAGGGCGGTGCTCGAAACGACAAACGCGAGAAGCACAACGGCAGGATAAAACTTCATCGAACAGGCCTTGGATCTGACGCATGGTGTGACGCTGAAAACGGCCGCCGCCGCGTAGGCGAATCCGTCGAAAACACGACGGCTGTAGGAATTGTAGCTCGGATTCGGGCGGTATCCCAGCGAATAAGGATCTGGGGAAAAATAAGTTACCGGTTTGCAGGATCAGCCGCAGCGATAAACTTACGGCTCCTCTGGAGAATCGGTGGGCGAAAATGGGGGCGTTGTTAGGCAAAGCCGATCCAAAAAATCTCCGCTTGGGCTCGACCGAGAGACCGCTCGCGCCTGCACATCGAATCATTGGGTCGAGGAACACACGAACAAGAGGTATGATACGGGCTGGGCGATTTTTTATGGTCGTCTTTTGCTCCGCCAATCCTAAACGCGGCGCTGTCCAAAAAACCTTGCCGAACTGCCATGACGCCCGCTGAGAAATATATTGACGCCTGCCGTGGCTTGCTCGCCACGATTTCCTCGCAGACGCAGGCAATTGGCGAAGCGGCCGACTGCTTTACCAAAACGATTCTCGCCGGCCGCATGGTGCATCTTTTTGGATCGGGCCACAGCCGCATCATGGTCGAGGAAATGTGGCCTCGGTACGGATCCTTTCCCGGTTTTCACCCCATGGTGGAGCTGTCGCTGACATTCCACAACGGCGTGGTCGGCTCGAACGGCCAGCGGCAGGCCATGTTTTTGGAAAACACGCCAGGACTCGCCGAACGCATTCTCCGCAACTACGACTTCCAATCGATTGACGCAGCCTTGGTGGTCAGTTCCAGCGGTTGCAATGTCGTGCCGATTGAAATCGCGAGAGGCTTCCGGCAACGCGGCCTGACGGTGGTGGCCTTGGTCAGCCGCCAACATGCCGACGCCAGCCAAAGCCGCGACGCCTCGGGGGAGAAGCTATCAGACATCGCACATATTGTGCTCGACACCGGCGCCCCGGTGGGCGACGCCATGGTGTCGATCAAAGGGCTTGATACGCCGGTCGCGCCAGGGTCAACGGTCGGCGGCTGCATGGTGGTGAACTGTTTGAAGGCGGAAATCGCACAACGTCTGACCGACGCCGGCCACCCGCCACACACGCTCACCGCCGCCGCCTTGGTCGGACAGGAACGCGCGGCCGAACTGTTTGAAGCCGCCTACGACGAACACGGCCGCCGCTGGGCCAAACTCTTCGCCAACCTGGGCGCCGATTGAGCGCTGGCTTCCTCAGCGACGACCCCTGTTGGAACTCCCGCCTCCCGGTTCAGAAGCCCGGCTTTTTCAAAAAGCCGGGCTTCTCGCGGCGCCTATTTGGAATGTCGTTGTTTCACGCGTCGCGGGCGGAAGCCCAGCCATTGCTGGTCGTTTTTGTGGGTTGTCAGCCGCGCACACTAACGCCGCGACCCGCGCTGGCCAGCCTGCAACGTTTTCCAGACCACCTTTGCGCATTTCCGATCAAGCCGCACAAGATGCACCTGCCGGAGATCGATGGTCGTCATTTTTTTCTTGTGCGTCTTGGCGTATACGAATGGCAGGCAGACAGCAACCACCTTGAGCGGCCGCCCGGCATCGGCCGGAATCATTTTGAGCCGCACCAGTTCGTGTGGCGATAACGAAGCTCCGCAGCAATCCCACAGGAATGAGGGCGCCTCGACCATTTCGGTCAACACCGCGACATAGTCGCCGCAGGCAAGGTCTTCGCCGGCGACCGTGGCAGCAACTCGCATTTCTAAATTTGATTTGGCCTTCGTTTTCACAATCGTCTCGATTCAATATTCGGATACTGAAATTACAAGACAAGTTCTTCGCGTTTGGGTTCGTTCGTTTGTACGAAAAAGCAGAACGCAGTCGCTCCCAAGGAGCAGTCCCGAATTTACATACCAGATTAAAAGCCCGGCATTTTGAAAATGCCGGGATTTTCTGAACGACAACGGGAAATTTATTTCGGGACTGTTCCCAAGTGCAAAAGCTCGAAGGTTTGCCGGTCGATCGAATGCACGCCATCGAACAGGCGGATCGATTGTGAGGCGAACAAACGATTCTGGAACGCGGGTGGGTTTATTGGGGCTGCTTTTGACCGGTTAGACTTTTGATGTAATCAACTTCTCGCCGGTCATAGGGAGAGCCGTCTGGACGCAGGATTTCATGGAACCAAACATCGGGTTCGGCGGTGTACTGTTTGCGCCATGAATCCCAGGGGTAGTTCGTTTGTGTTTTGCCGGCGACAAACCCCCAGTTGTAAGCCGCGATCTTTTCCTGCTTGAAGTAGCCCAGCACGGGGTCGAACCGGCTGCCGTTGGGCCGCGCCATGTATTCAGTGCAGAAGATCGGACGCCCGTAGCGGCGCAATTGTTCCACGCGCGGGCGGACGTGCTCCAAGCCCTCGTAGCTGTGGAAGCTGATCACGTCGGACTCCTCGATCATGATTTTCTCGATCGGCGAGAGCCGCTCATGGCTCGGCCACGGGCCCAGCCACACGCCCGCGGTGAGCGGTTGCGACGGATCGGCCCGCCGCGCCCACGCAAAGACTTTCCCCAGCAGAAGCGTGGCCATTTCGGCTTTGTTTTCAAGTTCCGTGTTGGCGCCTTCCTTACCGTAGGCGTTGGTGTTGGCGTTGTCGGGTTCGTTGAAGACATCCCACGCGTGAATGCGATTGTCGTTGCGAAAGCGGCCGATCAGGCCCGTGATGTACGGCCGAATTTCGTCGTGTCTTTTCGGATCGCCGAGAATTTCGGCGCCGGGCGCCTGCACCCAACCGGAATTGTGGACGTGCGGCCGTGGTGCGCGCTGCCTGCCGAGTTTTGGTTGTGGATCCCAGACGGCGTCGAGAGGAACCATCACCACCCCGATGCCGTGCTGATCGGCCAGGGCCAGAAACCGTTCCACGCGTTTCAAGAAACCTTCGCGGTCTTGGGCCCATAGCAGGTTGTGAAGATAAACTCGAACACTGTTAAAGCCAAGCTCTTCAGCCCACCCCAGTTCGCGGTCGATCGTTTGGGGGTCGAAAGTATCCGCCTGCCACATTTCAAGCTGGTTGATGGCGGAACTAGGATTAAAATTACAGCCGACCAACCACGGCTTTCTCGCATACCATGCGTTGGCCTGTTCTGGAGTCCAGCGGTCGCGGGCCTCAACAACCGCTGTAAGTAGGATCGCCTGACAAACAATCGCCATGCATGCCAGAACCAAGCAGCGAACTTTCATCGTTATTCCTCATCAAACCCTGAACGTATCGAGAGCAAGAAAACAATTATCATAAACCAGTCCCAACTGAATTCCAGACTACGGCTCCCACGCTCGCAGGCGCTCGGCGTATTCCAGAATGGCGGTGCGTTTCTTTTCAAACAGGCCGAAGATCGTCAAGATAATCACGCCCATCGCGAGCAGGAACACCCACCAAGGCCAGTAGGAATCAACTGCTTGGGCGGCCCGCGCCACCATGCTGCAAATCGCCACGAGAAAGAAGCTGAACCCCAAATACAAAAACGCCCGCACGCGAAACATCATGCCCAAAAACATGCCCAGCACCGCCAGCCCGGCGAGAATCATCGGCGGCAGCAGCGTTTGATTCTGAGGCAGGAAAATTTCGCCCGTCGAACTCACATAAATCACCGCCAAGGCCGAATACCGCAGGCTGGTCAGTTGGGCGGCGGCGAGGCGGCGGCGCATGAGGTGCGCGGCGGCCAGCACGGAAGCAGCCGGGGGGATCAACCATATTTGAGGATGCTCCGAAAATTTCCAGCTTTGCTCGCTGAGTAGCGACCACAGCGCGCCGTTCAACGCGATGGCCGCTCCCGCTCCGAGCAACAACGAATGGCGGTGAAGGCTCATCGCGCCGTAGAGCAGCCCGACGCCGAACAGCACCAGCGTGTAATCGCTGTTGGAGTCGGCCATCCGGAACGCTAGGCAAGGAATCAAGGGCAGCAGCGCGCCGGTATTTTGCAGCGGCTCCGACAGCACGTTCAGCCGCAAGCGGCGGAATATTTCGCCCAGAGCCACTCCGGCATAGGAAATTCCCATCACGAGATACGGCCAATAGCCGTGGAAAAAATAGCGGAAGAGCGCCGGGCGGGCGAGAAACACGTGGGCCAACAATAGCCCCAAGGCGGCTTGGGCGGCATAGACGTAACGCTGCCGTTTTTCTTCGGACCAGTGCAGAGGATCGATCCGAGGAGAAACCGCAAACAGAATCAAGAGTGCAAAAGCGCCCAGCAGCACCACGGCGACGGCGGCAATTTCCGCGATCGAAAGAGCCAGCCCGTTTGCGTCGCCGAAATGGAAGGCTTCAATAAACAGCACCGCCGCCAGCGAGCAGGCGGCCGCCGCGCCCCACCAGACAATACTCCTCCGCACCGCCTCCCGCCAAGCATGGCCCGCCGAAAAGATGCGCGCCGCCGCGAACGTGCTCATGGCCGATAAAGCGATCATCGCGACCAAGGCCCGAATCGCGCGGCGCAGCCAGGTGATGTCGTTCCAGGTGGGCGGCAGGTCGGTCCAACAGAGTAAAATCGCGGCGAGTCCGCCCAACGCCAAGGCTGCTCTTTGCCAGACAAACCGCCGCTCTTTCTGGGCGAAACATCCTAGGCCCACGCCGGCCAGCGCCGGTACAAAACCGGCCCACACCTGCACGCTTCGGTCTTCGCCGCTGAGCGCAAAGCCGATTGCCGCAAGCGAGAGCGGCGCCGCCTCCAGCAGGCAAGCATAAGGCAGCCATTGCGAGAGCCGCCGCAGCCCGTCGACTGGCTCAGGTATTCCGCAACGCATAGCGAGAATGGCGAGGTCGGCGCCGGTGCGCCATAACATACCGGTCAGCAGAATATGCCACGCCAAGGCGGTGAGCGTGGCTGCGGCGAGTTGTTCGCCCCGCCAGGGCGTATGTGCGAGCGCGAGAATCGTCAGCCCGACCGACCAACCATATAGGCACGGCAACGCATAAAGCCCCTTTCGGCTCCAGAGCGACGCCAGCAGCAGCGCGGTCAGCAAATACGCCGCCGCGGCGCCCCAGAGGTCGGTCACTTCGAATCCTGTTTTTCCGAACACGCCCATGATGAAAAAGCAAAGCGTGATCCATGCGCAAAACAGGGAGGTTGTCAGGACTGCCGCGAATGCGTGCAAAGAGGGCAGGCGTGCGGCGCGCATGGGCGTGAGCTTGGTTCGCCACATGCTCCAAACCAAACTGACGCCGCCGATCGCCAACAGCAGACAACTATCGGCGATGAACAACTCCCACACGGCCAGCCCGGTTGGCCGGCTCCAGAGTCCGACCCAAGGGCCGCACATCAAGACCGTGGCGGCCGACAGTGCGTAGCAGGCGGCGTTGTAGGTCAGCGCCCGATGGTCGAATCGCGCCGCCCACAGAGCCGTACTCACAGCCGATGCAACCAGAACGCCGATCGGCCACCCTGGAGCAGGATCTTGAAAAACGAGAATCACCGCCAGTAGCGCCAGGCAAGCGTTGATCACGAGCGACCATGCCGGCGCCGCGGCGGCTATTCGACGCAGCGTTTTTCGCCAAGGCGTGTTCACGGCCAGGGCGCCGCGCCAACGCAGCCTGATGGAAAACAGTCCCACGGAAAACAGAGCGGCGCTCATCGAAATTGTGGCCAGCGATACGATCAGCACGCGCCGGGCGAAGCCGCCGCCAACCAGCGGACTCGCATACCCTTGCACGAGCAAGCCGGCAAGCGAAAGCGCCAAGATGCTTGAAAACGCCGCCATGGCTCCCAGTAGCGCGTGCCCGCTCCAATCGTGGCGGCGGGAGCGTCCTAGCCAGAGCAGACTTGCCCCGCACAGTAGAAAGGCAACCACGGCGATGTTGCTTCCCAAGAACGCCGCTTCCGTGGGAAGCCTTCCCCATGTGAAGAGCGCCACGCCGCCGCTCCATAGCGCGTGAAGCAATGCCATGGCCGCCGCGACAAAGACAAACGTCTCCAACCGCTGGACCTGTTGCGCCCGGGCCGTTGCCGGCGGCTGCGGCGGCTCTAACGGGGCAATACTCGAAAGGTGTTCCGGTGACTGGTGTTCCGGTAACGGGCGATCCAACAAAAGCCAAACCAGCGAACCAGCGCCGAATCCTAACATTGCCATCGGCAGTATTCCGGCATACGCGCCGGCGGTCAGCGCTGTCTGACCGTGAACGAGCACAAAGCAGCAAACCAGCGTCAGCGGAAACAAGACTCCCGCCGCCAGTGCATTGAGGCCGTTGCGCTCTCGCCTCTCGCAAATTATCAAGGCCGCCACGACGAGGAACATCGGTCCGCCGAGTTGCCACATCGCCTCGCGCCACTCCCATAAGCGATCAACGGGCGCGTCAAGCCGCCATGCCGCCGCCAGCAAGGTCGCGCCGACCACGGGCGCCGCATTGATCAACACGCCGAACGCCGCCAGTTCACCGATTCGCCCATGGCTGGCTTGCTCATGGCTGGCTTGCTCATGGCTGGCTTGCTCTTGACTGATCAGGCTGCCGACCGACTTTTGCAACCGTCGGACGACGCCCGGCAACCAGGTTGCCGCCGAAACGGCGAACGCCAAACAGATTGCGCCGTGAGCGCCGCGAAAAACAAGGTCGACCGGGGCCTGCGCGGCCAACGAAGCCGCCAGCAAGAGCGGCGCGGCGGCCACGACCAGGGCTGTCAGCGCGATCGTTTCCCGCCAGCGCCGTTCCCAGCCGATTCCCACCACGGCGATCAAAAGAACCAGCCACGCCGCCCAAAGGCAACCGAGCGACAGCGCCGCCGCTCCTCCTGCCGCCTGTGTTGGATCACCAAGCGTTGGGTTACCATGCAGCGCGGCGAGCAAGGCCGGTCCTACGGCATCGTAGCCAACGTAGAACAAACCTCCCATCGCGGCGGCGAGAACGATATGGTCGGGCGAAACACCGTCGGCTCGCAGCCAGGGGCGAAGTGAAAACAATTTGGGTGGCCAGCGGCGCAGCAACGTCCAGAGCAGGCTCCAAATCGAGGCGGCCACAATCTGGAGTTGTAGATGCGAAGCAGAAAGCCAATCTTGCCGTGGAACGCCAGCCCGCACCGCAAAGACCCAAGCCAAGTAGGCAAAACATTGAAACGCACGGAAAACATGCGGGTCGCCTTGAAGAATCGCGCCGGCCAACCAAACCAGACTGAACGAACACCAAAGCCCCGCCTGAACCGCCGCGGCGCGACTGCCCACCGCTGAGTCGGCCAATAAAAAACACGCTGCAATGGCCGTTGCCGCCAAGGCCGCGTGGTTGAGCGGCGTCCAAACGTCGGCCGCCGCTGTTGCATTGCGTTCGTGTGGCCATCGTTTCAAAATCGGCTTGAGTCCAACCGCCTGAGCCATTGCGAGCACGCCGAAGCAGGTCAAGGCGGCTGTCCAGGGTTGCACTCCGAAAGCGGCTCCCAAGTGAAATCGGGTTTCGAGTTGGCCTGGAAGACAGACCGCCGCGAGAATCGCGGCGAGTTGCAACGCCGCGCCCAGCCAACCAAGTTCGGCCCGTCGAACAAACGTATTGGCGAGCATCGCGGCCAGACCAAAACCACCCGCGATGCCGGCCGCGACTGCGGGATCGGCGCCCCGCAACCCGACCGCCGCAAAGGCGCCCGCGAGACTGACCGCCGCCACGCCGACAGCGCCGAACAAGTGCGCCAGGGCGTCGCGCGAGCGGCCGATGTTCCGTAACCCAAACGCCGCGCCGGCAATTGCGGCGGCGAGCCCCGTGAGCGCGATCGATGACCACGGCGATAACAGCGATTCGCCGAAATTCAAAACACCCGCTGGGCCGGCGGGACTTTGAGAAGCAAGTTCGCAGCCGAGGGCCAGAGAAAGGGCGGCGCATGCCATCGCAGGATAATACAGGAAATCGATCCGCGACCGGTAGGCAATGCCCCAGAGCGTCACCGCGTTGAGAATGCCAATCAACAGCACCGAAGGCCGGGGCCACGCCAGCAGCAGCGAACCGGCCATGATGAACCCGGCCGCCAGAGCGGCGGCCAGAACGCCGGTTCGCCAAATCGGATCGAGCGTCTTTTTCAAACGCCGTTGCGTTTGAACCGCCAGTTCCAAACAGGCGGCCGCCGCCAGACAAAGCAAGGGCGTCAGGAAGACGAGTCCGTCGAACCAATCGCCCTGCTTCGACAGCAGCAGGCCCCACGTCGTGAGGAGGGCGAATCCAGAAACGCCGACAATCAAAACCAGTCGTTTGAGCGCGGCTTCGCCCATCCGCCGCCGGAAATACTTTCGGGGCCAGGCGACGGCCGGCCAGAAACAAACTAACGGCGCCAGCCCCAGCAGTTGCAACCGCCACTGCTCCATACCGCTGCTCGCCAGGCGGGCGATAAAAAGTTGGCAGACCACGGCTCCCATGATCGGCCCGACAACACGCGCCCAGCGCCCGCGAACCAGCTCTTTCGCGGCGGAGTAGGTCATGCCGCCAAACGCCGCCAATCCCAGAATAACCGCCGAAAGATACCAGAAATCGAGTACGGGGCGCTGCTCCGAGAGCGCGATGGCGGCCAAGAAATTCAGCGGCGTCAGGAGCAGCGTGATCATTAGCAACGCGCGGCTGGTGGAAACCAGGTTCCACTTTCGCAGCGTGTAAATGCCCGCGCCGTAAAACGCCGCCGTGCCGACGAGAAAAATCAACGCCGGCAAAAACGGATAACCGCGAATGTCGTTCCACAAACTTACGACAGCTCCCACGTAGCCGCCGACAATAGCCAATCCGGCTACAATTTCACCCCAACGAACGTTGCTCTTGGCCATGAACGATTGCAGGACGTCGGCAAACTGACGCCGCGATTGAACCGGAAGCATAGGCGCCGCGGGAGATGCTTCCGCCGGGCCGTCGCGATCTAACGGATGCACCGCGTGTGCGCCGACCACCCGCAGCGATGAGTCGTCCGGCGCCAACTCAGCTTCAATCACCTCGCCGAGAACGATATCGTCTTCGACCGGGGCGGCGACGTTGCCGTTTTCGGCCTGCGCACCCGCCGGCGCCGTTGGACGCTGCTCGACCGAGCGAGCGTTTGGAAAGAGCGTCTCTCGCCGGCGCGCGGTGAGTTGCCGCAACCGCTGGAACTCGTCTTCGGTGAGTTGGCCGATCGCGAGCCAGTCTTTCAACTGGCGGTCGACGACGTCAAGCTCAGCCTTCCGCTGTGCGAGATCCACCGCAATGGGCTGGTAGCCGCAAAAAGCACAAACGCCGAACCGAATTCCGCTCGGCGCGCCGCAAGACGTGCAAGATTTTGAATCGGCGGCGGCCGGCGGGCGAGAGCCGTCGGTGCTGAATTCCTCCGAATCGGCCAGTTGTCGCAAGCACCAAGCGAGGGCCAGCCACATACCGTGGCCCAAAACCATCACAAACACCAAAAACACGAACAAGACGAGCAGAAACTGACCCATGGCGCCGCCCTCATGTTGTTCGTGTACTCTTTTACTCTAGCATATCTAACCGTTAAACGAGCCATTCTCAACCGAGCGAAGTCTACGATGGCCGAACACCGCGTAGAATCAACGGAAACGAACGAACACTGGCGTTTCGCATGGGCGCTTTGGTGATTGTGAAATACGCTGCACTATGGCATTTTCAATGCTTTCGTACAATTATCCACGGCGTCGTTCCGCTTGAAACGTTTGCTCCGCAGTGCGGGTATCGCCTACTATATACTCCGCACGGTAAGGATTGCCACAATTGCATCCTAGCTAGTGCAAATATCCTATTTCAGCCTCTTGGGGTATAATACGAAATCTCAGTTTTTGGCCGCTTCGAGCACCCTATAGTCCCCCATGATTCAGCAGCCTCCGACGATCAACGTGGTTGATTTGTGTAAAACGTATCGCGGCGGCTGGTTTCGCGGCGCGGGCGTCACGGCGCTGCGGAACGTCTCGTTCGATGTGCAACCGGGTGAGATTTTCGGGTTGTTGGGGCCAAATGGAGCGGGGAAAACGACGTTCATCAAAATATTGCTGGGCATTGTACGGCCCACCGGCGGCAAGGCGCGTCTGTTGGACCGCCCCGCCGGCGACCGCCGCGGCAGGCGGCGGGTCGGCTACCTACCGGAAAATTTGAGAATTCCCCGGCATCAAAACGCCCTGACGGCCTTGGAATTTTACGGCCGGCTGAGCGGACTCTCCATGGCGGAAATTCGGCGGAAACGGCCCGCGTTGTTGGAAACAGTCGGGCTGGCCCATCGGGCCAAGGATTCCGTGCGTAAATACTCCAAGGGCATGCTGCAACGTTTAGGGCTGGCGCAGGCTCTGCTGCACGACCCCGACTTGCTCATTCTCGATGAACCGACCGATGGCCTCGATCCGGTCGGCCGTTCACAAGTGCGAGCGATTCTTCATGAATTGAAAGCTCAGGGAAAAACGGTTTTTCTCAACAGCCATTTGTTGCTGGAAGTTGAAACCGTGTGTGATCGGGTCGCGATTCTGGATCATGGCCATTTGCGATACGTGGGCGGCATCGACGCACTCTCGAAACAACTCGGGCAAACCGGGCTCGACGTCGCCTTCGACGTGGGCGGCGAGGAAACCGCCATTCGCGCCGCCTTCAACGGGCACCACCCGGAGTTGGTTTTGGGCAACGAGAAAAATCGGTTTCGCGTCAAAGCCAAGCTGGCCGATCAAGCGGCTGTCGACGCCGCCATCGACCGCCTCAGAACCGCCAAGATCAGCATTCTCGCCGTCGAGCCGCACCGTATGTCGTTGGAAGATGCGTTTCTCGGCTTGCTCGACCAACACACGGAAAAACCATGAGTGCGTATCTGGCCATCATCAAGGATTCCTTTCGAGAAGCCATGGCCTCCTGGGTGTTATGGATTCTGCTGGTGTTAATCGCATTGGCGTTATTGGTGTTCGCGCCGATTGGCTATCGCGAGCAACTCACCACCGGCCTCAACCAAGACGACGTTTACGATTGGTCTGAACTGGCGCAAACCATTCGGGAAGGGCGGCGGGAGGAAGATACGCCCGCAGCCCGGGTTTGGTCGTTGCTGAGCGACGAAGCTCGCCAGAAGCTGTTGAAGTTTCGCCGCTTGCCCGCAGGCGCGGGGCCGGAACGGCGTTCTAAATATGTGGTGGCCCGGGATAGCCTGCAAGCGTCGTTCGATAACCTGCTCCAAGAGGCGTCGTTGTACGACGATGTTTCCTGGCAGCGCGTCGACCTGGCCAATGAAGGCCGCCGCCTGCTCGACGTAACCGACGAAGAATCGGGCAAGAGCGCCAAGTCGGATCCCTCCATTCTCAGCGACGAACAGCGCGCCCGCCTCAACCGCTTGTTGTTTGAAGCGGCCTTTCCTAAAACCGTGAAAGTGAGCCTTGCCACGTCGGTCCAATTCACGTACTTCGGCCTCGATATTTTTTGGCCGGCGCCGGTTCGCGCCGATCGGCTGGAAAAAATATTGCAGCCGGCCGTCACCTTGGTTTTAGATTGGTTTGCCGGACCGGTAGGCGTGTTTGTCGCGATTCTCGTAACCGCCTCCATCATTCCACAAACGTTCGATCCTCATTCACTCAGTTTGCTGTTGAGTAAGCCGATTTCGCGGTGGTTGCTGTACGTGACGAAGTTTCTCGGCGGGTGTGCGTTTACGTTGATCAGCGCGGTTTTTCTGCTGACCGGCATGTGGCTTATTCTGGGTCTGCGGCTGGGGATTTGGAACCACCAACTTCTCTTGTATATTCCGATCTTCCTGTTTCTGTTCGCGATCTATTATTCGGTTTCCGCTCTGGCGGGTTTGATCTGGCGGAGCACGATTGTATCGGTTGCGGCCAGCATTCTTTTTTGGGCCATGTGTTTTGGCGTGGGGACGGCGCAATCGGTGATGGAGAACATCGCCTACTTTCCGCTGCGGATTAAGAATTTGATCGTCGCCGACGACCAACTTCTGGCCGTCAATGAAGTCAACACGCCGTACGCCTGGGACGCCGAATCGAAAACCTGGAAAATTGTCTTTCTCAGCGACGGCCAAGCCGAACTCCGCCGCCGCATGAGTTTTCCGGTGCCGTTTCCTCCGCTGACCGGGCCGATCTACGACGCGCCCAAAAAGCGAATTCTGGTCGCCCAAGGTTCGCTTCGAGGACCAAACAACAAAAAACTCTGGGTCGGTTCGGCCGACGACCAATGGCGGCGCAAGGGCGGCGCCAAAGCGAACGACGGCCTCTTCGCCCTCTTCCAAAATTCTCATGATGAAATCATTGGCGTCTCGCGGCAAGACATTTTGCGTCTTACCGGCGACCCCGCGGCCGACGCAAAAGCCCTGGCCTGGATGGAGTTTATTCCGGGTCTGCAAGATGACATTTTCTCGTCCGCCGATGCGGAGCCGCCGCTGCGCTTGAGTGATTCCGCCGCCGCCGCCTTCGATTCCCAAAACGACGTGCTCTTTATCTACGACCGTGGGCGGGTATTTCGTTTCACCGCCGATGAGAACCGGCAATACCGGCAAACCGCCGCTGCTCGGCTGGATGTCGACTCTGAAGACGCGGCGGTTTTGTCGGTCGCCGGCAAAACGCTTCTCGTGGCTTGCGAAGACGGCCAAATTTTCCTTCTCGAAGCCCACGATCTGCGCCAGCGGAGCGTGCAGGTGCTCGAGACCCGCGGTCCGCCGCGTTTTGCCTACGCGGCGCCGGGCGGCGGTTGGATGTCGATATTATTTCACAATGGCAGGCTTTGGCTGTACGACGCGGCCGCTGGAAAGTTCCTGCTCGCTCCCGTTGGCGCCCAGGGCGACATCAGCGGGACGGCTTTTTCAGGACCGAATCGGCTGCTGATTGCGCACCACACTTCTCGCGTGACGGAATACGATTTGCGCAAACACACGGTGGTGTCTCGCCGAGCGCCGGCGATCACGCTCACCGACCGCATCTACTATTATGGAATCGTGCCGTTGTATACGGTCTTTCCCAAACCGGGGGAACTCGACAAAACCACGCAATATCTGCTCACGGGCAAGGAAACGGTGGCGGTCGACAACATTCCCGGTTTGGCGTCTGCTCAGATCAAGTTCGATCCCTGGCAACCGGTTTTGAGCAGTTCGATTTTTGTGCTGCTGATGCTGCTGGCGGCGTCGGTTTACATTGAGCGCCAGGAATTTTAGAAGGCCGGCATGTTGTTCGCGCCGTTGGAGTTCATGCTTTAGTGCTGTTGTTCGCGCCGTTGGAGTTCATGCTTTAGCACGTTTCTTAGCATTGTTTACAAGACAACGCACGCTGAAGCGTGGACTCCAACGGCAAGCCCTACGTTGCCGAATTTTTCCTTGACATTGCCCAGGAAATCCGTTATTTTCCACAAATGAGGTACGGTTTTTGGCGGAACGCCTTAATCAAACAAGCACATGAGGATAATAAATCAGAGAATGATTCATTGGGTTGGTCGGGTGTTGGAGATCGGAATTCGAGTGTTCAAGGTGTACTGGTTCAGCGTGACGTTGAGTTTTGGTGAATCGCTAGTCGTGAGTAACAAAGCGGACTAAAGGCAGTATTTCTGGGTTGCGTTTTTCGCATTTAGGCCAAAAGCAAGGGACTTTGATTCAATTGCGGTGC
>JAJRWU010000313.1 GCA_024276655.1 Planctomycetota bacterium
GTTTTTCGCATTTAGGCCAAAAGCAAGGGACTTTGATTCAATTGCGGTGCATTCCTGGCGCAATCCGGCCGCAGTGCTCGTTCTAGCGACTAGCTTATCCTCCAGACAAGAAACTCAACGTCCAACTGGGGCAAAACAAATGGACTCCAGTAAACCTAGGCTTCGTCTCGATGAACTTCGATGGCGGAACCAATCACATCGTGCGTCATACTGTTTGCGGAGGAAAACAAAGCATGCCTCGAAATGCCTTTCATGCAGCGGGAACGAGGAAACAAACAGGGGCCTCCGTTCTCTCCGCTCCCTCCTGTGAAAACAAGCTGGCGTAACGATGAACGTTCCAATAAACTCCGTGAACGGGTACTCCTCGAACGAGAGTTTCCCCTCCGGTTATTCGCGTGAATTCTGGTGGATACCGTCGGCGGGCGCGGGGTGGTTATGCACATCGGCGGCGTGCGGGGCGGTCGCCCCAGCGTGGTGGGCGTGTTCCGGCTCTAGAAAGCCGATCCCATAGGCCAGGAACACTCCGAATAGGAGCGCGCCGGAAAGTTGCCAGCGGTCGTGCCGGTGAAACTGGATTTCAGGTAATAGGTCGGCCAGGGAAATGCACAAGAAAGCGCCGGCGGCGAAAGCCAAGGCAATGGCCAACGCGAGGCTTGTATCGGAGAATAGTCCTCTGACGCCAAAGGCGAACGCGAACGCGCCCAGCGGACACATCAACGAGAAAATAAAGCTCACGATGCTCGTTCTTCGCGACGAAAACCCCTGGGCCTTCATCAGAGACGTCAACGCCAGGGCGTCGAGCGGTTTGTGCAGAACGACCGCCAGAAACGTACCCAGTCCGACCCAAGGGAGCGCGGCGTGGCCGTGGTTGGAAAATACGTCGGCGCCGAGAGCCGCGCCGTCGATCAGCGTGTGTAGACTCAAGCCGGCGAGCAGACCGAACCAGCCCACGTTTCCGCCAGCAGGATCGTCGTCATGGTGATGATGATGCTGGTGATGTTCACATGCTGGATCGTGGTCGCATTCCTCCTGCGTGGGGTGCTCCGCCGCGACCGGCTCATGCTGGTGAATGTGAAACACTCGGATCAAGGCAAAGGTGAGCAAAATGCCGCACAACAGCGAAATGAAAACCGTATCGATCGAATTCGTGGCGGCAACGGCGTGCGGAAGAAGATGCAACACGCCCACGCCCAGCATCAGGCCGCCCACAAAACTCAAAATGAGTTGCATCCTCTGGTGCGTGATCCGGAGAAAAACCGGCAAGGCGCCGCCCGCGAGAGAGGCGGCGCATACCGCCAGCGAGTAAATTGCGAGCGTGGAATAGGGCATTGCGCCGAGCCTGTTGAGCGAGGAAAAGAGGAACTGGTAATGATAGGAGATTACCCATCGGCGGCAAGGACAGGCCCTTGGGGAACCGTTCCGAAATAAATTGCCGGTTGCAGTTCAAAAAAGCCCGGCCTCACACTGGCTTTGCCTGGGGTCAAAGAAGCCCCAGCGGTCGAAATATGGCAGCGAACACCCGCCGCCAAGCAACAACCTTCAAGCGTTGCTCAAACACACCATTGCAGTAGACGGCGCGTTTGTGCCCGCCGTGGCGGACGTGGCCTGGGCGGTTGCCAATTCCAACACGTCCGGCCGACCCAATAACAACGTCGCCTTCACATTCGATAATGCAGGACATCCAACCATGGAGCGGTTCGACACCGAGCGAGATCGGATACTCGTCTGAATGTATCGAGTTGGCTGCCGGAAGCGATTGAAAAGGTGTTTTGCTGCACCTCCACGTGACGATCATCGCCATGCTGCTGATACAATGGATGCAAGACCGTCCGACACGCCGCCAGGGGCAAAGCGACTTCGATCAGTTATTGCCGTAACGCGTCATTCGTCGTTTCCATCGGGCGGCGCAACCGCACGGCCTGCTACGGTGTTGACATTATCGAGTACTTTGCCAATTTCAGGATCAAAATTTTCCGCCTGCACAAATTGGGCGAGAACGTGGTAGTCGGTTTTTCGCATGAGGTTCGGCAATTCTAGTTTTTAAAAGAACTTAGCGAACAGCGGGTCCAGAAAGTCGTCGGTGACTTTCGCCAGTGGCGACCAGGGAGAGCCTTTGCCAAGCGTTTCCATCGCCGATTCGATTTCGTCGATCGTCTCCGACATGACACTAACCCAATTTATTGCAAATAATTCTCCTTGTTCGTTTGTTCCGGCGTGTTTCGCCCACGCGAGCAGCACATCTTTATTGCACAAGTAGTTTTCTATCTCGCGCCGTTGCCACATGATCTCATTGAGTGCTTCGTGCGACTGCAGTGGCTGATCGAGGTGATCAAATACAGCGATGCCCACGAGGTCGGTCTTTGCCTCGCGCAGAGCAAAGAAATGGTGTCTCGCGGAGTTCGGCTGATTGGTAACGTAGTGAACGAAGGGCCTTTCCAGCAGGACCGCCACCGGGTGGTCCAAGGTGCGAGCAAAGGCTCGAAGGATCGACAAATCGGTCGACCCTTCGAGGTAGAGAACCCAACCTGTCTGCTCTGCCTGATAGAATTGATCGAACCCGATTTCTTTAAGCGATTTCCGAAGCTGAGTTCCGCGATCATCGATTCGATGCGGTTTACCGACAAAAGCGATGACGACATCCCGATCAGCGGCTTCATTGAGAACAACCTCCGAATGGCTCGCCATGATGATTTGCGAACCATGTTCATCGGCAACCTTGCATAGCAGTTCGTAAATCTGGCGTTGCCGCAGGATTTCGAGATGTGCATCTGGTTCGTCGATCAAGACGACGGAATGTTTGTTATAAAAGAGATGAGCCAAGATCAAAAGAGTCTGCTGTAAACCTCGACCCGCCGAAGAAAGATCAAGACGGACCCCAGAGGAATCCCTGTATGTCATCGAGATTTCGCCACGTTCGGCAATGTAGCGAGGAGCATCAAGTTGTATTCCAAATTGGTCTCGGATCAATTCACAGACGGCCCGCCATCCTTCCTCCTGATCATCAGTCGCATGGATTCCATAACAGAGGTTTCGTAAAACCTCAGCCGTTCGTCCTTCTCCCAAACGCACGTTGATCGCACCGGGGTCGAGCCTCGTCTCATTGGCGGCGAGACCGGACATGGGTGGAAGAAAAGCGATTCGCGTTTCGGCGCTCTCGCTGGGGACTGGCATTCGGTCGCCGTTCTTTTCTTCCGAGAGCCGAAGTGGTCGACAGTAAAACGACTCATCATTGGCGTAGTCGAATTCCAGACCGCACCGCCATTCTTTGCCATTGGTGACACCTTCGACAATTATATCAACACGAATATTTCGAGTGGTTTGCTGTCCATTAACTTTTTGCACGTCGCGAACATGGAGGTCGCGCCAGAGAAGGTTGGCGTTCGGTATCGGCAGAGCGACGAGGTCGCGGCGGTTGATAGTCACGCCCGGTCGTTTTTCCGGCGCCTTCTTGCCTGCTCGCTTTTCGTTCCAGCGTTTGAGCCCGATATCCCAGAGCGCAATCGCCTGAAGCGCCGTCGTCTTACCGGAATTATTCGGACCAACAAACACCACGGGATTGCCAAGCTCAATTTCGACAGAATCGAAACTCTTGAAATTGCGAATGATCAGCTTGGTTAACATGCACTCCCCTCACGTATTAACGACTCGGTGTTGATGAACTTCGGCCGCTCGCAGCTAGAATACCGTTTTTAACGGGCTGCTTTCAATGGCTGCCTTCTGTGCTTGCACCATTCTTGCCCGCGAAAACCGCGATGGAGTTTTCATGGCGCCCCCATTACTGAAGGATCGATCGCTGACGGTTGACCCTGCGGCGGTGGGGCGATAGGATGCGAGCCGACGAGTTTTTTTTATTTCCCTCGCCTTGTGATAAAATTCACAATGTGAGCGAATAAATTGCCGTAAGGCGTGTCACGGAAGCTACTTATGGATTCCGCCTTTTATCCCGCATTTCTGTTTGTCGGCTGCGCACTGGGCTTGGCATGCGTAATGTACGGCATGGGCCGCGTAATGGGGCCGCGTCGCGCGGGGCGCGTCAAGGAGATGCCCTACGAAAGCGGGATGGACCCCATTAACGACGCCCGCCGCCGGTTCGACGTGCGTTTTCATTTGGTCGCGATTGCCTTTTTGCTCTTCGACGTGGAACTGCTGTTCCTTTATCCTTGGGCGGTGGCCAGCCGGAATCCAGAAGGTATTGACCGCGCCGTTGCCGCGACACAAACAGCGGCCGCTGCAATGGGCGGCGCGCACACCGATTTTTCTCGGCTGCTGGTGTTCGGCGAAGTGATGGTGTTCATCGCCTTGCTTGCTCTGGGGCTGGTATACGCTTGGCGGAAGGGAGTCTTTCAATGGCGGTAGCAGGCATGCCGGAGCATTTCGAAGGCCTCCCGGAAAATGTGGTGGTCAGTCGGTTGGACGAATTAGGAAGTTGGTGCCGCAAAAACAGCCTTTGGCCGATGCCTTTCGCCACGGCGTGTTGCGGCATTGAACTGATGGCCACCGGCGCCAGTCGGCACGACTTGGCCCGCTTTGGCGCGGAGGTGTTTCGCTTCAGTCCTCGGCAGTGCGATTTAATGATCGTGGCCGGGCGCGTGGTCATGAAAATGCTGCCCGTGCTGCAAAGAATTTGGCAGCAGATGCCCGAACCCAAGTGGTGCATTTCCATGGGGGCCTGTGCCTCGACCGGCGGTGTGTTCGACACCTACAGCGTGGTGCAGGGCATCGACCGATTTGTTCCGGTCGATATGTACGTACCGGGCTGCCCGCCCCGCCCCGAACAGTTGATTCAGGCCATCATCGACCTGCAAGACAAAATCCAACGTGAAGGCACGCTCGATGGCCGGGAATTTCTCTCGGCCCAGCAACAAATGACCAAACGCGCCCTGATCGAGCTGCCAATTCTCGGACAAGGATTTTCCCAGCCATGACCGAAGAACACACAACCGGCGAACAAACAACGGAGCCCGAACAAAAAGTGTTCGAGCAGATTGCGGCGCAATTCCCTGGATTGGCGGTGAGCGCGTTTCGCGGCCAAACGCGGGTCGTGGTTTCACGCGATGAACTTATTACGCTGATGCAGACGCTGCGCGACGAATACAGCTTCGATATGCTCGTCGACGTCACTTGTGTCGACTACCTGAATTATCGCGGCGCGGAAGATCGGTTTCATGTGGTGTATCAACTGGCGGGAACAGACTCCGGCCTGCGGCTGACAGTTTGCCTGCCGCTGAACGAGCCAGATTTGAACGCGCCTTCGATGACGGCGTTGTGGTCAGGCGCGAATTGGATGGAGCGAGAAGTCTGGGATATGTTCGGCATTCGCTTTGAGGGCCACCCCGACTTACGTCGTATTTTGCTGCCCGATGCATTCGAGGCGCATCCGTTGCGAAAAGATTACCCGTTACAGGGCCGGGGCGAACGCCACAATTTCGAGGTTCTGCGTCGCGGAGAAGGATAGACGGGAATGGCGGTCAAGACGATCGAGGAAAAAACGCACCAGCGGCAGGATTACCTCTGGACGCTCAATTTCGGGCCGCAGCATCCGGCCACGCACACGACCTTGCGCATTGTGCTCAAGCTCGATGGCGAGCGCGTGGTCGACGCCGTGCCGGATATCGGCTACCTGCATTCCGGTTTTGAAAAAATCGGCGAGCACCTCGACTACAACCAATACGTGACCGTAACCGACCGCATGAATTACATTTCGCCGATGTCCAACAATGTGGGCTGGCATCATGCGGTGGAAACGCTGATGGGCGTCGAACCGACGCCGCGTTGCAAATACGTGCGGGTGATTGTTTCGGAGTTGGCGAGGATCAGCGATCATCTGTTGAGCACCGGCGCCATCGGGCTGGATGTCGGCGCGTTTACGTTTTTTCTCTACGCCTTTTACCAACGCGAACTGATCTACGATATTTTCGAGAGCCTCTGCGGGGCCCGCTTCACCAACAGCTACACGCGCGTGGGCGGTGCTTCGCACGATATTACCGATATCACGATCGAAAAAATTCGCGCCTTCGCCAAAGGCCTGCCCGGCACGATTCAAGACATGGAGCGGTTGCTCAATAAGAATCGCATTTTTATCGATCGCACCCAGGGCGTGGGCCTGCTTTCCAAGGCCGAGGCGATTGCCAGCAGTAGTTCGGGGCCGATCGCGCGGGCCAGCGGCGTCACCCGAGACTTACGCAAGGACGAGCCGTATCTGGCCTACCAAGATTTTGATTTCAAGGTAATTTGCAGCCACGCCGGCGACTGCTACGCGCGTTATCACGTGCGCATGGAAGAGATGAAGGAGAGCCTGAAAATCGTCGAGCAGGCGGTTGAAAACCTGCCCTCCGGTCCGATCGATATCGGGCAGGAAGCACGCGCCGCCATGCCGGAGAAGATGGACGTCTACCAAACGATTGAAGGCACGATCACGCAGTTCGAATTGGTGATGCAAAACCGCGGTTTGGAGGTTCCCTCGGAGGCGTCGTACGCCGCCACCGAAGCGCCCAACGGCGAACTGGGGTTTTATATCGTGGGCGATGGAAGCAACGTGGCGTATCGGGCGCGTTGCCGTCCGCCGTCGTTCATTCACTTCGCCCTGTTCCCGCAATTGATTCGCGGCCATACGTTGAGCGATGTGGTGGCCGTGCTGGGAAGTTTGAACATCATTGCCGCGGAACTAGACCGCTAAAAGTTCGTCAGAAACCGATTTTTTATGACTAATCAACCCGCCAAAACCGAAACGCCCGCCGGGCAACGCGTGCTCAGCGAGGCCATCGTGGCCGAGATCAAGGCGTATTTTCCGCGCTACCCCACGCGGCAAGCCGTTACGCTGCCGGCGCTGCATGTGGTCAATGCGCATCTGCGGCATGTGCCGCTGCAAGCGGTGGTGGAAATTGCTGAACTGTTGGAGTTGGCGCCGGCTCAAATTCAAGACACGCTCAGCTTTTACGGCTTTTTCAAGCAAGACGCCCCGCACGGCGAAACGCGCGCCTGGGTTTGCCGTTCGGTGAGTTGCGCCCTGCGCGGCGGCGAAGAGATATTGGAATACATGTGCCAAAAGGCGGGTATCGAGCCGGGCCAAACCACGGACGACGGCCGCCTCACGCTGGAGTTTGGCGAGTGTTTGGGCGCCTGTGAGTTCGCGCCCTGCATGTTGGCGGGAGACACGCTCCATAAGAATCTTACTGAGGAAAGCGCTGGCAAGTTTTTGCAGTCGCCCACAGGATGAGGTTGAATCTTTTGTCGGAATTTGAACCAATACTACTGGCCAACATTCATCGAGAGCACAGCCACACGCTGCGCGTCTATGAAGAACAAGGCGGTTACCGGTCGCTCAAACGCGTCCTGGCAGACCAGCCGCGCGAAGCATTTCGCGATCTGATCAAAGGCAGCGCGTTGCGGGGGCGGGGCGGCGCTGGCTTCCCTTGCGGCTTGAAGTGGACCTTCCTCCCCGAGAACCATCCCGGGCCGGTGTACTTCTGCCTGAACGCCGATGAAAGCGAACCGGGCACGTTCAACAACCGCATTCTCATGGAGGAAGATCCTCACCAGGTGCTGGAAGGTTTGATTTTAAGTTGCTACGCCACGAAAGCCTCCACGGCCTACATTTACCTGCGTTACGAATACCCGCTGGCGTATAAACGTTTGCAAAGCGCGATCGACGAACTGTATGCGGCGGGCTATTTGGGCGATGCCGTTTGTGGCAGCGAGTTTTCACTCAATATCTATTTGCATCGCGGGGCCGCAGCCTATATTTGCGGCGAGGAAACCGGCTTGATTGAAAGCCTGGAAGGCCGCCGTGCGTGGCCTCGCATCAAGCCGCCCTTCCCAGCGGTGGAAGGCGCTTTCCGCAAACCGACGGTGGTTAATAATGTCGAAACGGCGGCCTGCGTGAAACAAATCGCCGACCGTGGCGTTGACTGGTTCCGCTCGCTGGGCACGCCGCCCGATCCTAACAATCCGCGAGACCCTGGCAGTTTTGGGCCCAAGCTATATTGCCTCAGCGGCCATGTGGAAAAGCCGGGCTGTTACGAAGCGCCGTTGGGAATTACCGTTTCGGAATTGATCAACGATTTTGGCGGCGGGGTCTGGAAGGGCCGCAAAGCGAAAGCGGCGGTTCCTGGCGGCATCAGCATGGGTTTACTAACGGCCGACGAACTCGATTGCAAACTCGATTTCAGCGGCCCCGGAAAATATGGCTGCCTGGGCTTGGGCACGGCGGCGGTCGTGGTGCTGGACGAAACCGTTTCGATCGTCGATTTTTTGCATAACACCTGCCGGTTCTTCGCCCATGAAAGCTGCGGCCAATGCACGCCCTGCCGGGAAGGCACTTCGTGGTCGCTAAAAATGTTGGACCGCATTCGAGCCGGTCAGGGCCGCTTGCTCGATTTGGACCTCTTACTGGAAATCGGCGATTTCATCGGCATCATGCCGGGCACGACTATTTGTGGTCTGGCCGACGGCGCGGCTTGGCCGATCAAAAACGCAATTCGGAAATTCCGCGACGAATTCGAGCAGTACATCAAACGCACCAACCCCACGGGTTACATGGAAACTTCGCCGCCGCTGGCGTTGGAGTTGCACAGTATTCATTAGTTACACAGATTCATTAGTGGCCAGTATTCATTAGGAGTCGCTTCAAGGCGAACGATTCATGGCGATCGTCCTCATCAATGGACAAGAAGTCGAAATCGGCGATGACGAACGCCTCAACGGCATTCAGGTGGCGGCGCGCGTCGGTGTGGAAGTTCCGCATTACTGCTGGCACCCCGGTTTGTCGGTGGTGGCCAGTTGCAGGATGTGCCTCGTCGAAACCGGCAAACGCGATGCGGATTCGGGCGAAATTTCGATGCTGCCGAAACTCGTGCCGGGCTGCCAAACACCGGCCCGCGACGGCACGGTGTTTGTCACTGATAGCGAAAAAGTGCGGCAAGCCCGGGCCATGGTCGAGGAAGATTTGCTGATTCGCCATCCGGTCGATTGCCCCATTTGCGATAAGGCTGGCGAATGCCATCTACAAGATTACCATTTCGAGCATGGCCGCTCGGAGCGGCGGGCCGATATCAAACCGTTCCATAGCCGCCGCCGCGAACTGGGCGACACCGTCGCGCTGTTTGTTGACCGCTGCGTGATGTGTACGCGTTGCGTGCGGTTCACGCGAGAGGTCAGCGGCGATGCGGAATTGATGGTGGTCCATCGCGGCGCGCATGAGGAGATTGATGTCTTTCCCGGCTTCCCGTTGGAGAACAAGCTTTCGGGGAACGTGGTCGATTTGTGTCCGGTCGGCGCCTTGGGCGATCTCGACTTCCTCTACAGCCAACGCGTGTGGTTCATGAAACAACACGCCAGCGTTTGCGCCGGTTGCTCGACCGGTTGTTCGATTCAGGTCGAGGAAAATCAAGATCGCATTCACCGCCTGAAACCGCGCGAGAACCCACACATCAACCAATGGTGGATGTGCGACGAAGGCCGTTACGGCTGGAAATATGTACATGACAACGCCCGTTGTCTGGCGCCGCGGCAAAAAATCGAGGGCGTTTTGCAACCGCTCGATTGGTCGGACGCTCCCGCCGCCTTGCACGCCGCACTTACGGGAGAGGCGGGAGAGAATAGTAACTCGAAAAATAGCCCCCCGAAAAATAGTAACTCCAAAAAACGTCGTTTGGCGGCCGTGCTCTCGCCTTTTTTGACGGTCGAGGAAGCGTATCTGCTGGCCACGTACATCCGGCAATACGATGAAAACGCCGTGTTGGCGTTGGGCCGCATTCCGCAAGCGGGGGCCGACGAATCGTTCCCCAACGGTTTCACGATACGCGCCGAGAAGTGTCCCAACCGGCGCGGCGTCGAGATGCTTCTTTCCGCCCTGACGGGCGACGTTTTGAGTTGGGAGTCGTTTCTCGAACAAGCCGCTGAAACACCGTTTGACGCCGTTTGGATCAGCGGCGGCTACCCGCCTGCGGATGGCAATGATGCGGCCAGCAAAGAGGAAGAATCACTAGCGCCAGAGTTGCTGGCCGGTTTGGCGTCGTCGACGCTGATCGTGCAAGATCTGTTTGCATCAGCCTTGTGGCGGCAAGCCGATATCCAGTTGCCGGGCGCGGCTTTCGTGGAGCGGAGCGGTTCGTTCGTTAATGCGGGCAACCGTTTGCAATCGTTCGAGTGGGCGATTCGCCCGCCCGCCGGCGTGATGACCGAAGGGCAATTGTACTGGCGGCTGTTGGATCGCGATGGGCTATACAACGCTCGCCGCGTGTTAGAAGATGTGGCCCGGGAGCACATCGCTTTTGCCGCCGCAACGAGCGAGATTCCGGCCACCGGCGTCGACCTTTTACTCAATCAGCTTGTCTAGGGAATTTGCCTGCCGATGCTGGAACCGCTGATAAAAATTGCCGTCTTGCTGGGTGGTTTAATGACCGCCGCCGCTTACTTCGTGCTTCTGGAACGTTGGATCGCGGCCTGGGTGCAGGATCGGCTGGGGCCCAACCGCGTGGGCGTTCCGCTGACCCGCATCCGCCTGTTTGGGCTGGGCCAACCGATGGCCGATGGCGGCAAATTCATTCTCAAGGAAGAGTACACGCCGGCGCATGTCGACAAACGTCTGTTTCTGTTGGCGCCTATTTCGATTCTCGCCGCGGCGTTGGCGGTGTTCGCCGTGATTCCCTTCGGCAGCGTGCTGCCCGCCAGCGTGTATACGCTGTTCGGCCAAGACGCCGCCACGGTTGCGTTAACGGAGGGGCCCGTGCCGCTGGTGGTGGCGCCAGGGGTGGATGTCGGCCTGCTGTATGTTTTCGCGCTTTCGAGTATTGCTGTCTACGGCGTGATCGTGGGCGGCTGGGCGAGCAATAACAAATACAGTTTTCTGGGCGGTTTGCGCTCCAGCGCACAGCTCATCTCGTATGAACTTCCGCTCGGCTTGGCGATTTTGAGCGTCGTGCTGGCTTCCGGCTCCTTGAATCTGGACGAAATCGTTCACCATCAGGCGGACAGCGGCGTTTGGTTTATTTTCACGCAGCCGCTGGGTTTTGTCGTGTTCGTGATTGCGGCCTTCGCCGAAGCGGCGCGTCTGCCGTTCGACCTGCCGGAATGCGAGCAGGAGTTGATCGGCGGCTACCACACTGAGTACACCGGAATGAAGCTGTTGCTGTTCCTGGTGGCTGAATTCCTGCATATGATCACGGCGGCGTTTCTGATCGTGCTGCTGTTTCTGGGGGGTTGGCACATTTGGGGGTTGGCCGGCCCCGATGAACAAGTGACCTGGGTGGGCGCGGTCGGCCGTTTGATCGTGTTGCATCTCAAGGTGACCGGCGTGATCGTGTTTTTCATGGTGGTCCGCTGGAGTTGGCCGCGTTTCCGTTTTGATCAACTGATGGCCCTGGCGTGGAAGGTGATGCTGCCCTTAGGCATGATCAACTTGGTGGCCGTGGCGATCTTTGAAGAACTTTCGCTCGCGCTGCAAAGCCAACTTGGCGGTTGGACGCTCGCCATCTCGCTGCTGGGCTCTTGGCTGGTTTGCTTGGCGGCTTGGTTCGGCGTGGCCTACGCCACTCCCATGATTGGCGATAACCGCGTGCGAAAAGATATCCATACTTACGAAGTCGACCCACAAATTTAAGGCAACCGTCTGACGCCATGCAAGCAACCGATCCTGATATCCGATGGGTGGAGCCGCCGAAGTTGGGGCTGGGCGAGCGCATGTACTTGCCGCTGTTTCTGCAAGGCCTGACCACCACCACCAAACATTTGGTGAGTGCGAAGGTGACGGTCAGCTACCCCGACCAAGAGCCGGAAATCAACAACCCGTTGATCTACCGGGGCGTGCATCGTTTGAATCGCGATGAGCAGGGCCGCGTGAAGTGCGTGGCTTGTTTTCTTTGCGCCACGGCCTGCCCGGCGCACTGCATCGATATTTTGGGCGTGGAGAGTCCCTGGGAAGACCGCGAAAAATATCCTGAAAGTTTCACGATTGACGAACTGCGCTGCATTTTTTGCGGCATGTGCGAGCAGGCTTGCCCGGTCGACGCCATCGAACTGACCAGCCTCTATAACTTGACCGGCCGCAGCCGCGAAGAGATGATCTTCGACAAGGAAAAGTTGCTCAGCGTGTACGACGCCACCAAAGACAAAGAGCCGATGAAATCGGCGCAGTTGCCGCCAGTGACAACACCTTCAGCGACAACGTCAACAGCGACGTCAACCTCTCCCACGGAGGGCGGAGCATGAGGTTGTTATTCGCCCAAACGGAAACACTGGCGGCGGAAGGCTTGGCGGCGCGATTGGAATCGGCGTTGGCGCCGGCTTGGCCGTTTCTGACCGCGCCCTTGTTTTGGGCGGTGTTGCTGGCCGCCACGGCCTTCTGGATTCTGTTGGTGAGGCAGCACCAGGCGGGCCGTCGGGTCGGCGTGGCTCTAGGCTTGGTGAGTTTGGTGTTTTGGGCCGCCGGCGCGCCGCTGGCGGCCGATATGGCGAACGCCTCGCTGTATTTATTTTGGCTGTTGGCCGGCATGGCGTTGGTTTCGGCGGCGGCCACGGTCACGTCGCGTAGTCCTGTGTATTGCGCCTTGTGGTTCGCACTGATGTTGCTGGCCACGGCAGGTCTTTTTCTGCTGCAAGGCGCGCAGTTCGTGGGCGTGGCCACCGTGGCGGTGTACGCCGGTGCGATCGTGGTGATGTTTCTCTTCGTGCTCATGCTGGCGCAACCCGAAGGCCGGGCCTACTACGACCGCATCAGTTGGGGTTGGGCCGCGCCGGTGGCGGCGGCGCTGGTCGGGGTTGGTTTGGCGTCGAGCGTGGTGCGGTTGAGCGACGCCACCAGCATTTCACTGCGCGAGCGCGTTTTGGCGGCGGCGCCGGAACTGGCCGGCTCCGGGGATAAACGCCTGTTGACCGATGTTCGTTTGGAAACCACGCCCCGCAGCGGCCAATTCACGCTCACGCTATTTATCAACGACGACCCCGCCGTGTGGTCGGCCCGGAAAAATGAATTGACGTCTCGCCTCGCAACGCAGGCCCTGGAAATTGACGAAGCAGCGCTCGAACTGCGGCTGCTGCGGGCAGAGCCGCTGGCCGTGCATCACATGGCCCGCTTGGGCGGCGAGATGTTCAGCGTCCACCTGATTTCGGTGGAGGTGGCCGGAACGCTGCTGCTGGCGGCGTTGGTCGGCGCGGTGGCGA
>JAJRWU010000314.1 GCA_024276655.1 Planctomycetota bacterium
CACGGCGTCAGCGCCGGCATGGAATACGTCTGGTAACGCCCCGCCTTCCAATCATTGACAACCCAAATTAAAAGCCCGGCATATTCAAAATGCCGGGCTTTTCCGCGCTGCAATCGGGAACTCATTTCAGGACTATTCCTCGCCGGGAAAAGATTCGTCCGCGAAGACGAAGAAGAAGAAGTAGAGAGAACCGAATTCGCTTGAGCGGTGTTTCGTGAACTCTTGCGGCGGGTTATCAAGCACCCCCGCCGATTTATTCCGTTTCGCCGTTGGACGTTATTGGCCGGTGTTTTGCAAGTTGGCGCGCGTCCTGAGAAAACCGCCGGCGAAAACGCCCAACCATCGGAAGTAGACCAGCAGCGCGGCCACGAGAATCAGAGAGTTGGCGAATCTTGCTAAAATTCCAAATGGGGCGGCCACTGAGAGAACGGCGAGCACCAGCCCGGCGGCGGCGGTCCAGAGGAGTCCTGAAGCCAGATAGAGTTTGAGCCAGGCAAAGGGTTTGGCGCCCAAACTGTGGTACACGGTCGTTGAGACGAGGGTGAAGGGCCCGCCTCCGTCAAGGGCGGCGAGAAAGAGAATCGGGAAGATGAGCCACGCCGAAATGGGCGCCACGACCGCCCACTGGACCAAATTTCCGGCATGCAATATTTGGCAGACCACGACGCCCGGCAACAAGCTCACCGCGAGAGCCACCACGATATAGAGGACATCGCCTATCCAATCGAGAAACAGGTATCCGGTCCATTGTTGGAGTTTGTCGACGCCGGCCGACGTTTCTCGAACAATGGCCACCAAGTTTGCCGAGACGATCACCAACCAAACCGCATTGAGCAAAAAAATCGCCGCCCCCGCTCCCAACGCCATGATCGACGCCTCGCGCCCTCCAGCCTCGGCGAGCGCCAGAAAGTTCCCCACCAGCCGAAGGCCATACCCCAGGACCAGCGCGAAGGCGCCCCAACGAACAACGACCTGCCACTGCCGCAAAAAGGCCAACGGGTTGGGCGAAGGCAGCGGCGCCTTTCTCTCACGGTGCTCCGTAGAGGGCGAGTTTTCGAGTGGCTGCCGGGAGACGTTCGCAGTGTTTGGTGCGGCGGCGTCCGAGTCGGAGAGGCCTTCGGACCGCGCACCGCCGCGGAGACTTTCCGCCGGCACGATATTCGACCGAACGAAGTCTTCCTGTGGTGAAATCGCGTAGCCTTCGCCCGTTTCTGGAAGCAGCGGCGACATTCGCTCGTCGGTTCTGAGTCTGTTCGCATACGGCGAACGCAGCGCCGGCTCGGTGGGCGCCGGCGGTGCGGCCACCGGTTCGCCGCAATCGGGACACCGAATCAGTTCACCTGCTCGCCGCACGGCTGCACGCAAGCGTGTCTGACAGACCGGGCATTTGAAACTCAAATACTCTTGATGCGCAACCAGCGATTGTGCGTCTGGCTGGTCGACGCCTTCGAGTACTCGGTATTCGGGGCCGGTGTTGGCGGTCTTCGTTGGCGGCGATTCTTGCGGCTTGGGCGGCGCCACGACGTCGACCATTGTGTAACAGTCGGGGCATTTTACCTGCTCGCCAATCGTTGACTCCGGCGAGCGGATTAATGTCCGGCAAAGCGGGCAACGCGTCGACAGGTAGTTTTGGTTGACGTATCGGTTGTTCGCAGCCGGCTGGTCGACGCCCTCGATCAGTCGGTATTCGCCCTCGTCTTGAATAGCGGCCTGGTCTTGAACAGAATTGTCGCCGATGTTTTCACTGCCATCTGGCGCAGATACCACGAATGTCTCGCCGCAGCGTTTGCATTTGGCCGATCTCCCCAGATGCGCGTGTGTCACCCGATACCGCGTTTGGCAATGCGTGCAGGCGATTCCGATCGTTGAAGCGTCGTTCGTCGTCACCCAATAACCCGTTTTGCAGCGATGAAAAACATGGGCGAGCGGCACGCTGCGCCGTCATCACCAGGAGAACTGTTTTACTTTCTTCCACGCTCGTTCATGGTATCGGTGGCGCCGTATTTTTGCAACGCAAAACACCATTGCCGCCGGCTCACGGTTGCTCGAAGCATGGCTCGTTCAACGATAAAAACGACATTTTCAACCGCGAGCAGTATGCACTGGTTCAGCGAAACCAACAGGTGAACCGGGGCCGACTCGCGTTATCAAGCCGGCTCGGTTTTGGTATAGTTGCCGGTGGCGGGTGAAGTTCTTAAACGGGCGGAGAGGAAGCAAAAGGCATGGCGCGCGAGACATTGCTGAAAGGCGACGGTTCCCCACGCGATGAGGAAGAACGCAATTTGCGTCCTCAATCGCTGGACGATATCGTCGGCCAACGCGATGTCTACGAACGTTTGTTGATCGCGGTGAGCGCTGCCGAACAGCGTGGAGAATCGTTGGGGCACGTCCTCTTCGATGGCCCGCCGGGGTTGGGTAAAACCACCTTCGCCATGTGCATCCCCAAAAAATTGGGGGCGGCTGTTCAATTGACCACCGGCGCGGTGCTCAAATCGCCCAAGGATTTGGTCCCCTATCTGACCAACGCCGAGGAAAAGTCGGTGCTCTTTATCGACGAAATTCATCGCCTGCCCACCGCCGTGGAGGAATACCTCTACACCGCGATGGAGGATTTCCGCATCGATCTTGTGCTGGGCGAAGGCGTGAACGCCCGCACGCACAATCTTTGGCTCAAGCCGTTCACTTTGATCGGCGCCACCACGCGAGCCGGCATGCTGACCGCGCCGCTGCGCGATCGGTTTCAAATTCGCGAGCACTTGAACTTTTATCCCGTGGAAGATTTGTCGATCATTCTGGGCCGCAGCGCCGCCAAACTGAACATCGAAATGGAAGACGACGCTCGCGCCGAAGTGGCCCAGCGCAGCCGGGGCACGCCGCGCATCGCCAACAATCATCTGCGTTGGATTCGCGACTACGCACAAACCCGCGCCGATGGCCGTATCACGCTCAAGGTCGCTCGCGACGCTCTCCAAATGGCCGGCGTTGATTCGCTCGGCCTCGACCGACAAGACCGCGCCTACCTGGAAACCATTATTCGCGTCTTTGCCGGCGGACCGGCGGGCGTCGAAGCCATCGCCCACACGATGAACGGTTCGGTCGACACGCTCGCCGAC
>JAJRWU010000315.1 GCA_024276655.1 Planctomycetota bacterium
ACATTGGCGTTTGGCCGGTTATCGCAGCATTGCCGATTCAGGCGTGGCGGGTTGGTCTGATTTCAGCGGCGCCGCCAACGCGGCGCGTGAGTCGTTGCGCGAGGCGGCGGGAATCAGCGTACCCAAGGCGGAATTCGTGATCCGGGTGTTGGCCATTTATATTGTTGTGTTGGTGCCGTTGAATTGGCTGTTTTTCCGCTTGATCGGTCGTGTGGAATGGGCCTGGGTGGCGGCGCCGATCATCGCGATCATCGGCGGCTTGGCGGTGGTTCGGTTCGCCCAACTCGATATCGGCTTTGCGCGCAGCCGCACGGAAATCGGCATCCTAGAGACACACGGCGGATATAACCGCGCCCACCTGACGCGCTATTGCGCCCTCTACACCTCGCTTTCCAGTAGCTATTCCCTCGCCTTCGAAGACACCACCGCGCTGGCGCAACCCTTCTCAACCGATCCCAATTACACCCGGCTGATCCACCAGGGGTTGTCTGAAGTTCGCTTCGAACGCGGGCGAGATGTTCGCCTGACGAACTTGCCGGTCTCCTCCAATTCCACGGGAATGGTCCATGCCGAACAGATGCTGAACCTGGGCGGCGGCATTGCCATGCAGAAAGACGATTCCGGCGGTTTACGCCTCATCAACCAAGGCGAAATCACGATTCGCGACGCCGGTGTTTTGCGCCGAACTTCCGCGGGCGGCTTGGAGCGGGCTTGGGTGGGCGAACTGGAGCCGGGGGAAACTTGGAAGCTCGAATTCGAAACCGCCGAATCGCCTCATTTCGACCAGTGGCGCCGCTCGCCTATTCTGAGCCGGCAACAATCCACGCGCGGCGAGATATCGCTCTGGCGGATGCTCGACCTCGCGGTCGATCAACTGCGTATCTTGCCGGAAGAAGTCCGACTCATTGGCTGGACCGACCAAAATTTTCCCGGTTTGACGATCTCACCCGCGGCCAGCCAAAATACGGTTCGCACGCTCGTCTTGGTGCATCTCCGCCAGGGGGCGTTGCCGCCGATCACGCCAGACGTCAACAACATCAAGGAAATGATCGCGCTCGGCGGGCGCGATCCGCTCACTGATTCCGATTTCTTCGAAGTTCCTCTTCTCGACCCGACCCCACCGGCCAAACAACCATGATTGAACTCACTGACTTCGGCAAGGACTACGGCGATTTCACCGCCGTGGAACGCCTAAACTTGAAGATTGAAGCGGGAGAAATGTTCGGCTTCATCGGCCCCAACGGCGCCGGCAAGAGCACCTCCATTCGCTTTTTGGCCACGCTGTTGAAAGCCAGTCGGGGCGAGGGAACCGTCAACGGATACAGCGTCACGCGCCAGCCGATGGACGTCCGCCGCAGCGTCGGCTACATGCCCGACAACTTCGGCGTCTACGACGGCATGAAGGTGTGGGAGTTTCTCGACTTCTTCGCCGTCGCGTATCGCATCGGTCGGACAAAACGCAAGCAAGTGATCACCGATGTTCTCGAACTGCTCGACCTAGCCAACAAGCGAGACGACTTCGTCAACGGGCTCTCGCGCGGTATGAAACAACGCCTCTGTTTGGCCAAAACACTGGTGCATGATCCGCCGGTTTTGATTCTCGACGAACCGGCCAGCGGCCTCGATCCTCGCGCCCGGGTGGAAGTCAAGGCGTTGCTGAAAGAGTTGCGCCGCATGGGCAAGACGATCTTGATTTCGAGCCATATTCTTACCGAACTGGCCGACTGCTGCACCTCGATCGGCATTATTGAACGCGGGCAATTGCTGATGCACGGACCGATCGAGGATGTCTATCGGCGCATTCGCGGCAACCGCATTATTGAAGTCCGGTTTATCGACGGCATCGACGCCGGCCTTTCGCTTTTGCGCAGTTCGCCGTATCTGCGAGATTGCCAAGTTGATGAAAAGGGCGTCACGATCGAACTCGAAGCCAACGACCACCAAGTAGCCGAACTCCTGCAACAGTTGGTCGCGCAGAATGTCGGCCTGCGAAGCTTCGGCGAAAAAGAGCCCACCCTGGAAGACGTCTTCATGCTCGTCACGAAAGGTTTAGTGACGTAGTGCTGCGGTTGGATTGCCCTACCGCAGGATAGTTGCCAACAACCGCCTTAGGGCCGTCGGAAGAATTAGTGACGCCAGATTGTCGTTTTTCTGATACGATTCGCCGCGGACCAAACTTCCCTCAATCAGGACGCCAAGGATGGCATTTATTTTTCGCAACCAACGGGACGCCGTTGCGGCGCGCCGAACGGTTGACTTTTACAAATACTCTTTCCGAGAAGGCCGCATGCCGATTCGCGGCCATTGAATCGCAGCGACTCGGACGTGGTGGAGTTCCCTATTTGGCTGGCCTAGCATCGAGCGGAAAATTAGCGTTCTTTCGCGCAAGGCGACACTCATTGTTCGAACGCTCCTAAAGTGAAGGCCAAGCGACGGAACTCCAATCGTGAGGCGTCTATGGCTTCGTTTTAGTTTGATACGTGCGGCGATGCCCGTTGGCGGGAATGGTAATGGTGTAACTTTTTCCGTCGGCGGCGACCGAAAGTTTGATGAAATTCGCCTGGCACGCGCGCTCGTGGTTGGCGATGTATTCATCCGGCGCGTTGTTCACTGCACCGTCGGGCCGCAGATTTTTATGCACCTGATACACCGCTTCCAACGATGGCGTCGCTTGGAGGTTGGCGAACACTTCCGGCAGGCAGCCTTTGGTAACGCCATTGTTCATGATCGCGACATGCGGCGCCAGCGTTCGCAGCACCGCCGGGTTATTGCTGCTGGCGAGCCCATGGTGCGTCACCTGATACACATCGACCGGTCCCACCAAATCGCAAGGATAGACCAATCGAAATTCCTGGTTCCAGGTCAGATCGCCGCCGTCGAAAAAACGAAAGTCGCCGAAACTGACCAAGGAAACCAAACTATTGCCGTTGTCGGAGCCGTCGCGGTCTTTGGGTTTATGAAGAGCGCGAGCCGCTTCGTTTTTTTTTGCGTCCTGGGGCGGCGCGACAAACTGTTTTCGCCCGCCGAGAAAGCGAAGCCTTGTTTTGAGCCCTCCCGCAGCGCTGGACCGAAGTTCGATGACATCGTTCGGCTGCACGGCGTGGCGGCTGACACAGGAAAACTCGAAATAGGCCTTGCCGGGGTTATCAGGCATGCCGTCGAAGCGGCCGTTGTCATGCACCGCGCCAATGGGCAGCATCGTGGCTAATGTGGCCGCGCCGCCGTAATGGTCGCGGTGGTAGTGTGTCGTGATCAGGTGGTCGATCTTGCGCAAACCGGCTTGTTCGGTCGCGACTTTCACGATCCTATCAGGATCGCGGTGGCCAGGATTACCCGAATCCACCAAGATCGATTCACCCGCCGGGCTGACAATCAGCGTGGCCGCGCCGCCTTCGACATCGATCCAATAAATATCAAAGCGACCGTCCGATTCACCGGCGGTCGCCGGCGCCGCGGCCAATAACAGCAGGCACAATGCGGTCGTGATTTTCAAGCGATGGTTTTGCATGGCGGCTTTCCTTTGTGCGGTTCTTCAGTGATTTTGAGGGGCCGTTCCGGAATATTGGCGCCGAATTCGCCTCCACTTCGAACAGCGACAGCCAAATGGCTAACACCATTGGCATCCGCCCAGGGGCTCGCTGGACATCATCGTAAAAAACGACGAGCAGATAACTCATCGTGCTCGCAAAACGCTAGATTCAATCTGCTTGAAACGGCGGCGGCTCGCCTTTTAGCTCGCACAGCGCATTGCAGGCGGCGCGTTGCTCGGCCTGTTTTTTGTTGCGGCCCCAGGCGGGTTGAAAACTCGATTTCGCCACCTGTGCCCGTATTTTGAAGCACTTGCTGTGGTCGGGCCCCTTCACGTCGAGCAGTTCATAACCGGGCGTGGTGGCGTAGTCGCGTTGGGCCAGTTGCTGCAATTGCGATTTGTAGTTTTCACCCGTTTCACTGGCTACGGCCACTTCGATTTCGGGGCCGATGTATCGCGCCACGAAAGCGGCCGCCACGTCCTTGCCGCCATCGAGATAGATGGCCGCTAAAATCGCCTCGAACACATTCGCCAACACGGAAGGTGGCACGTCGGGATTCGCCGCCATACCCTTGCCAAGAATCAAGAACTCTTGCAGACCGCCCTCAATGCTGACCTTGGCGCACGTTTGCCGACTCACCACCACCGACTTGATTTTCGTCAGCTCGCCTTCGTCCGCCTCGGGAAAAAGTCGGTAGAGCGTCTCGCAGACCACTTCACCGAGAATGGCGTCGCCCAGAAACTCCAACCGTTCGTTCGAGGCCAAGCGATGCGAGGCGCCCGAGGCGTGCGTGAGCGCCAGTTGGAGCAGGCTCCGGTCGGAAAATACGTGGCCGATCGTGGCCTGGCATTTTGTCAGAAGCTCGTCATAGCGGCCAGCACTCGAATAAGAGAGGTTGGCCATAGACGATCACTCGTGAAAATAAATCTACCAAGAGAGAGCCCGCAACGAGCAGCATGGCGGTTTATACCAACCACCAGCTAGCGACCGGTTACGTAACGCTAACGCCAAGCCCGGTTTTTGTCAATCTTGTAATGTTACGAACATCGAATTACGAGTTTTATTGTGGTGGAGCATTTCCGCTTTGGCCGATCAAAATCGGAAAACTTGGATGCCGTTGCTCCCAATCCAGCATTGTCTGATAGAGCGAGGTTTCCTGAAAGCAAGAGGCGTCGTACGCAAGTCGCAAGCTCTGCTCAAGGCGACCAACAGTAACGGCGCCGCCGCTCTTGCTGCTGAAAATCTTGCGGAAACCTAAAGAGAGTAGTTCAACGATATCGTGTCCACACGAGATTTGCCAGCAATCGTGTTTTTTTTGCAGTTCGTTTTCGACCTGTTCGGCAAGCTGCTTTTGGTCCAATTGATGCTGTTGACTGTTGTTGACGACTGCCTGAACCATTTTGGACGTATCGATCTGAAGAGCATCCAGATCAACGAATTTGCTAAACGTCAGTCCTTCAAATTTCAACTCCAAGGTTTGCTGAATGGAAATCAGCCGGAGGCAACCCAGAGGAACCGTGTTGGTTGCAAGTTGGCGAGCAATCTGCGGATTTGATTTTGCGAATTCCGCCACCCGATCATCCGCACCGTGTTCATCGAGAACACGGTCCAACGCTGGCGAATTGAGCATCATACATTCCAAGTCGTGCAAATCGGTTTGTACGATGTTGTTTTCCTGTATCGATTCACCCGTGATGTTTGCGAAATCGGCGTCTACGATTCCAAGAACGCCGGAAAATGCACCATCGGCATTCAAGATCCGAATCACGCCGAGAACATTGTTGCGCCCGTCCGCAATCTCGATTGTACAACTCTCGCTGTCGAAAAATCGTTTGTAGACGAGTTTGTCGTAGCGCCCTTCGACGATCACAAAAGCACCAACGAACGTCGTTCTCAACATTCTTATTTCGTTAGCAAGGTCTTGTGCGGCGATGTGCTCTCGCATCCGTCAGGCCCCTTGAGTTCAACGGTCAAGTCCCACCGATCACCGATGATTTGGGGAGAGTGCGTGGCAATCAATACGTCGAAATCAGCCAGACGCGTGATTTGCTCAAGGTCCTGGAGAAATTGCTTTTGCCAGGCAATGTGGAGCGAGAGTTCCGGCTCATCAATCAAGATAAGTGAATTCGGTTTCACCTTAAAAAGAAGCTGGTACAGCAAGACGACTTCGTGTTGCTCTCCCGACGAAAGACTTGCCGCTGACAATAGCTTGCCATCCGGCGTGCGGAAAACAATACCGTCATTTTTGTCGATGGAAACCGTCTTGAATTGTAAGCGACGGTTCAGAAGGTCTAGGAACAATTTGATTTTTGTAAAAAGGTTGTCAAATACGCTTAGTTTCCGCTTGGCGTCTTCAATGTACACCGACAGTACGTCTATCTTCGTCTCGTCGATCGTCGTATCGTCGATTTGTGGAGCAACCCCAAAATGCGACTGTTCCTCTTTGTCCAACAATCCTGCTTCTGTCAGCTCTTTTCGTTTTTGTTCGAGCAAGGCAAGGTCATCCCGTATTTTCTCCATGGACAGATCACGAGACATTTCCGACGCCACCAAACGCCGAGGAAAAGAGCGGTCTAACGACTGCGAAATCTCGGCGTATTGTGCGAGGGTCTCTCGAATGAGGTCCGCAAGCTCCCGTGAATATCTCGCAACAACCTGCATTGACGCTTGTCGTTTCGCTCGGGTTGAACGGCCGTTATCCAACTCTGCCCGTTCGAGCCGATTGGTCCGAATAAAGTGAACATCTAACGATTTTTGTAACGAAACGAACCAAGCTGGTTGAGGTTCTCGTTTCACGCGAATCCCGAGGCGGTCTTCGATTTCATCACCGAAACGATTTAGCACATCGTCCAAATCGAGAGTCTTGCCCGTCGGCGTATAGACCCACCATTCTTCGTTCAGTTGCTGCAGGTCAGGCACAGCATGCTCGATCATATCCAATGGGAATTGCATACCCAACTTGGGATTTATCCCGCCAAGTTGAAACGGCTCTTGTTCAGTAAAACTAAAACTCAGTGAGACGCGTTTGGCGCGACCTTCCGACTCAACCTGCTTTATCGTTAGCACGCGCCCGTCATCAAATTCGAGTTCTAAACTTTTGAACGGCAATCGGCGAAGCACGCCGTAACGCGACTCAAAAATCCCCGCGACCATGCCGAGAATTGCGGTCTTTCCATATCCGTTGGGACCATGGATGATCGTGATTCGATCATCCATGTTGAGTGGAATGACATGATCGAACAAACCAAAGAGTTTATGGACTCGAATTTCCTTCAATCTCATTTCGTCGTTCTCGTAGTTGGTTGGGCCGAATAATCGCCATCGATTGAACGACCTGCTTTCCTACTATTGTCTTGAATTCCTCAGGCCGCATCCAGTGCAAAATGCTTACTTTCGGCCCGCCCGCTCTCGCCGCGCGGTGTTATTCGGCTTGGCCGCTCAAGAAAAAGGGCCGGCCGCAAAAGCTTTGAATCGCTTTTGCGGCCGAATAAGTAGCCCATAATAATGATACGTCAGACCGTGCGAAGCGGAACTAATCCCACCACCACTGGCCATCCTGCAGATGTTCGAGGCTAATCGCCTCGCGCCGCTGCTGGAGTTTTTTGTCTTCGTCGTGGAGGAGTCGGTCGGTGGCCAAGGCCAACCGAGGTTGGATCTCGACACCGCCGCCGACCGGCGTCATCAGCGTGCTGCCTTTCCAAATGGCGGTGCATGCCGATTCAACCTGTTCGGGCGTCTGGTAGGTTTCCACCGGGAAACGCTCTTCGTCGCCAAAGAACTCCATCGTCCAATTCGCTTGGCCGTAATAGTCTTGTTCCTGAATAAAAGCGGCGATGATCGACATATCGATCAAATTGCGCATCTGGGCGTAAACTGCCGATTTTTCCGCCAACGCGGCGTAGTTTTCCGTGAAAGAATGAACAAACACTTGGCTGGCGCGATCGACATGATCCGACTGCTGGCGGACGCCCGCCGCCGTAACCAATTCATTCTCTCCGATCAGCTTGACGCCATCGCCGACCAACTCCATGGCGTATTCGTCGTCGCTGACGCGAACACACTCGTAATTCGGCGTGAAGAACCATCGCTGCATGGCGTTGCGGGCTACATCTCGCGGCTTCGCCCGCGCCACATAACTGATGATTTTAACAGCCGGCTGTTCGATGCCGATGCCGATCAATTTCATGCGGTAGTCGGCCTCCACCAACACTTGGGCAAAGTGCGTTTGCGGCGAGATGCCGCCCACCGATACCGTTTGCAACCCCAGGCTCTCACGCATGAGCTTGGCCACCCGATCGCCCTCGCGCTGCGTGCGGCCGCGAACGCGAAACGCCGGGCTGCGAATGAATTGCTGCATCCGCTGCAAGCCTTCGGGCGTGGGATCGATCGAGACGCGAATCTGATTCGGTCCGCCGCCATTGGGAGAAAAAGCACGCAAGGCCACGACCAAGTCTTGCAACTCCAGCACCGAGCGACCGCTGCTGACGCCAATCACGCGGCCCGAAGCATCGAGCGCGTAACCTTCCGCCGGACCGGCAATCACGATATCGCCCGTTTCGGGATAAAAGAACACCTGTTCAATACGCGTTAAACCGGCCAAGAAACGCATGTCGTCTGACTGGCCGCGTTGGGCCAACGCCGCTTCCAGCCGGTTCAGCGAAATTTTGCGGCTACCGCTGACCCGAGCAATGTTCGAGGCGAGCGTCTTGCGAGCGGCGGCCACGCGCTGCTGGGTCAGGCGTGCGTCGAACACCTTCAAGCGAAGTACGCCCGCCGGGTCGACTTCCACGCCCGCAATTTGGGCTCGGGCAATACTGGGCGACAACAACGCAACACTTAACAACACCAAGAGCCTGGATGTTCGCGACATCATGAATTCCGTGGGCCTTTCTGGCAACGCCGCCAAACTGCACTACTTTTTTAGTTTCGGGCTAATTTCTTCGCGTCCAAACCACGGACCTCACTCGAGAGGCCAATGATTTTTCACGAGAAACCGTCCGACATGACCGGTACGCCCCCGCGCCGGCTCACTCGATTGCCGACACGGAAGGCGCTTACTTGTACGTAAACTGAGTTGAGGTCTTCTTTTTGAGTCTAAAAAGACATGGCTTCCGGCGCACCCAACATTTGCAATTCACCCCTCAAGGTGATTGCCGCCGAGATAACGCCGGTCATTTGATCATAATTGAGCAAAATAGGAAACGCAAGTAAACTTATGCCTCGAAGCTGCTCAATTGCCCTAGCCCGCCTAAGGCCCAGGACGATCCGTATCCCCTAACGAATTGGTATAAAACACCTTACGCGGTGTTTTTGGATCGTTCCAGTTTTCAAAAATCCATCTCGTGAATAATCCGAGGTGAGGTCGGCAGGAGTGACACGCCCGTTTTACAAATGCGACGATTATTCATTAGATCAACAGATCAGTCCTTGGTTGGCCTTTCCGCCGGGTGCCCGCGTAATCACTGCAAATAGACTATGATTTGCAGTCAGCACGACCGTTCCAGTATTTCGACACAGTTTTTCCTTGACGAGTGCGAGACGTTTTGTTTTGCCCCAGTTGGACGTTGAGTTTCTTGTCTGGAGGATAAGCTAGTCGCTAGAACGAGCACTGCGGCCGGATTGCGCCAGGAATGCACCGCAATTGAATCAAAGTCCCTTGCTTTTGGCCTAAATGCGAAAAA
>JAJRWU010000316.1 GCA_024276655.1 Planctomycetota bacterium
CTTGGTTGAAAATGTCGCATTTTTCGTTTAACGGCAAGCCGAAGGCGGCTGTGTTTTGAGCCCACGCGTTCGGGCAGAACAGAAAACGTAGTCGCCTTCGGCTTGCCGTTAAACGAGCCATTGCCAGCCGCGTGAAGTATACCGCCAGAGCGGAAATAGTGGCTGGAAACCGGCTGGGCGCGGAAATCACCCGGCGCGCGGTCCACACGATCGAATAATCGGCAGAACCAGCAAGGATTCTAAAGGCGGTATTAGCGGTATTTGCGATATTCGCCGAAATCTTGGCGTGAGAGGCGTTCTGCCTCAAATGGCGGCTGGCTGGTTCAGTTGCCTTGGGCGGGGAAGTCGAGGAAGACTTTCAAGGCGCCGTCGGTTCGTTGACGGAAGGTATCGAAAGCCTCTTGGATTTGCGCCAGCGGAAAACGATGCGTGATCAGCGGCGCCACATTGATTCTTTTTTCCGCGACCCACTGCATGGCGAGCGGGAAGTCGCGATCAAAATCGGGTTCGACGCTCGTATATACCGTAATATTCTTGCGAAACAGGTCGTACCAGTTCAGGTCGTTTACCACCTTGCGAGGAACGCCGAAGAACAAAATACTCCCCAGGCGGCGCGAGAGTTCGACACACTGGTTCAACGTCTGCTCGCGATGCCCCACCACTTCGATCACCAGATCGGCCATGTTGCCTCCGGTAATTTCGCGGACAACTTCCGCCGCGTTTTCCTGAGAGGCGTCGATCGTATGCGTGGCGCCCATTGCGGGGCTCTTCGCCAGCCGCGACGCCAGCAAGTCGACGCCGATAATACGCCGCGCCCCCAAGTTTCGCAGCGTGGCGTTGAACAGTTGCCCCATCGGACCCTGCCCCATCACGACGACGTCTTGATCTAAGACGGAGGGAACTTTTTTCATGGCGCAGATCACGGTGCCCAAGGGCTGCGCCAAGAGTGCTTCATCTTCCGGAGGACGCGGGTCGAGCGGGATGGCGCGGCGCTCGGTCACGCAAAATCGTTCAAACAATCCCACTTGGTTCACCGGCACGCATAACACGCGGTCGCCGGTTTTGAACCGCTTGCCGTTGGTCTCTTTCACCACGCCGGTCATCTCATGAAGCGAATGGCCAACCTGGATCGGAAATTCGGGATACGTCCCCTCGAAAAACAGCAGATCCGATCCACACAAACAGGCGCGGTCGATCTCAAACAAGATCTGTTCCTCGCCCGGCTCCGCTCGCGCGGGCAAGGTGGGTTCGGGAACCTCGATCAACTCCACTTTTTCCGGCGCGACGAATTTTCCAGCGAGCAAAGGAAACTCCTTGTTGCTTCTCAAGGTCAAACCAGGCCAGAAAACGCCCAGTAACAGGGAAACCGATGTGATTCGAATCGACACGCGTTATTCTAAGGACTTGGCCGGCGGTTCGCCAGACGTTTCGGATCTGCGCCGTTGGAGTTCATGCTTTAGCATGTTTCTTACCACCGTTGGAGTTCATGCTTTAGCATGTATCCTTCTTCCGCGTACTTCAAACCATGCTAAAGCATGAACTCCAACGGAGCCCAGCTTGCGGGCTGTTGTCTTAGAGCCTGTTTTTGAATACCTATTTCGCCGTCGGATGGCTACAATCATCCCGTCGCGGCGTTGTGCTACATCGACGAATCTCATGGATTCGCCTGCTTCGCATTGAAAATGTCGGGCTTTTCTGAACGACAACCGGTAACTTATTCCAGGACTATTCCTCAAATGCCGAACTGCCTCAAGACGATATCGGCCAAATCGGTCTGCGGCAGCGGCGTCTCGGCGAACACGCCTTTCTGTGAGGAGAGCAACACGCCGCGTTGGTATTCTTCGCGCGGAGGGGCGCCATGCGAACCTTTCACCAAGCTGGCGTCGAGCGGCGTGCTTTTGCTGGCGAAGTCGAAATGCAACTCCACCGGGTCGTAACCCGGCTTGCGATGGATATCGACCGTGCGGGAGAACGCGGGCGCCTGGGCGTCGTCGAGCCACCAGTAATAAGCCTGCCAACTTCGCGGTGAGGAAACCAACACTATCTCGCCGCTGCGCTGGTGGTTCAATCCATACTTGGCGAGGTCGTCGCCGACGAGCACTTCGTCCATTCCTTCCGCACCGCGAAAAACATTCGCCACCCGGTCCACGAATTGTTTTTCGGCGTTTTGCAGATACACGTGCGAGAACTGATGATCGACCAACGCCCAAGCCTCGCTGCCGACACAATCAAGATGCTCGCCATCGTCTTGCTGTTTCACTTTGAGAAAGCCCGCGTCGCGAAGCAAACGATTTGGGTAAGCCACATGATCAACTTCGGTGATCACGTATTCGCTGGCCGCCAGCCAAAGCGGCGAATGCTCGGCGTACGCTTCGTTGCAACCGGCAACCAGCCGGCCGATGGCGTTATCCAGTTCGCCCAAGGCGGCCTGAGCGCGCGGACTATCGGGGCCATCTTTTTGAGCGGCGTAATCGAGGTGCGGCAAGTAGATGAAGAAGAAATTGGGTTGATGCCGGCGGGCGGCGTGAATCGCGGTGTCGACAATCCAGTCGGTGGAGGCGATGCTCGCCAGCGGCCCCCAAAAATGCTTGAGCGGAAAATGGCCGTAGGCGTCTCGCAGCTCTCCGTAAAAACTCTCCGGTTTCGTATAACACCAGAGCGATTCCGAGCCGTCGGGGTTGTGAACCGGCGCCGGCATGCAAATGTAATCGGCGCCGCAGCCCTTGCTGAGCATCGGGAACCAAACCGCCGAAGTCAAACTGGCGTCGTGAGCGTGGAGAATATCCCAGATTTGCGGCGCCTGTATGACCTCGTTCCAGGCGGTCCACATTTCGACTTCGTGTTTTTCCCGCCAGTAGAAACCGTTCGCCGTCACGCCATGAACGGCCGGCTGTTTTCCCGTGAGCATACTCGCCTGAACCGGCCAAGTGACGGCGGGAAAATCGGCCACGAACGGCGCGCTGTCGCCTCCGGCGGTGAGCGCGGCCAAATGCGGCATGTGTTCGACATCTTTCGCTCGCAGGCCGGGAATCGAAAGCACGACAACATATTCCGACATGGTCTTGGCCTTTTAACTGATTCTGAAGTTTTATACCTTCTAACACAACTTGGTGGGTTAGCATCAAACTCCGCGTTTGAAACGCCAAACAGGGGTTGCGTTAGGGGCTTTTAGGAAATTTGCAACGGTTCACGGGTGTTGCACTGTCGGCTAGATTGATGCCGCAACTTCCCGCGCCGCCGTGAACGATTGTAAAACATTTTTGACCGCCGAGCACCGAGACCACGGAGAAAGAGGACCAGAAATTTCCCGCGCCGCAAGCATGTTTTCGCACAAGGCCGATTCGCACCCGCAGGCGCGAATGAAAAGTAGCAACAGTTCGTGCAACGACAAGACGCCGTTTGGCTAGTGCAGCCAGCGTGAAACATCGGCGGAATAGATTTTGGGCAGCCGCGAATATTGGCGAAGCCCGCGACTCAATCTCCCTTGGCGAGAGGGAAATTCGTTCCCGGTGTTCGTCTTTCAGCCGGATTTTGCACGTTTTCGCTCGAAGGGCGAGGCGGCGTCTTGCTGGCGTAAATCTTGCCGATCAGTTCCTGGTAGCCCTCGACCATCTTCGGAAGCGACCACCTGTTTTCAACACGTTTCCGACCAGCGGCGCCCATTGTTTGGCGTAACTTCGCACTATTTGCAAGTTCGAGCCAACGAGCGGCGAGTGTTGCCGCGTCGCCGGGCTCGATCAGAAAACCGTTTTCGCCGTCTTCGATGGTTTCCGGAATCGAACCGACGCGCGTCGAAACAACCGGCAACTCCGTAGCCATGCCTTCCAGCAAGCAGACCGGGTTCGCCTCGTTGTGCGAGGTCAGCGCCAGTACGTCGAACGAAGGCAATAGCTCCGCAATATCGCTACGGGCGCCCAAAAAGTGTACGCAATTCGCGAGTTCTCGCTCGCGCGTCTGTTGTTCCAACGATTCCCTCAACGGACCATCGCCCACGATCACAAACGCGGTGCTCCCTCGTTGCCGATGCAGACGCGCCGCGGCGTCGAGAAACAGTGCATGATTTTTTACAGGGCTCAACGACGCCACAATGCCAAACACCGTGGTCGCCGACGGAATGCCCAACTCAGCGCGTACGTTCGACGCCGACTCTAACTGCGGGTTGAATCGTTCGACATCGACGCCGTTGGGAATCACATGCACTTTCCGCTGGGGAAATCGCTCGAATTGAACCAGATGCTCGCCATGCGCCGCCGCCACCGCAATAAAGCCATCGGTGATCGGCGTCAACCAGCGGTTCATTCGGCCCACGCCATCGGGCCAGCCGGTGGAATGCAGCGCCGAGAGTACGACCGGTGTTTGGGTCCACCAGGCGGCCAAGCGACCCCAGAACATTTTGTCGCCGGCGCCGACCGTCACCACGGCGTCGATGCGTCGTTCCCGCAGAAGCCGGCTCAAACGCACGAGAATGCGCAAATCGAACTTGCCCTCCAGCAAACCGGAATGGACGGGAACCTCGCTCGCCACGACTTCGCCCAACGGCCCGCGCTCTTTCAAACAGCATACTTCGGGAAGAAACTGCTCGCGGTCGAGGTTGCGAATGAGATTCACCAACAGCGTTTCGGCGCCGCCAACCGGCATGCTCGTAATGACAAACATCACCCGCAGCGGGCCACGGTCGTCGCGCGGTTGCAGCGTTTTTGCATTCCACATGTTCATTCGATTCTTACTTTTTCGCACCCAGCATAACTAATGTTTTTTCACGCCCGGCGGCCAGCGTCTGGAGCACCGAATGTTTTTCCGTATCGTTTAGAATCCAGGTCGTCTTCCACACACAGCAGGCCAATACAATCAGGCCGACCAAGCCGTAGGCGGCGCCCAAGCCAAGCAGGAGCGGCGTCAGGCAGACGATAATAACGCCACGGTCGATCTGCATCGCCTCGCGCGCATTCAGCCACAACACCAAAAACAGAGCCACGGCGTTGGCGGCGGCGGTCGCCCAAACGGCGCCGACCAATCCAAATTGCGGGACCAACCAAACATTAAGCCCCAAATTCGCTAGTAGTCCTAGGAACAACGCGACGCTACCCCACTTCGCTTTTTCCACGCACCACAAATATGTTTGCGCGAGCAGCATCAAACTGAACCAGGCGCAGTAGGTGATGGTCCAGGGAAGAATAGCGAGCCCATCGTTGTATTTACCCGCCAACACGACGGTGAAAACCCACGGCGCGGTGCAGAGAATCACCACGCCGGCGGCCAACAACGCGGCGCCGGCAAGCTTGAGAATCAGGTTGAGCGTTTGCGAGACGTCGCGTCGTCGGCCGGCCTCCCAGTCGCAGGAGAGGTGCGGCGTTATGACGCCGCCGACCATCGCGGCGACGGAAATCAGGAGCACGGGAACAATCCGACTGCTATCGTATTGCCCCACCCAAGCCGCCGCCGCGGACGCCTTCAAGCCGCTAAAATGGATAAGCATGTAGCGGTCGGCGATATCAAACAAGTTGCCCAACACATTTGTCACCCACATCCAACCCGCGAAAGGCAGCAAACGCGACCACATCGTTTGGTGCGTGAGCGTCGAGGTGTCTTGCGGGAAGTCTTTCCAGGCGAGTCGCAAACAAACCAGCGCCCCGGCGCTGGCCACGCTCGTTCCAGCAATACAGGCATACGCCAGCGAGGTTGCCGACGCACTCCATGTGAGCAACAACACAAGGCCCACGCAGGCGAATGTGAGGCTGTTGAAGAAGTTCATTATCGACGCCACGCGCACGCGCCGCAGCGCCGTGAAGAGTTCATCCAGAAAGTTGAACAACACCATCGGCGCCAGCGCCGCCGCCGCCAGCCAAACCATATTCACCTGGGCGGGGTCGTTGAACATCAGCCAGGCGATGCGCTCCGGCGCCAGGCACAACGCCGCCGTGGCGAGTAATGTCAGTAAGATGGAAGAAACGCCGATCCGACGAAGAAACACTCTCAGTTGGCCGCGTCCGCGATAATGCTCGGCATAACGTCCAAACGATCCTGGCAGTCCTAGCACCGCTAGCGGCGCCATCAGCACTAAAAAGTTGAACAGCAGATTCCACCGCCCCAGTTCCTCGGGTGTGAGGATTCGGCAAAAAACGATGCTCCGGGTGAGCCCCACGCTCTTCTGCACGACGGTCAGGGCGAGCAAAAAAAACACGCCGGCGGCGAGTGTTTCCGCGGCAGGTTTTTTGTCTGCGGCGGTCGGGTTTTTGCCTGCGGTGGTCGGTTTTATTTCAGTCGGCGTTTCGCGAAGCGGCGGCAAGGCGACCTGGGCGGTGTCGTCCGCCGTGGCGTCGCTATGGAGCGTGGCGTCGAAAAAGGAAGGGCTCACGACGATATTGCCCCCACCGCGGCGGACGGCGTCGAACAGGCCAGTCGCTGGTATTGGTATCGCCGCTCGGCGGCGACCTTGCGAGGATCGACCGTGAGCCAGTTTTTCAGACGCACCATTTCAGGATCGCCGTGAATCCTTTGTAGATGAAAGGCGTCGTCGCCGGCGAAGTTGTATCCGCCATAAGCGGAGCAGACGCCGCGCCATCTTTCTTGACGAGCCAGTTCAAACACATAAGCCTGCATGTTCTCATGCAGGCCAAAGGGAAACGCGAAGTAGCGCATGGGCCGGCCAACCATTTCCGCAAGTTCGCGGGCGCCGCCGAGCACTTCATCTCGCAGTTGGGCTTTGTCGGTGATTTTTCCCAGGTCGGCATGCGTTCGCGTATGGGCGCCGATTTCAACGCCCTGCTCCGCCAGTTCCGCCAACTGCTCCGGCGTGTTGGGCGACAACCGCACCCCGTGGGCGATGTCGTGAGGAAAGGCTTTGTTTTCCAACACAAACTGGCTGGCGACGAAGTAAGTCAGGGGAATATCTCGCTCGATCAGCCAGGGCAGCGCGGAGTCGCAGTTGTCGGCGTAACCATCGTCGAAGGTGATGCTCACCGTTGGCACGTCGTTCCACTCCAGACGAATGCGTCGCTGCGCCTCTTCCAACGAAACCAACTCGAAGCGGCTGCGAAGCCACTTCATTTGCCGAATGAACTGCCGCGTGGGAATGGTCCAGGGGTTGGGGTTGGCGTCGGCCACCCGATGATAAAACAATACGCACACCGGCGCGCCGCGACTCTTTTTGCACCAGGCGCGCAGCGGCAGGGAGCCATAGTAATAGGCGTTTAAGGCAAGTTGCCGGCGGAAGTTCATGGTTGCCTGTTCCTTAGGCGGGCGGCAGAAAATAACTTACCCGCACGTAGCGGGAGTCCGTGATTTTTTTGGGTTCCCACCTACGCGGGAATGACCGTTTTCTGATTCACTCGCTTGCGCTTCGTGCTTGTATTAGGTAAATTTTCATCTGCCGCTCGCCTTACCGCATGCCGGTCAGATGGAGTCCGCTCTTGACCCAGTTTTTCATGGTGTCGCCGGCGAGCCACACGCCGTGCCGAATTTTCGGCCCGGTGCGGGGCGCAACAATGCGCAGTTCTCGCATGGCCTGGGCGCGAGGGCGCCACCGTTGTTTGTATTCCTCGCTGCCGCGACAGAGGTCGTAGCCAATTTGTCCGCGAGCGAGCGCCTCGCGAAAGGCGGCAATGTGGCATAAGTGGCCCGGCTGCTGATCGATCAGTTCGGGCGCCATCCCTGATTGATAAGCGTAACTCACGCCGCCGCCCTGCAAGTGCAATTCCGCGGCGGCGGGTTGGCCGTCGATTTTCAGCAGATGAATTTGCAAGCTGCCATCGACGCGCATTTGGTCGGCGGCTTCGCGTAGAAATCCGGTAAAAGACGACGACGCAAAACAGCCCGGTTCGCCCAAGGCCTGCCGGCGGCGCTGGTGGAGGTCGACCATGGCGTTCCAGGCGGCGTCGAATCCTGGGCCCTCGGAGAAGGTCTCGAACTCCATTGAGGGGGCTGTAAGCACGCTCTTGACGATCTTCCGCAAACGCTTGCGCCAGGTTTTGGAAAGCGTCATGAGGTAGGCGTCCCAGTCGTCGAGATCGATTCGCCAACAATCGAGCGAACGTTGCCGATGGACGCCCGCCCCTAACGTGTTCATGTGCGCGGCGAAGAGCGCCGTGGCGCTGTCGTCGGAGGCGACTCCCGAAAGTTGCAGCAGATCCCACTTTGTGGGGACGGCCGCAACTCCCTTTTCCGACTCCGCCGAGAGTGGCGCATTCGACGCCGCGGCGTTGGTCATCCATTGCGCGATCGCGATGGTCGCGAGCTCCTCGTATTCCGGAGTGGTAAGCAGCGACAAATAATCGGAACAGACATCGCCGGAACCGAGAAACTGAATGACGCGTCCTCGAGAAGCGGTGTTTTCAACAAACCATGGGGCCAATCCGACCAATGCTTCCTGGCCGTGGGATCCGCCATCGTCGAACACCGCCACGACAAATAATTCCCGGCCTTGGCCGTAGTGTTTCCACCAACTGGTCAGCCATTCCCAGCGGCGAAACGGCACGCCCCGGGTCAGACAATTCCATTGCGGAAAAAGGGGCGTCAACGATTCAAGGGTCGAAAGAAGTTCTACTCGCATCTCTTTGGCGCCGCCTTCCGCGATGGTAAAGCCCACTCCATGCGATGCTGAAACCCGCCCAGCGCGAGGCTGCAAAACCGCTGCTCAACTCTCGGTCATGGCTGAGCAGATTCAAGCCGCCAAAAAAACAAAGCTCGAATTTCCTGAACGCACTTTCACCAATGGATAGGCCGGCGCGTGTGCAATCCGAACAACTGGCGCAGGCCGCGCCGAAGCGATGCTGGCCGTGTGGCAACGTGTTGGGTTAGGACCGTTCGAGCCATGGCTACCGCAAGACTTTCCCGCCAACCGACCTCCGGTGGCCTATCCTTGAACAATACGGCTAGAACCAACGCTTTGCCGTGCAGCGTCTGGTAGCCACTCCCGCACCGAATCGCCTAACACGTCTAACACCCATGACCGCGATTATTGCTATCTTCGCTCTCGCCGGACTGATCTGGGGCGGCATTCTCATGGCGCGAGGCTCGCTCTTGGCGGGCTGCGGCGTGTATTTGATTTTGGCGTCGTGCTTGGGCGGCTACTTCATGCAGTTCGACGTGGGCGGCGTCACGCTGTCGCTCGACCGTCTGTTTCTGCTGGCGTTGGCCGGCGCATTTGTTATGCAGTGGCGCCTGAAGCGAACAACGCCAAAACCTGTCGAACGCATCGACTTTTTCCTGCTAGGACTGCTCGCCGTGCTGACCGTCTCGACCTTCCTCCACGATTGGCGGTCGACTTCCCTGCACGATGTTCCCGTGATCCAACACCTGATCAACGGCTACTTCATCCCCTTCTCGATTTATTGGATCGCCCGCCACGCGGTGCTTTCCAAACAGCATGTGGGCTGGTTGCTGGGCCTGCTGACCGTATTCGGCGTCTACCTCGCCCTGACCGGGATTTTTGAATCGCTCGGCGTTTGGGCCCTGGTCTGGCCCCGTTACATTGCAAACCCCGAACTTGGCCTACATTTTGGCCGCGCCCGAGGACCAATGCTGCACTCCGTTAGCTACGGGTTCTATCTGACGGCCTGTCTGTTTGCGGCCTGGATTTGGCGCGAGCGTTTGCCCAAGTACGGGCAATTCGCCGTGTATACTTTGCTGCCGCTGTTCTTCGCCGCGATTTATCTCACCAAGACTCGCACCATTTGGCTGGGAGCCGCGTCGGGAGTGGGGGTCCTGGTTCTCGGCACGCTCAACGGACGCACCCGAACACTCGTGATGGGCGGAATGTTGGCCGCCGGGTTGCTCGTCGGCGTCACGAAGATGGATTCCATCGTCGGCCTCCAACGTGAAGGCACCGTGCAAGACACTCGCAAGTCGGCCAGCATGCGAAAGAGTTTCGCCTATGTTTCCTGGCTGATGTTTCTCGACCGCCCCGTTTTTGGTTTCGGCTTCGGGCAATTCGCGGAAGAGAAACTCGCCTACCTGGGCGACCGCTCGGTCGACCTGCAACTCGAGAGCATCCGCGCTTACGTGCATCACAACACGTTTCTGAGTTTGCTGACGGAAACGGGCGTGGTCGGCCTGGCGTTGTTCCTCGCCGTTTATGTTGGTTGGGCAGTCCACGCTTGGCGTTTGGCGCGATGCTCGCTGGCGCCCGACTGGGCAAAGCGGCAGGGTTGGCTTTTGTTAGCGGTTTTGTCGTCGCTGTTCTGGCAAATGGTGGGCCACGAAATCACCTTCACGCCGCTCGACCACTCGATCGTATTCTTGTTGGCGGGCGTCGCGGTGAGTTTACACGCGGAGTTTCGCGCACCGGCGCCAAACCGACTCAGCCAGCGGTATGCGGGCTATTCTTTTTTGACATCGGGCTTGCTGGCGAGGCCGTCCAGCGAAACCAGAGCGACTTCTTGACTCTCGGTGCATAAGGGCGGCGATGCAGGACGCTCGGCCAGCACTTCGGCCAACGTCGTTTCGCGAAATGCCTTCTCGACCAATTGCAGGGTGTCGTCGATGCGGCGATGCAACGGACACAGCGCGGCCCCGTGTTCGACAATACCCAGCGGACATTCACGAATGCGCTGGATAGGATCCACCGCATTCACAACTTCTAAAATAGTCAATGCTTCGGGCGATTTTGCCAACGAAAACCCGCCTCGTCGGCCGCGCTGAGCACTCACCACGCCAGCGCGTTTGAGGCTGACCATAATCTTGAGCAGGTACGGCTGCGGCACTTGAGCCGCTACGGCCAATTGTTCGCTGGTTCGAGCTTCGGGCGAGGCTTTTGCCAAACACAAGACCGTCCGTAACGCGTACTCCACGGTCTGGGAAATCATTTTCTACCTCAAACAGCCGATTTTTCCGGCTGGTAGTGCCTAGTGATGAAGTCGTTTTGGATCCACATGAGCTTATTATAAGCTCGAATCACGCGAATCGCGGTTTTTGCGTCGAGATCTAGTTCCGCGACCGCCTCGAAAATGGTATCGGTCAAGAGCCCCATTAGAGCATTCATTTGCACCAAAGGCACGTCGATTTGGGAATTTCCGGCCTTTGGCGTGTGCATTTTCCCGACCATATCGAGAAAAGAACCTGTCTTTGCATCATATGCCCGCCCCAGCAGTTGCAGAAAGTAGCGCTGCAAATGTTCTTTCCGAAACTGGATTTGCTCGTGGTTGGCGGCGAGGTCGTCGACGCCGTCGGGCGTGGGTCCGTCGTAACCATGTTGCCTGGGCACAAAATGGCGGGCGGTGGCGTCGTAGGCCAGAAGTTTTTCGTAAAGTCGTTCTACCAAGGTATTTACCAAAGGACCGATATGCATGGCGGAAGCCTGTATCGTGGAAACATCTTCGGCGTCGAATTCTATGAAATCGACCAAATATTCATACCGGTAGTGTGTATCCGTCTCGAGGCGTTCTTCGTCGATTCGCTGCATCCCACGAAACCTTTCAGAATTAAACCTGATAAGAAGATCTTGACATCGAGTTTGATTATCCTAAGATGTCGGCAAAAGGCAAGTGGTTCTGACGAAAAAACTCAGATTCCTCTTACAAAACTCAAATTCTTCTCACAGAACACAAGGAACCGGGCGAAATGTTTTGCAACCAATGTGAACAAACTTCTGGCGGTACGGGGTGTGTCGATGTCGGCGTCTGCGGAAAAGACCCCGACATGCAATCGTTACAAGAGACACTCCTCTACGGCGTGAAGGGCATGGCCTCATACGCCCACCACGCCCGCCGCTTGGGAAAAGTCGACGACGAAGTCAGTGCGTTCATTGAAGAGGCGTTATTCGCCACGGTGACAAACGTCAACTTCGACCTCGAAAGTTTGCTCGAAATGGTCTTGGAGTGCGGCAAGCATAATTTACGCGTGATGCAGTTGCTCGACGAAGGGCATACCGAAAAACTGGGCGTTCCGGAGCCCACCGAAGTGTACGAAGGGCTCAAGCCCGGCCCCGGAATTCTGATCACCGGCCACGACATGGTCGATTTAGCCGACCTGCTCGAACAGTCGGCCGGCCAGGGCGTGAATGTTTATACGCATGGCGAGATGCTGCCAGCGCATAGCTACCCCAAGCTGAAAGCCCACAAACATTTGGTCGGACATTTCGGCGGCCCCTGGCAAAACCAACAGTACGAATTCCCGCAGTTCTCCGGTCCGATTTTGGCCACCACCAACTGCGTGCTGATTCCCTGGGATTCCTACAAAGACCGCCTCTTCACCACCCGGCTCACGGCGGTGCCGGGCGGCAAACGCATCAAAACCAACGACTTCAGCGAAGTCATCGCGATGGCCAAACAGTGCCCGCCGCTCACGGAGAAATTCGTCCGCACGTCAACCATCGGCTTCCACCATAGCGTGATTATCGGCTTGGCTGACAAAATCGTGGGCGCCGTGAAAGCAGGCGACATCAAACGCTTCTACCTCATCGGCGGTTGCGATGGCGCGGAAACCGGCAGAAACTATTTCACCAAGCTGGCCGCTTCAACGCCCCAGGAATCCGTCATCTTGACTTTAGGCTGCGGCAAATATCGTATCCGCGACGCCGACTACGGAACCGTGGCCGGTCTGCCCCGCCTGCTCGACATGGGGCAATGCAACGACGCCTACGGCGCGGTGCAAGTGGCCTTGGCCCTGGCCGACGCCTTCGAATGCGGCGTGAACGATTTGCCGCTCACGATTGTGCTCTCCTGGTTTGAGCAGAAGGCGGTGGCCGTGTTGCTCACGTTGCTACACCTGGGTGTGAAGGGCATTCGGCTGGGTCCCGTGGCGCCGGCATTCATCACGCCGAACGTGTTCAAGATTCTGCAAGACAAATTCGACCTCAAACTCACCGAAGCAGAACCGCCGAAAGAGTTATTTGAACTAGCGGCCACGTAAAAAATCCGCAGCGAACAAAGCGATCAGGCGTTGCTCAAAAAAGCCCGGCATTTCAAAAATGCCGGGCTTTTAATTCGGCCTGTAAATTCAGGACCATTCCTTGACGCACATCCAAGATATATTCCATGTTTTCGGATGCACTCCAAGGCCGAAGAAGTCGGGCTCCACCGGTTGGCGGGCACGGCAATCGCGATGCATCCCAGCAGGACGCCAGACCGAGCGGCTCAAAACAACGCCGTCATTCGCGCCGCCGCCGCCCAGTGCGGCCGTTGGGGTGTACGCTTCAGCGTTTCCCTTCTTCGTAACTGATTTCCCTTTCAACCTCTCAGCGAACAACCACCCACGCCAAGACACCCAACCCGGCCGCGAAAACCGTCAGGATAAGCACCGTGATGACTGCCGCCGCCAAGCAGCCCAGTCCGAAGGAGGACGCATGCGGCTGCGTCGTCTTGCCCGGCGATTCAAAACTTGGCCGTGCGGGCGTTTCGGGACGCCGCTCCGTTTTGGAGTCGGGCCGTTGCGGCCGTCGCTTCGTTCTAGAGTCGGGCCGCGAGCGGTTCGGATAGATGTTGGCCGTTGAAAGATGAGGGTTCGGCGGCCGGACCGACAAACGAAACACCTGCTTCAGCCGACTGACGGCGTCGTCTTCGATGAGCACCGCTTCGGGTTTCGGTTGTTCGGCGGTTCCGCCGGCGGTGGCGAGAAAATCTTGCACCAAATCGTTGACGCGGTCAGGGTGGACATTTTTGACGGCGCTCAGCCAACGGCGGAGTCCTGCGCGTTTCCAGGCGTGAATATCGCGACCGTTGTTGCGGGCGTATTGTTCGCACAAATCCTCGATCAGGTGTTCATCGTATTCCCGCCATTTGGCGGGGTCGGAAATCGTGTTGCAGACATCGCCCAACAACATTTGCAACTGCCGGGCGCGCTGGGCGCGCTGGGAATCGCGATGGTTTTGATAAGGGTGGATGACCCGATAGGCGGCATGCACGGCGGTTTCGATCGCGGCTTGGTTGGAATCGAGGCGGGAGATGCCGAGCAACTCATAAAAGTCGGCCGGCATCTGTTCACTTTCAATCCATCGCCGAAGTCGGTCTTCCACGGGTGCGTTGCGCCTTTATGTTGGAATTAGGAAACGCCGGCCGGGTCGAAATATTTGGGTTCGTTGCCGGCCCGCCATTTGATATTGCAGCCAATACTGGGAGTTTGTTCGGCGGAAGGCGTCTTACCGGCGAGCACGGCGTCGACCGCCGCGCGAAGGTCGGCGCCGGTGACGGGGATATCAGAACCGGGGCGGCTGGCGTCGAGTTGGCCGCGGTAAACAAGTTTGCGGTTAGCGTCGAACACGAAGAAGTCGGGCGTGCAGGCCGCTCGGTAGGTTTTGGCCACTTCTTGCGTATCGTCGAACAGATACGGGAAAGTATAACCCTGGCCTTCCGCCTCATGCACCATTTGTTCGGGCGAATCTTGAGGATGCTTCGAGACATCGTTCGAATTGATTCCCACCAGAGCCACGTTTTTGGCTTGATATTCGTGGCCGAAACGGGCAAGTTCCGCCGCGACATGCTTCACAAAAGGGCAATGATTGCACATGAAAACCACAACCAACGCCGAAGCATCGGCGAAGTCGGCCAGACACAGCGTGCGGCCGTCGACATTAACCAGTGAAAAATCAGGCGCCTTGGCGCCCAACTCCAACATCGTGCTAGCGGTTTTAACCATTTTCCTCACTCCCGGCGGTATACTTGACGCGGCCAAAAACAGGGATTTAGTTTATACTTCATTCACGCGGAATTGAAGGCAACGCCTTGGCGCCGAACAACGGTGCTGAATGCCCGTTCGACGGGGCGGCGTATTAACTTTTGAGGTGGCGGTTATGTGGCGAACGAATGTATTGGGGTGTCTGGCGGCGTGGCTGATATTCTCGGGCGCCGTGGCGGCCCAAACGGAAGTAGCGGTGGAAGCCTACGTTGGCCGCCCCTTGGGAGTGGCCCGAGTGACGTTGCCGTCGGGATCGGTCGACGAAAACCTGCCCGCGAGCACTTATTTACTCGTCGGCGACGAAGGCCGCGCTCTGTATCCCGCCTTTGGCGTCGCCGGAGGCGGGCGGGCGCTCGACGCACTCTTGGAAAAGGGCGGGCGCCAAGGCCGGCAACCGTCGGCCGGCGGGCGGCGCGGCGGCGGACTGTTGCGCCGACTGAGAGACAGCGGAATCTTGCGCGATTTACTGCCGCCGTCGTACGACGCTCGCACGGTCTATTTTCTTTTCCGGGGCGACCAGCCATTCCGGGCAACGCTCCAGGCGCCGGCGGCTATCTCTTTTGCGGTCACCCCAAAAAACGTCGCCCCCCAACAGTACAACCGACTGTTGCAAGCTTGGTTCGCCAGCTACACCGCGGAGGCGAGACAGTACATCGAGCAAGACAACTTCCCGCCGCTGTTGGAAACCTACCTGCCCAACATGCTCGCCAGTCGCTTCGGGTTGCCGGCGTTTGATGCGTCAATAAAAACGGCGTCAATAAAAACGGCGTCAATAAAAACAGAGCCTAGCCAGAGGACGCAACAGCGCTCCCCGGCCAATAGCGCCGCGGCGCCGGCGAATCTCGACCCCAACGCCGTGCAAGCCGAAACATTGGAGTTGCTGTTCGGAGCCGAGAAACTACGTTTGGCGACCATGCGGCAGGCGTTCACGAATCTCGATTGGCGGCGCCAAACCGCCGACCTACCGGTTCCCGCCGGCATCGATTGGCCCCAAACGCCGCCGCCCATGGCGCCAGGCGGCGCCGCGAAAAAAGATGGCCGGGATGATCCTATCGCGATCGAGCCGATTGCCCGGCATGTTCCGCAAGAGTGTTTTTATGTTCGTTTCGGAACGTTCCAGAACTACCTCTGGCTGGACGGCCTCAAGAAAGAATACGACGGCGCCTTGGCGGCGATGGTCACGTTGCGGGGGAACAATCCTCATCTTAACGATCGTATGCAGCGTCAGTTGGCGGTGCGACAGTCGGCCTTGGCCGAGATTTTCGGCGGGCAGGCCATCGCCGACGTGGCCTTCATCGGCCGCGACTTTTATCTGCGCGAGGGCGGCGCGGTGGGGCTGTTGTTTCAATCCCGCAACGACCTATTGTTTCAGGCCGACTTCCAAAAACAGCGCGCCCAAGCATTGCAAGAGGCGAAAGAAAACGGCGCCACTTCGGTTACGGTGCGCATCGCCGGGCGCGACGTCGCGTTTCTCTCCACGCCCGATAACAGCCTCCGCTCGTATTGGGCCATCGACCGGAAATTTCACCTGATCACGACCTCCAAGGAAATGGTCCGACGGTTCTATGAAGTGGGCGCGGAAGCCGGAGGCCACGCTGGCTCGTTGGCGACGTTGGACGAATTTGTTCGCGCTCGCAAGCTCATGCCGCTGGCCCGCGAAGACACCCTGTTCGCTTATTTTTCCACACCCTTCATGCAAGCACTGCTTGCGCCGGCGTATCAAATCGAATTGCGGCGGCGACTCCAAGCCGCCACCGATATCGAGCTGGTCGAACTAGCCCGGCTTGCCGCCCGGGCGGAACAGGCGCCGTCCGATACGCTCGACGATCTCGAACGCGGCGGCTTCCTGCCGCCCCATTTTCAAACCCGCCCCGATGGCGGCCATCCCGTAATGCAACACGACCGGGTGGTTGATTCCATTCGCGGCGCCGTGGGAGGTTTTCTGCCGATCACCGATACGCCGCTGACCGCCATCACTGCGCATGAGGCGGAGCAAGCCGCGCGGCGAGCCGAGCTGTTTCTTCAGCAATGGAAGCGACTCGATCCTCTGGTGGCGGGCGTCA
>JAJRWU010000317.1 GCA_024276655.1 Planctomycetota bacterium
CCGAACCTTTCCTTGCTCGACAGCGACTGAGCGGAGGTCCAGGAACGATTTCGTGCTCGACCATCGGCTAATGGCAGGCAGGCCTCCGGCTTGGCGGGGATTTCATAACACCATGGCGCGGAATAGATCTTGGACACGTGCTTACGCTTTGAGGCCGGTTGTTGAAACGCCCTTCATGAACGACTTTTGGGCGATGAAAAAGAGCACCAAGATCGGCAACGTGAACATCACGGCGGCGGCCAACAGCAAATGCGTTTGGTCGGAATACGAACTGACGAACTGTTCGAGTCCATAGGCCAGGGGAAACTTTTTGGGGTCGCTCAAATAGAGCATCGGTCCGCTGAAATCGTTCCAGGCGGCAATGAACTGGAACAGCCCGACGGTCAGCAACGCCGGTTTGCTCAGCGGCGCGACGATTCTCCAGCAGACGCCCCATTCGGTCAATCCGTCGAGCCGCGCCGCTTCGCTCAACTCCTCGGGAATGGTGCGAAAAAATTGTCGCAGCAGAAAAATCGAACAGGCGTCACCGAGAAAGGTGGGTGCAATCAGGGCGGCCAAGGAATTGTACAGCCCCAACTCCTTGATCAGCAGAAAACGCGGGATCATCGTTACGTGCCAGGGCAAGAGCATCGTGGCGATGAGCAGACCGAATACGAGGTCGCGTCCCGGCCAACGCAGGCGGGCGAAACCGTACGCCGCCAGCGTGCAGGAGAAGAGCGAGCCCACGACTGTTCCTCCGGCCAACAGCAGCGAATTTCGCATGTAGCGCAAAAACGGCATGGCCGCGGCGGCATCGGCGAAATTTTGCCAACGCCATTCTCGAGGCCAAAAGGAAAAGGGATCTTGCGTGAGTTGGCCGCCCGGCTTGACGGCCGAAACCAGCATCCAAACCAACGGCCCGGCAAACAACACCGCAGCGCTGAGGAGTAACAGATGCGCCCGAAAGGTTGGTTTGTCGTGGTTCATGGCGCGGGAGATCGTTTTCGATTGAAGCGTTCAAGGTGTCGGTCGACGTTTTTCGCCGCACGTTGCAACAGCACGCGCGCTGCGGGAGGGTCGTCTTCATACATCGCCGATTCGGCCGTGCTGACAACTTCTCGGTAGAGAAACGGCGCGCCGGGAACGACGGGCGTCGGCTTTTGAAAGGGCTCCGCCGCCAATGCGACAAATTCTCGAAAGAGCGGCTGTTCGCGCAAGAATGCTTGAAAACGCGGCTGGTCGACGACCGCTTTGGAAACGGGAATCCAACCACCTTCGGCGCAAGTTTGGGCGGCGTCGGCTTCATGGCCGCCGAACCCGCTCCAGAACTTCATGAACTCCCAAGCGCCTTCCGAATTCGCGGCGCCGCGCGGCAGCAGAAAAAAATTCCCGTTCACCCAGCCGGCGCGCTGGCGCCCGCCGGGCGGCGGCGGCAACGGGCAGACGCCGTATTCGGTGACCGGTTGGCCTTGTTCTCGTTCCCTTTTTTGGGCGGCGGCGATATCTCTGGTGCGCCATTGGCCGTCCATCACGATGGCGTAACGGCCGGCGAGGAGCGGAAAACTCTTACCCGGCAGCGATTGATCGCCCTGGCGAAAAGCGGTCACGGTGCGAGGCCCATACTTGCGGCTGTAGCTGGTCATCCACTGTAGAGCGCGAACGTTTGCTTCGTCGTCGAGCACGACTTTGCCGTGGTCGTCGGTCCAACGTCCGCCAAACACAATGGCCCAGGCCCAGAGTCGTCGGGCGTCGGGAAGATAGCCAAAACGTATTCGCCGGCCGCCGTTGCTATTACCGGGACGAGCGCTCGCGGGGAGATCATTGGCGGGAATTTCCTCCGCGATTCGGTCTAGGTCGGCAATCGTGCGGGGCGGCGTCAAACCATACTTTTTCAGCATGGTGTTGTTGTAATAGAGGGCGCGAATGTCGAGCCCGTTGCAGAGCCCGTAGAGACGGCCCTGATGTTCGCAGAGGTCGACGGCGGCGGGAAACAGCCATTCTCGCAGGCGTTCGCATTCTTGCCGGGTGGCGATTTCCTCCAGGGGCATAAGCGCGCCGCGAGCGGCCCAATCGGCCACGATAGGATCGTCTTGGTTGATAACGTCAGGCGGCCGGCCGCCCGTCACTGCGAGAAAAAGTTTGAGGTCGAGGTTGTTGCCCGGCATGGCGATGGCGCGCACATAATGATCGTTCTGGCTGCGATTGAAACGGGCCACGATATCTTGCACGACGCGGCGGTCGTCGCCGCCCCAGAAGTGCCAAAAGATCACTTCCTTCCGCCCCGCTGGAACGGCTTCCTCCTGGTCGCCTGAATCTGGCCAGAACAACAAAGAGGTCGCCAGCAACACCACCAAGGCCGTCGCCGCGTTGCGAATAGTCACGGCGAACCTCCTTGGTAATGCACCCAATAACGTGAGGAATGAAACAATGCGGCGGTGGCCGCCAAGAGTACGACGAACAACATCCAGGCGATGGCGGAGGCGTAGCCCATTTCCAAATTTTGGAATGCGGCCAGGAAAATATGAAGGGAAAGCATGAGCGTCGATTCAGCCGGCGCGCCGCGGCCTTCGCTCACCAAATAAACTTGCGTGAACGCCTGCACGGCTTGAATCACACCCATCACGACATTGAAGAAAATCACGGGCGACAAATTCGGCAGCGTGATATGCCAGAAGCGCCGCAGGTTGCCGGCGCCGTCGAGAGCGGCCGCTTCATACAACGATTTCGGAATATCGCCCAAAGCGGCCAGATAAATGATCATGAAATTTCCCACGCCCCACACGCTCATCAGCACGAGTGCGTCTTTCGAGCCGAAGGCGGCGCGGCCGCTCCACCAGTCGGGCGGCCAAGCAGCCTCTTGCACGCCCTTGAACCAATTCGGCGCGGGAAGTCCGAGCGCGGTCAGCCAATGATTGACCAAGCCTCCGCCGGGATCGAGCAGCCACATCCAGAGCACCGCGGCGGCCACGGTGGGCACGACCGAAGGCAGGAAAAAAATGGCGCGGTAGATGGCCTGACCGCGCACTTTCCAGGAGAGCATCACCGCCAAGCCAACGCCCGCCAGCACCGAAAGCACGACCGACGCCACGGCGTAATAGGCGGTATTCCAAACCGCTCGCCCGAATCCCTCGCCGGCGAGCAGTTCGCGGGCCAAACGCCGGTAATTCGCCCCGCCCACGAATCGCGGCGGCGAGAGCAGATCGTATTCGCAAAAACTCCAATACAACGAGGCCGCGAATGGGTAGAGCACCAGCAGCAGGAACCCGACGGCCCAAGGCGCTATAAACAGCAATGCCGTTGCGATCCGCCGGGAGTGGCGGCGGCGGGTGGAAGATGCGCCAGTGTTCACAAGATCTCGCGTTTTCTTGAAGCTGCAACTTCCGATAAAGCGAACGGGTTTCCGCTCGGGGTTTCAACAAAGGCAGACGCTTATTGTCGGCCTAGTTCGCCATTGCCTCAAGGCGAGCGGCGGAAAAGAATTTACCAACCGCATTTTTCTCGGTTTCCAAAAAGCCCGGCATTTTCAAAATGCCGGGCTTTTAACTCGGCAAATTCTTTTCCGCCGCTCGCCTCACGTGGTCAAGGCAACGTTTTTTTGGCCGGCCCCCAACTGGGCAGCGCGTTTGGAGTATAACACGAAGCAAAGCCCTCACACGATTTACGCACCAGCGTCTGACATGAAGCCACTTCGACTGAAAAACCTAAAAAGAAACATTCGCGCCACGCGAGACGCCCACGGCGTTCCGCGAATAGAAGCAGAATCGTGGACCGACGCGCTCTACGGCTTGGGCTACATGCATGCCACCGACCGTGGCACGCAACTGCTTTTCGCTCGTTCGGTGGCCAGTGGACGGGGCGCCGAGGAAATTTCCGATTCTCCCGAACTGCTGCAAACCGACCGCTTTTTTCGCCGTATCGGCCTCCACCTCCGGCTCGAAGAGGAAGTGGCCTTGTTGACGCCGGAACATTACCAAAATATCGAGGCGTACTGCGCAGGTGTCAACGATGGGCTCCAGGGCCTGGGCCGCTCCTTGCCAATGTGGGCCACCGGTTTTGAGGTTCATCCCTGGGACCACGCAGCCGTGTTGTTGGTGGGAAAGCTTTTGAGTTTTGGCGGATTGGCGGTCAGCCAACTTCAAAACGAGCGGCTGCTGCTGGAGTTGATCCACGCCGGCGCCAACGATGAAGGCCTCCGCGAATTACTGGGAAACCGGCTCGATAACGTCGATTTCGACGTGCTTCGCAAAGTCAAAATGGCGAACGAGCTTTCCAATGAGGCGCTCGAACTACTGACCGACCTGCCGCGTCTGGCTGGCAGCAACGCCTGGGCCGTCAGCCCAAAACGCAGCCAATCGGGATTCGCCCTCTTGGCCTCCGACCCGCACCTGGAAGTGAATCGCCTCCCCGCGATCTGGTACGAAGCCGTGCTCACGTGGGGCAATCATTATACGATGGGCGCTTCGTTGCCCGGTTGCCCGCTGATTGCCGTGGGGCGGTCCGAGAACTTGGCGTGGGGAGTCACGTACATGAAAGGCGACACGATCGACTTTTTTATCGAAGATTGCCGCCTTGCTCGCGAACGCGAGTGGCAATATCGACGAGGCAAGGGCTGGCAAGATTTCAAAGTTCGAGAAGAAGTGATCAGTCGCAAGGGCGCCGAACCGGAAACGCTATTCGTTTACGAAAACGAGCAAGGAACCTTGGAAAGCGACCCCGGAAAACTTGGCGGCGGGTATTTGCTCTCCATCGGTTGGACCGGCAACGCCGGCGGCGGCGCCAGAGCCATGGAAGTGTGGATGGAGGTTGCCGGCAGTTCCAATACCAAAGCCGCCATGGACGCCGCCCGCGACTGCACGCAGCCCACCCTCTGCTGGGTGTTCGCCGACCGCCAAGGGCACATTGGCCTGCAAGGTTGTGGACGCCATCCCCAGCGCGGCGGCGGGCAAGTTGGCTTGGCCCCGATTCCCGCCTGGGATCCTAAAAATCATTGGCGAGGCTGGTGGCCGAAAAAGTTCCTGCCGCGTATTTACGATCCGCCCGAAGGCTTCGTCGCGACGGCCAACGAGGAAATGAATCCGCCCGATGGCCCGATGTTGATCACCCAGATTCTGGCCGGTTACCGCAAACGCCGCATCGACCAACAATTGAGTCAACTGCCGGCGGCCACGATCACCGACATGCAAACCCTGCAATACGATGTGGTCAGCGTGCAAGCCGACGACCTGCTGCGTGTTATTTTGCCGCACCTGCCGCAAGGGAAACTTCGCACGCGGCTGACGAATTGGGACCGGAGCTACGCCCCCGAAAGCCAGGAAGCCGCCCTGTTTCAAAAGTTGTATTTTCGCGTGCTGGTGGAAATTTTTGGACACGAGCGAGGACTCGGCTGGCGGCGGACGTTATTCCTGCTCACCCGTTCTGGTTATTCCACCATGTTGCTGACCGCCATCGACCGCGTGCTGGCAAAAGACAAATCGATCTGGTGGAGGCATCGCGATAAAGCGGAGCTGATTCGCCGCGCCGCGCAACGCGTCGACGAAGATGACGTCACGCCGTGGTCGGAAGTCAATCGTTTTTACTTCACCGATCGTTTTTTCGGAAGCCATAACGTCGGCCGGCTGCTGGGTTTCAACAGCCGGGAGTATCCGATGCGGGGCTGCCACGCGACGCCCTTCCAAGGCCATTTGCTGCGAACCGCCACGCGTCAAACCACCTTCGCGCCTTCGTATCACTTCGTGACCGACCTCGGCGCCAACGAAGCCTGGACCAACCTCCCCGGCGGCCCCAGTGAAAGCCGCTTCTCTCGGTATTACAAATCCGACCTGCCCCTCTGGCTCAAGGGCGAATACAAACGAATCGCGCCCCGAGAGTGAACGCGCCGTTGGGCCCGCGCCGTTGGAGTTCAAGCTTTAGCTTGCTTTGTCCTTGAACTTCGCGCCGTTGGAGTTCAAGCTTTAGCTTGCTTTGTCCTTGCAGTAAACGTAAGGCGCCCACCCCGCGTTATACTTCGCACGGCTACCAATGGCTCGTTTAACGGCAAGCCGAAGGCGACTGCGTTTTGAGCCAGCGCGTACGGTCAAGGAAAAAACGCTGTCGCCTTCGGCTTGCCGTTAAACGAAAATGTGCCATTTTCAACTGTGAGCGGTATACTATCCGACCAACCTCCACGAAAACCGATAGGACAATTCCCAATGTCTCTCTCCCGACGACGACTTCTCGGCCTTGGCGCGGCTGCTTGTTTTTCCGGCGGTTCGGTGGCGTCGCGTTTGAACGCCGAGGAAAAATACGCGCACGATCTGATCGAAAGCATCAGCGAACAAACGCTGCGAAAAGGCGCCGCCGGCCACACTTGGTTCCATCCGCGGCCTTGCATGTTGCCCTGGGAAAAGCAACCGACAGCGTTCATGACCATGCAGCCGATTATGGGGTCTGACCACTTCGGGCATGTGCATTGGTCGGAATCGAACGATCTGGCCAAGACGTGGTCCGAACCGAAGCCCATTCCAAGCATGGGCCATCAGCAAATAGCAGACGATACGATAGAAGCCGTTTGCGATGTTGTGCCCGAACCGCATCCTCGCACGAAAACCGTATTGGCCTTGGGCCACAATGTGTTTTATCGAACCGATGGCGGAACCAGCTCAAAACGTTTCTTCCGCGAGCAACCGCCGCGGCGGCCGGTGTATTGTGTACGGAACGCGAACGGCAAATGGTCGCCGCGGAAAACGCTCCTCTGGGACGATCCTCGCGGCGCCGCCATTTACACGAACAACTGCGGGCAACGGGTCACGCTTCCCGGCGGCGATATTCTGCTGGCCTTCACCTTCGGCGATGGCCGCCGCACCGACCGCGCCGTCGTCGGCGTGCGCTGTTCCTTCGATGGCCAAACGCTCAAGGTTCTCGAAGTGGGGCCTGAACTTCGCAATGCCGTTGGCCGAGGGTTGCTGGAGCCTTCGATGACCCAACACGGAGGAAAATTTTTCCTCACGATCCGCGCCGAAGATAATCGCGGCTATGTGGCCAGCAGCGACGACGGCCTGCATTGGTCCGACAAGCAACCCTGGATGTGGGAAGACGGCGAGCCGCTCAACCTCTCGACCACGCAGCAACATTGGCTCTCGCACAGCGCCGGCTTGTATTTGGCGTACACTCGCAAAGCGGCGCACAACATAAATGTCATTCGTTGGCGGGCGCCGATTTATGTCGCGGCGGTCAACCTGAAAACAATGCGGCTCGTGCGAGATTCAGAACGCGTGGCGTTGCCGCTGGTGGGCGATGGCGTGAACAAGCCGAACCAAGTGCCCTTAATGGGCAATTTTCAAACGCTCGCCGCCACGCCGCAAGAATCCTGGATCACGGTCGGCCAATGGCGGCCGCGCGGCGGAATCACTGGCGACGTATTACTCTCCCGCATCCGCTGGCGGCGGCCGAACGAATCGGTGTGAGCCTAAACGCTCCTAACATAACCCCTGTTTGGCGCTTCAAACACGGAGTTTGATGCTGATCTACCAAGTTGTGTTAGAAGGTATAAGCTTCAAAACAACGAAGGTTGGGTGTCGTTGCAGGAAGCAGGCGGTTCGATTTTCAAATGTTTGTAGGTGTTGGCCGTCACGATACGGCCGCGCGGCGTGCGGACCACCATCTCGCTGCGTAACAAAAACGGTTCGACTTCGTCGGCGAGCGTGTCGACCGAACCGTTCATCGTGTGGGCGATGGCTTCGACGCCCGCCGGTCCGCCGGCAAAGACGCGAATAATGGTTTCCAGGTAGGCGCGGTCTTGTCGGTCG
>JAJRWU010000318.1 GCA_024276655.1 Planctomycetota bacterium
CGCCCGCTGGGTGCGGCTCTTGCCGTATTTTGGGTCGGTCGATAGAATGCTAAATTCCGATTATGCGATCATTCGAGGAGAGAAGCGGGCCAGCGCCCTGGAATTCGAGCCATGAAAAAAGACATTCACCCAGATTACGTCGATACGAAGGTCACCTGTGGCTGTGGCAACAGCTTTCAAACTCGCAGCGTTCGCCCTGAGTTGCGGATCGACGTTTGTAATCAATGCCACCCTTTTTACACGGGTAAATTGAAATTTGTCGACGCGGCCGGCCGTATCGAGCGATTCCAGAGCAAATTCGCCAAGGGCACTTACGGCACTCTGAAAAAGAAGAAAAAGTAAGGCGCCGGCGGGGAGAAAGCATTTCCCCTTAGGTGAGCGGCAGATGAAAATTCACCTAATACAAGCACGAAGCGCAAGCGAGTGAATCAACAAACGGTCATTCTCGCGTAGGCGGGAACCCAAAAAAACTCACGGATTCCCGGCGCGTGCGGGTAAGTTGTTTTCCGCTGCTCCCGTAGAAGTAGTCCCGAAATTAGCTCCCGGTTGTAGCTCAAAAAAGCCCTGCATTTTGAAAATGCCGGGCTTTTAACTCGATATGTAAATTCGGGACTGTTCCTTAGGTCACCCTGGGCGACTGCCCGTATTGGTCGGCGGCAGTGCCGCCCTAGCGGTGAAACACTATGCGGGAAACGCTCGACAAAAAGCTGGCCCGCTTCGAGGAACTCGAAAAGCAGCTCATCGATCCTGAAGTGTTGGCCAATTCGACGAAAATGGCCGCCGTGGCTCGTGAGCACGGCTCGTTGGCGAAGTTGGCCACCAAGTACCGCAACTACAAATCCCTCAATGAGGAAATCGCGGAACTCCAGACGATGGCGAAGTCGGACGACGCCGAAGAGCGTGAATTGGCGGAAGCCGAATTGGCCGATATCGTTCCCCGCCGCGAGAAAGTGTTCGAGGAATTGCTCGACGCCACCGTCGGCGGCGACGACGCCGCGCGCACCACGTGCGTGATGGAAATTCGAGCCGGCACCGGCGGCGATGAAGCCGCCCTCTTCGCCGGCGACCTCTTCCGCATGTATAAAAAACATGCCGAAGTGCGGCGCTGGAAGTGCGAAGTGTTGAGCGGGGCGCCCACCGAAATGGGCGGCTTCAAGGAAGTGGTGCTGGCCTTCAAGGGCGAGGGCGTGTACCAGGAATTGCAGTACGAGAGCGGCGGGCATCGCGTGCAACGCGTGCCGGAAACGGAAACACAGGGCCGCATTCACACCTCCGCCGCCACCGTTGCCGTGATGACCGAGCCCGAAGACGTTGAAGTCAACATCAAACCCGAAGACTACCGCAAGGACATCTACCACGCCAGCGGACCGGGCGGCCAACACGTCAACAAAACGGCTTCGGCGGTGCGCGTCACGCACTTCGAAACCGGCATTGTGGTCGCCATGCAAGACGAAAAAAGCCAGCACAAAAACCTCGCCAAGGCGCTGCGGATTTTGAAAACGAGGGTGTATGAACTCTTTCAAAGGAAAGAGCACGAGAAACGGTCCGACCAACGCAAGAGTTTGATCGGTTCGGGAGATCGGAGCCAGCGCATTCGAACGTATAACTTCCCGCAAAATCGCGTCAGCGATCATCGCATCGGGCTGACAATCCATCATCTGGACCAAATTCTCGCCGGCGATGTCGATCAACTAACAAAACCGTTGCTCAACCATGATCGCGAACAGCTTCGTAAAGACATGGAAGATTTGGCGTAGAATTTTTTCGTTTTGTCTTGTTCAGCGACCGCGTTTGTTGGAAGGCGGAGAAGTCACCTAGATGGCGTCAAACGACGACTGGACAATCGGCCGCCTCCTCGATTGGACCACCAATTACCTCAAACAACACCAAGCCGAAAGCCCCCGGCTTGATGCCGAATTGCTGCTGGCCGAAGCGCTCGGCTGTGAGCGTATCGAGCTTTACACCTCCTTCAAGGAACTGGCGCCCGAAGAGGCTCGCACCGCCTTTCGCGCTTTGGTTCGCCGCCGGGCCGACGGCGAACCGGTGGCGTATTTGCTAGGATTCAAGGAGTTCTTTTCGGCGACGTTTCGCGTCACGCCCGAGGTGCTCATACCGCGGCCGGAAACCGAATTCGTGCTCGTGGCGTTGTTCGACCGCGCCAAAACGCTCGCCAGCCAAGAGTCGATCAGCATTGTTGACGTCGGTTGCGGCAGCGGCGTGTTGGCGATCTGCGCCGCGCTCCATCTTCCCACCGCACGCATCACAGCGGTGGATATCAGCCCGGCGGCGTTGGAAATCGCACAAGACAACGCTCGCCGGCTGGGCGTCGACTCCCGCATCGCATTCGTGCAGAGCGATCTGCTCGACGCGTTGCCGACCGAACAGGCGTTCGATTTCGTGATCAGCAATCCACCCTATATTTCCGAGAGTGAGTACGCGAACCTGCCGGCGCATGTCGGGCAGCACGAACCGAAGCTGGCTTTGCTGGCCGGCGCGGAAGGCGATGAAATCATTCGACGCTTGGCGCCGCAGGCGGCGCAGCGGCTGCGTTCGGGCGGCGCGTTTCTCTGTGAAATGAGCCCCATGATCTCGGCGCACGTGCGCAGCTTGCTCATCGCCGACGACCGCTTCGAACATTACAGCGTGGTGAAAGATCTGGCCGGCCAAGACCGGGTGGCGGTGGCGGTCCGCGTCTGACGCGAACCCTCGATAGCCATGGTATACTGTGCATGGTTGAAGCTGGCGCAGTTCTTCGTTTAACGGCAAGCCGAAGGCGACTGCGTTTTTCTGCTTTGTCCGAACGGATTGGCGCCAAACACAGTCGCCTTCGGCTTGCCGTTAAACGAGCCATTGGTAATCGTGTGAAATATCTTCCCCTGTTTGATCTCGGAGCACTTGGAATGAACAACGCGCCTCGTTTTTTTGGCGTTATGGTGTTGGCGGTGTTTTTTCTTTCGGGGCGCGGCCAGGCGGCGGAAAAGCCGAACGTGGTGCTTATCGTGACCGACGACCAAGGTTACGGCGACCTCGGTTGCCATGGCAATCCGATTTTGAAAACGCCGAACATCGACCGGCTCTTTCGGGAGTCGTTGCGGCTGACTGATTTCCACGTCGCGCCCACTTGCTCTCCCACCCGCGCGGCCTTGCAAACCGGTCATTGGACCGACCGCACCGGCGTCTGGCATACGATCATGGGGCGTTCGCTGTTGCGCGAGAATGAAATCACGATCGGGCGGGTTTTTCAAGACGCCGGTTACGCCACCGGCATGTTCGGCAAGTGGCACTTGGGCGACAACTACCCGTACCGTCCTGAAGACCGGGGCTTTACCGAAGTCATGCGGCACGGCGGCGGCGGCGTCAGTCAAACGCCCGACTACTGGAACAACGCCTATTTCGATGGCCATTATTTTCACAACGGCCGCCCCGAAGCGGTGCAAGGCTATTGCACCGAAGTGTGGTTCGACTACGCCCAACGTTTTATCAAACGGCAACATCAGGCGGGCAAACCTTTTTTTGCATATATCGCGACCAACGCGCCGCATGGCCCGATGCACTGCCCGCCGGAATATAGCGCGCCGTACTTAAAGGAGAACATCCCCAAGAACACCGCCTACTTTCTGGGGATGATCGCGAATATTGACGAGAACGTGGGCCGCTTGCGAAAATTTCTCGACCAGCAGGGACTCACAAAAAATACGATTTTCATTTTCATGACCGACAACGGAACGTCGAGCGGCGACCGCGTGTTCAACGCCCACATGCGCGGCCGCAAGGGCAGCGAATACGACGGCGGGCATCGGGTGCCTTTCTTCATGCATTGGCCCGCCGGCGGTTTCGCCGCCGGCCGCGATATCAGCCCGATCACGGCGCATGTTGATGTGTTGCCAACGCTGATCGATCTCTGCGGTATTGCGGCGCCGAGCGGCGTTCGCTTCGATGGCCGCAGCATTCGCCCGCTCTTGGAAGGCGCCGCCAAAAGTGAAGACGGCAGTTGGCCCGATCGTATTCTAGTGACCGATTCGCAACGCGTGAAAGATCCGATCAAGTGGCGAAAGACCGCCGTCATGACCAGCGATTGGCGGCTGATCAACGGCCGGGAGTTGTACGATATCAAGGCCGATCCTGGCCAGAAGAAAAACGTGGCGGCGCAACATCGGGCGGTCGTCGCGCGACTGACAAAATTCTACGACGCCTGGTGGGAGGAGCTGCTGCCGACCTTCCAACAAGATTGTGCTATTTATCTGGGGCACCCGGCCGAGAACCCCGCCACCCTGACCTGCCACGATTGGATCACCACCCGCTTGGCGCCTTGGAATCATGGACACATTCGCGACGCCATGTCGGGCGAAGGCAACACCGGCTTTTGGCACGTGCAGGTGGTGGAAGACGGCGAATATGAAATTCGTTTGCGGCGTTGGCCCCAAGAGCAAGACACCGCAATCGTCGCCGGTTTGGCAGCCGCCGCCGATGTTCCCGGCGCCAAGGCGTATCGTGCGCGTCCCGGCAAAGCCTTCCCGGCAGTGCGGGCGACGATCGAAATTGGCGGCCAGCACGACCAAGCGTCGGTGCAGCCCGGGCAGAAGGAAATCGTCTTTACATTCAAGCTCAAGGCCGGTCGGACCCGCCTTCGCGGAGATTTCTTCACCGCCGCCGGAAAAACGATCGGCGCTTATTATGCGTATGTGAAGAAACTATGAACAATGGGTTCTCAGTGATTTTAGGGCGAGCGACGGATGAAAATTTGTCGAGTTAAAAGCCCGGCATTTCGAAAATGTCGGGCTTTTGGGCGATCAAGGAAAATACCATCGGTAAATTCTTATCTGCCGCTCGCCTAGGAGCGTTCGAGGCGCGACGGTCTTTATAATCGCCTTTCGCTACGCGGAAGAACGCTTCTTTCGCGGAACGAAAGGCGACGCTCCTTTTACGGCCGCCTGAGATATAACTCTTGCAATGGTTGTTCTGTTGGGAACGGCGACGTATAATTCCCACGTGTTTCGGCGCCCTTAACACCGATTTAGTGTAAATATGGGTGTGAATATTCGGCCGTGAACACAAATTACCCTGCAACACGGTGTGAAACGGTTGGAGGTTGGCAAACAGCCCACACCTTGGATACAAACGGTAGTAAAAAAACGCCGAGCGGACGGTCGCTAGAAAAAGAGACGCGACGCGCGATCAGCCAACGCTTGCTTCGGCGAAGGTGACAGCGATGTGTTCTTCCGACAATCATAAGGTTGACCTACCTCACGAGTTCGCTGATCAGGGCGAACCACAAAGCGGGGGTCTGCGGTCGGATTCCCGCTGTATGCCCTTGCTTCCCGCGGAATTGATTCTGGCGGGCATTCCCGATGGCGTCGTGTTGCTCGACAGCGACAACAACATCGTCTGGGCCAACGAACGTTTTCGTCAGTGGACGCACCACGAAAAGATCGAAAACGAGGGTTTCTACAAGGCCTTGGGCAACCCGGAAATTTTGGGGCCTGATTTTTGTCCGTTCCATACGGCGTTGGCAACCGGAGAGCCCAGCAACTCAACGTTGCACGCGGGCGAGAACCTGTATTTGCATGTCCATGCGGCGCTCATCACGCAGGCTCTTTCCGAGGCGGAGGCAAATTTGGTCGTGACGATTCGCGACGTCACGGCGGAAGTTCTGCAACAGCAAAAAATGGCGGCCATTCATCAAGCCGGCGTTGAACTTGCCGACCTCAAGCCCGAAGAAGTCTTCGAGATGGGCGTCGAAGACCGTGTCGAATTGCTCAAAGACAACATTCGGCATTACACCCGCAACTTATTGAATTTTGACGTCATCGAGATTCGCCTCCTAGATCCAGCCACCGGCACCTTGGAGCCCCTCATTTGCGATGGCTTCTCCGACGACGCTTCCCAACGCGCGCTGCGGGCTCGTTCGAAGGAAAACGGCGTGACTGGTTTTGTCGCCGCGACCGGCAAGAGCTACCTCTGCGAAAACACGGAGGAAGACCCGCTCTACTTGCCAGGAGTCGCGGGCGCCAAAAGTTCATTGACGGTTCCCTTGGTGCTGCACGAACAAGTGATCGGCACCTTTAACGTTGAGAGCCCGGAAGCCCAGGCGTTCACCGAGAGTGATTTGCAGTTCCTAGAGATTTTTTCTCGTGACGTGGCCGTGGCCTTGAATACGTTGGAGTTGTTGGTGGCGCAACAAGCCAACGCGGCCCAGGCGAGTTGCTACGCGATTCACAGCGCCGTGGCGCTGCCCGTCGACGAAATTCTCAACGACGCAGTCAATGTGATGGAACTGTACATCGGCCATGAAAGCGAATTGGCGGGGCGGCTGGAAAGAATTCTGAGAAACGCCCGCGATATCAAACAAGTGATCCACAAAGTCGGTCAGAAAATGGCGCCTGCCCTGGCTTCGCCGGCCTCTGGAGTTCACGCCAAACACTCCTCTTTGATTGGCAAACGCGTCTTGGTGGTCGACAACGATGAAGTGGTTCGGAGCGACGCACACTCCTTGCTCGACCGTTACGGCTGCATTGTTGAAACAGCCCACGAAGGCGCCGAAGCCCTCCTCATGGTGCGAACCTGTGGCGAATATTGCTACGACGCCATCATTTCAGATATTCGCCTCCCCGACATGAACGGCCGCCAGTTTATGATCCGGCTGCAGGAAACGATGGAAAAAGTGCCCTTGGTGCTCATGACCGGCTTCGGCTATGATCCTGGCCATTCAATCGTGAAAGCTCGTCAGGCGGGGCTGCACCCCAACGCCGTACTTCACAAACCCTTCCGCCGAGATCAACTCCTGACGGCGGTGGAGTCGGTCGTCGCGACCTAGGAGCCGTCCTGAGTCATGCTGAAATTAAAAGCCCGGCATTTTCAAAATGCCGGGCTTTTCTGAACCACAACCGGTAGCTTATTTCAGGACTATTCCATAAGAACTCCTAACATAACCCCTGTTTGGCGTTTCAAACACGGATTTTGATGCTGACCTACCAAGTTGTGTTAGAAAGTATAAGCAGTTTGAGAACGATGGCGTTAACGCATTTTTTCATCGCCTGCTTCGCACTACTGGGTCATTTGAAAATCTGGGTGGTGGCCTTCAATCGACTGCTGGCTCGAAATCTTCCCCGGAAGCCGGTCAAGATTTGCGAACTTGGCATTCTCATCCTCTTGGCGATGGGCCCCGTTGTTTTTCTCGGTTGGACCGCCGCGGCGTTACTCGCGTCTCGTTTTCCCGCGGGTTTGGCGCCAATGGTTCTAGCATGGTTTTCCGCGCCGCCGAGCGAAATCTACCTTGCTGTTTGCGTGGCCGCCGCCGCTTGGGCGACCCCGGTTTGGATCTGGCGATTTGCCTTCGATCACAACCAAGATCATCAAGCAACGCGCAATCGCCGCCACCTGGTGTTGGCGAAACCCTCCGATACGCCCTTGGCCACTCACTTGCTCACGCGTCTGCTCACCTACGTTCCCGGCAACCAGGTGTTGGAGTTGGAGGTCAATACGAAAGAGCTACAGCTCGCTCGGCTGCCCGCCAAACTTCACGATTTCACCATTGCCCACATTTCTGATTTACACATCAGCGGCCAATTTTCCTCCGCGTTTTATGAACGCGTGGCGGAGGAGGTCAACGCGATGCAGGCCGATTTAATTGTCGTCACGGGCGATATTCTCGAATCGAAACACTGCCTCGACTGGATTCCCCACACTCTGGGCCGCCTGCATTGCGAGAGCGGCGTCTACTTTATCCTCGGCAACCACGATCTACGCATCGGCGATACGCAAGCGCTGCGCAACCGCTTGGAGAACGCCGGACTGATCGATCTCGGCGGAAAATCGCGGGTGCTAAACATTCGCGGAACAAATCTGTTCCTGGCGGGAAATGAACGGCCTTGGTTCGAGCCGCTCCCCGTGATCGACCACCATGCGAGCGCGGCTGACTTTCGATTGCTGCTATCGCACACTCCCGACCAAATCGATTGGGCCCGCGAGCACGATTTTGATCTGATGCTGGCGGGGCACACGCACGGTGGTCAGATTCGCCTGCCCTGGACCGGGCCCATTGTGGCGCCCAGCCGGTACGACGCCCGCTTCGCCTCAGGACTGTTCCACTTGCCGCCCACGCTGTTGCATGTCAGCCGAGGCGTTTCAGGCATACAACCGTTGCGACTGAACTGCCGACCTGAAATATCTCGGCTGGTGTTGCAGTCGGCCGCGCCGCCGAAAACCACGGCACACGCCGCCGACCAAATCGAAGAGTTGGCGGCGTTCCACGGTATTTCGTAGGCCAGAGAGAAGCCCGGCTGGCCCTGGAGAAGCCCGGCTTTTTCAAAAAGCCGGGCTTCTGAACCGAGAGGTCCTCTATCCCGACGGGATTCAGTTAGGCGAGCGTTCACGGCGCTGCGGGAATTTGCGACAGCAATCTATCCCACAGATCAAAACCCGTGAACGGTTGCCCTTAGAGGATCACGCGCTGCAAGAGATCGTTGCATTCTATACTTCGTGCTCCTTCGTGGTGAACCTGTCTGGCCAACGATTCTCCACGCCGCCGAACGACCAAGTTCACCACGATGTCGGCTTTTTCACGTTCTTGCAATGAATCCCCATTTCGCGGGCTCTCAAGGCGCCGGGTCTTGGGGAGTCACGTAGGCTGCGGTGATGCCGCCGTCGACGGTGAATTCGGTTCCGGTCACATAGGCCGATTCATCAGAGGCCAAAAAAAGAGCGGCCTGCGCCATCTCCTTGGCCAAGCCAAAACGTCCGGCCGGAATATGCACCAGCCGCCGTTGCTTCTTTTCCTCGGTATCGAGAAACTTCATCAGCAGTTCTGTTTGCAACGGGCCAGGACACAGCGCGTTGACGCGAATATTTTGCCGTGCATGCACCACGGCCAACTCCCGCGTCATCGAGAGCACGCCTCCTTTGCTGGCCGTGTAGGCGATTTGCGGCGTGGCCGCGCCCAGCAACGCCACGAACGAAGCCGTGTTGATAATCGAACCGCCGCCGGCGCGCAACAACGCCGGAATTCCATACTTGCAGCCCAGAAAGACGCCCTTCAGATTGATCGCGATGGTGCGGTCCCAGACATCTTCCGTAGTGGCGACGGCGTCTGCATCGGCGCTGTCCATGATTCCCGCGTTGTTGAAGAGCACGTCGAGTTTTCCGAACGCTTCTTCCGCACGAGCAACCATCGCTTGGCAATCGTCGGCTTGGGCCACATCGGCCGTTGCGGCAACCGCCTCCCCGCCCGCCTTGGCAACCAGCGCCGCCGTTTCCTCGACGCCCGCCGCATTAATATCCACGGCCAAAATCTTGGCGCCATGTTGGGCGAACAGCAACGCCGATTCTCGGCCAATGCCGCCGGCGGCGCCAGTGATTAAAGCAACCTTGTTTGCGAGTCTCATGATGGGTTCTCTATCGTGGCTTTAATAAAGGCGTCAAACAATCGTTGTTGCGCGGCATCATGGGAGGCCGTCAATTCGGGATGCCATTGCACGGCGAACAACCAAGGATGGTTTTTACTCTCCACCGCTTCGATCACGCCATCGGCCGCGCGGGCGACCACTTTCAGCCCAGGCGCCACTTGCGAAATCGCCTGATGATGCCAAGAGGCGGCGTTGATTTCGATTTCCTCAACCGACGCGGCCACATCGGCCAATCCTTCGCCCAGCAACAATGCCGCCAAACGCGAACTACGCAATACGTTGACGACGTGTTCCGTCGGCTCGCGCGGCGGCAGTCGATGCACCACTTGCTCGCCGACCACGTCTGGCAGGTGAGCGTGCAACGCGCCGCCCAAGGCGATGTTGAGTAGCTGAATGCCCCGGCAGATGCCCAGCAGCGGCATTTTTCGATTCACGGCCGCGAGCGTTAGTGCGAGTTCCGTTTTATCTCGCTCGCTGTCGGTCATGTAGATGCTCGCGTGCGCTGGGCCGTGGTAGAGGTCGGGGCAAATATCGCCGCCGCCGGCAAGAATCAGGCCGTCCAGCCGAGCAAGCAAGGCGTCGATGCGCGTTTCACCGGGCGTCAGCAGCAGGGGAATGCCCCCGGCGCGGCGAATGGCGTCGCCATATTCGCGCGGCAGCGTGTGATGGCGCTCTTCGTTTTGTCCATAGGTGGTGACGCCAATCAGCGGGGCGGGCATGTGCGAATTCCTTGCGCGGCGGGGGGCCATCCCGGATTATATACGTTCAAAATATCGCCGCCGCTCCCAATCGGTGACGGCTTTGTCGTAGGCGTTCTGTTCGCTGCGGAAGAAGTGCAGGTAGTGTTCGGCGACGTCTTTCCCCAGCGTCTGTTCGACGAATGCACTGGCTTCAAATAACCTGATGGCTGCGTGCAACGTGGTTGGCGCTTGCGGCAAATCGGCGGCGGCGTAAACATCGCCTTGGTAACATGCTGGCGGTTCGATTTTATTTTCGATGCCGTCGGGTCCTGACGCCAAGGCGGCGGCGAAGGCCAAATAGGGATTGCAATCGGCGCCGGGCGTGCGGCATTCGATTCTTAAACTCTGGCCGCTTCCCACGACGCGAAAACCGGCGGTGCGATTATCGCGGCTCCAAGCCAGTTTGGTCGGCGCCCACGAGCCCGCTTGAAAACGCTTGTACGAGTTGACATTCGGCGCGTAAAACACCATGAACTCCGCCGCATGCGCCAGCCAACCGCCCAAGAACCAACGGAAGATATCGCCGTACTGCTGGGCGCCCTGTTTCTGGGCGCCATGTTTCTGGGTGCTGTTCGTCGGGCCGTCGGCGAAGGCGTTTTTCCCCTCGCGCCACAAACTCAAATGGATATGGCAACTCGAACCGGCGCCGTCTTCGGCGAATTTTGCCATGAACGTCAGGCTGATCTGCTGTTGGTCGGCCACTTCCTTCAAACACTGTTTGCAGAGGACGTGGGTGTCGGCCATGCGGAGCGCTTCGTCGTACCGCACGTTCAACTCATGTTGGCCCAGCCCCCATTCGCCCTTGGTGCCTTCCACGCTCACACCCGATTCGCTCAGCCGACGCCGAAAGGCGCCGTTGAACGATTCCTCGCGAGCGCCTTGCAGGGCGTGATAATCTTCCAGATACCACGACGACGGCTCTAGCCCCTGAAAATTACGGCGGGCCGAATCGCGATAGCTGTTTTCAAACGTGTAATACTCCAACTCCGAAGCGGCTTTGGCTGTGTAGCCGAGCGCTGTGGCGCGTTCGATTTGACGCTTCAAAAGCGAACGCGGCGCGATCGGAACCAACGCGCCCGATGCCGGGTCTTGCACATCGCAGAGCACGATTGCGGTGCGGTCGAGCCAGGCGGCGCAGCGCAAGGTTTGCAAATCGGGGGCGAGGTGAAAGTCGCCGTAGCCGCGTTGCCAGTTCGCGTATTGATAACCCGCAACAGGCTCCATTTCCATATCGGTGGTGAGCAGATAATCGCAGGCGTGCGAGCCGTGCTTCGCCGCCTGCTACAGAAAGAAATCGGCGTCGTAACGCTTGGCCATGAGGCGTCCGTAGAGGTCGGTGAAGGCCACGACGACGGTGTCGATTTCACCGGCGGCCGCGTGTTGCCGCAATTGGTCGCAGGTCAGCATTCCGGTCTGATTCGCCACGTGGGGTTCTCCGCTATTTGTGTGCCAGTTCATTTTCCGCGTCGGCGATCAGGGCGTCTTCTTCTTCCGGCGCCTGCGCCACCAGATGATGCCGGCTGTAGGCCAGAAAATAGATCATTCCGAGCACCACGAACACAACCACGCAATAGATGGCGGGGCGAAACGTGTCGTCCATGAAAGTGGCCGCCATCGCCAACAGCGAGAGCAACGCCCCCACCGCCGCGCCCGGTATTCCCAAGGGACTGCGGTAAGGCCGCGCGAGTTCCGGTCGCGAAATACGCAATTTGATATAGCTCAGCATGACCATCATATACGAGAGCACGGCGCCGAAAACCGCCATGTTCAACAACGTCGCCCCAACGGGGACTTTTTCACCGGCGGCTTGAATCGCGATCGCGCAAGCCAAACCGACAACCGCCCCCAACAGCAGCGCCGCGTAGGGCGTGTGCCGGCGGCCGGTGAGTGAAATCCAACGCGGAATGTAACCCGACCGCGAGAGCGCGAAGAGCACCCGACCGTAGGCGTAAATAATGGTGTGGAAACTGGCGATCAGGCCGGTCATGGCAACCAGCGTGAGCAGCTTGCTGGCCGCGCCTACGCCCAATACGGCTTGAAAACCATCGGCCAGCGGCGCCTCCGATACAGCAATTGCGGCGGCGCCGCCACCCACGCCGCTATTCAAAACCAACGTAAAAAGCGAAAGCACCAGCAGCGTGGCGATGCCCCACAATAGCGCCTTGGGCATATCGTTGACGACATCGTGCGCCTCTTCGGCGGCCAGCGGCAACTGTTCAATCGCGAGGAAAAACCAAATGGCGAACGGCAACGCCGCGAAAACGCCGCTCCAGCCATGAGGCAGCCATCGCGACGCGCCGGCGTCGGGCTCAATATTCGTCAACAACTGAGGATCAAACTTTTGAAACGCCAACGCGCCCACGAAAAAGATTACCAGCACGCTCATCGCGACCAGCGTCACGACCAGCCCGACTTTCAAGGTCAACTCAGCGCCGGATAGGTTGATGCCCACGAACACCGCGTAAAACAACACCCACCAAACATAGGGCGGCACAACGGGAATCAGCACTTCCATGTAGCCCGCGATGAACGTCACGATTACGGCCGGCGTGATCACATATTCGATGGCGTCGGTCAGTCCACAGATGAAACCGCCGGTGGGTCCAAAGGCGTTTCTGGTGAAGGAAAAGAAGCCGCCGGCGTGCGGCAAGGCGGCCGAAAGTTCGGCAATCGTGAACACCATGCAGACATACATCACGGCCATCAACAACGTTGCCAGCGCCAAGCCGCCGAAACCGCCCTGCGCGAGGCCGAAATTCCAGCCGCCGAAGTCGCCCGAAATGACCGCGCCGACGCCCAACGCCCAGAGCAAAATCCAACCGGCGCTTTTGCGAAGTTTTCGCCGGTCAAGATACTGCTCGTCGACGTTGTCGTAACGCGCGATTCCAGATTTTTTATCAACCATAAGAAGAACAGTCTGCTTCGTCGATGTGAGTCGGTGCGGCGGCCAGGGGATTGCGATCAGGAAAGGCGGCGTTATTCTGTCTGGAAGCCCAACCGAGTGCGATCGTACGTGCGCCATGCCACGAATACAAGACACGCAGCGCGGCCGTTGGCCGCAACCAAAAAAGTTTTTGCCACAGAGAGCACCGAGACCACGGAGAAGAAGAGTCTGGCGTTTCATGAACGGAAGACAGCGACCGCCGCATCAAACTCTGTGTGCTCGGTGTTCTCTGTGGTTTTTTCATTACATGGTTTGGGCGAACGGTCCAAACTCGCCGGCGTTTCAAAACGATTGCCCCAAAAAACTTGCTTTGCCGCGAAAGCCAGGAAAACCGATGTTGCGAATCCTCGACCAAGGCGTGCTCTCCCGTGCGGAGCACCGCGGCGCGTTCATGCCCACGATCAGCCAACTGCGCGACGGCTCCTTAATCGGCTGCCAGCATGCCGGCGCGGGTTTGGGTGCGCCCGATAATGTTATCGAAGTGCTCCGCACCGACGATGGTAAAACCTGGCGAAACCAGGGGCCCATTCATCATAGCGCCAAAGCAGACGGTTGGGCGTATCGGGGGCCGCACATTACCGAAACGCCCGACGGCCGCTTGGTGTTGACCGCCACGCGTTTTGAAGCGAGCGAAAGCGCACTGTTCGACCCTGTTTCCGAAGCGTTGCACCGGCCGGAGATGCTGTTGTTTTGGTCGCACGATGGCGGCCAAACGTGGTCGGCGCCGGAGGTCGTTCCGGTCGACTTGCCGCCTGAGCGATACACCTGCAACGGCACCGGCGCGCTGGTGCAATTCTCGCCCGACCGCTGGTGGTATCCGTTTGAAACCTGGAAGCCGGAAGGCTGCGAATTGCCGCCCGACCAAAAAGCCGCAGCCGTCATTTCCACCGATCAAGGCCAAACCTGGGGCGAGTTGACCCGCATCGCCGACGATCCCACCGGCCGCCTCCACTGGTGGGATTTGCTGCATACCCGACTGCCCGATGGCCGCCTCTACGCCATGCTCTGGACCCACCTCTACGGCGGCAAGCAAGACTTGCCCGTGCATTGGGTGGTTTCGGCCGACGAAGGCCGCACCTGGAGCACGCCCGTTCCAACCAACCTTCGCGGCCAGGTTTGTTGCCCCATCGCCTTGGCCGATGGCCGCTTGGCGGCAATCTACAACTATCGCCACGAACCACAAGGCGTGCGGGTGGCCATTTCGGAAGATTTAACCACCTTCGACTTGGAGCACGAAGCGGTGGTGTTCGACGCCGGCGCCGAAGCGGCTTTGGGCGATCCGGTGAACGACAGCTTTCTAGCCGAGCACGTTTTGATCGGCTTCGGAAAACCTCAGGGCCTACAACTGCAAGACGGCGCCATTCTGACCTGCTTCTGGTGCACCACCGGCGGCGTGACCCACACGCGTTGGGTGCGGCTTCGCGCGTAAGCTACCCGTCATTCCCGCGTAGAGCCTGCCGTCTTTCCGGCGTAGGCGGGAATCTGTTGTTGATACATAAGTCTTTTCGGCGCGAGCCCGAAGTTCATCCACGCGAGCGGCGTTGGTCTGAAAATCTATCCCGAAGGGATTAACACCCATTAGCCGGTGGTCGAGCGCAGCGAACACCACCGGAGGATCGAAACGCTGAAACACCGCATCCTGAAAGACATCGATACGATTCCTCACGACAAGCTCATGGCGGCGGTCGCGTTCCGGATTGCCGACGGGCAAGTGCTCCGTTTGATCCGGATGTGGCTGCGGGCGGAAGTCGTCGAGACCGACCAGCAAGGGAAACGGCGGATCCATCGTCCGAAGCGTGGAACGCCGCAAGGCGGGGTGAATGCACCGCTGTTGGCGAACCTGTATTTACACTGGTTCGACAAAAGATTTCACGCCCCCGATGGACCGGCCCAGTTCGCCAAGGCGAAATTGATTCGCTACGCGGACGACTTCCTGGTGCTGGCTCGCTATCAAGGACGGCGGCTTGTCGAACATGTGGAAACGTTGCTTCAAGTTGGGATATCCCCGATGCGCGTTCCGGGCGATGAACTGGCGCGCACGCAAGCGAGTGAGTGGGGCAACACCTGGACCGACGTAGCCAGCGGCGTTATCGACCTCCCAAGGGGGGCAGTCTCGATCAGCATTTCCGAAATTTGGGAATGAAGCACCTGGAGTAACGACGCTTCTGACTTGTGCATGCCCTTGGCAAATGCATGCGGGAAATCCGCACGTCCGGTGGGATGAGGAGGAGGGCGCCGGCTACCGCCAGCCCCTCTTTACGCTACTTTGAAATGGTTGCCAGGGCGGCATGGAATCGTGAACGTGTTGGAGCATGCGGCGCGTTTTTTCCGCGTTGGCCGAGGCCTTGCCGAGAGGAAGGTCGTGCTGTTCGAGAACATCAGCCGATACATCATAAAAGCGGCCGTCATCGTACAGTTTAAACCGTTGGTTGCGGGCGAAGCGTCCAAGCTGTTTGGCTTGGCGGGATTTATCTTGTTTCCGCATCGCCTGCCGACGTTTGTTGGAGTTGGCCGGCGCCTTCGGCCTGCCGTTGCGGCGGTAATGGCAAAACACCCACTCTCTCGGGTTTCCCTGTTCGCCGCGCAGTTGCGGCAGGAATGAGCGGCCATCGAGTTGCCTATTTTGCGGCGTGGCGATTCCCGCGACATCGGCGAGCGTCGGCAGCAGGTCGGTAAAGTCGACCAACGTTTCGAGCCGGCTATTTTCGGGAATCACACCGGGCCAATTCGCCACCAAGGCCACATGCGTTCCGGCGTCGGGCATGCTACCCTTGCCGCCTTGAATGAAACCCTGGCCCATTTTCGAGCGACTGCTCATTTTGGAACGGATATTGGTCGCGCAGCCGTTGTCGCCGGTGAAGAGCACGAGCGTGTTTTTTCGCAGATGTAATTCCTTCAACTTGGCAATGATGCGGCCGATGATTTTGTCCATGTAGGCCACCATGTCGGGAAAATATTCGGTGCCGCCTTTTTGGCCATCGTACTTTCCCGAACGTTGACGCGAGCCGCCGGGCGCGCTGTCGGGCGTGGGAACGAAGGGCCAGTGTACGAGCATCATGGGGTAGTAGGCGAAGAACGGTTTATCCTGGTTGCGTTCGAGAAAATCGAGCAGATATTGCGAGACGACGTCTGGTCCAAATTGTTCGTCGAGCCCGGCGAGCAACTTGCCGTTTTGCATGATGCGCGGCTGCCAGAAGCGTGAATCGCGACCATCGAGGTGCCAGAGGCAATGTTCGTCGAAGCCGAATTTTCGCACCGTTTCCGCGCCCCCGCCAAGCTGCCATTTGCCGACCACCAGCGTGGCGTAGCCCGCATCGCGGAGCAGATTGCCGAACGTGGTTTCGCTTTTCGCCAAGGCGCCGAACCGCGTGTAGTTGCGAAAATTGTATTTGCCCGTCATGATCTGTACGCGTGAAGGCGTGCAGATCGGCTGGGAATAACAATGGTCGAACAGCGCGCCTTCGGCGGCTAGGCGGTTCAAGTTGGGCGTGTGGTACGACTCCGAACCGTAGGCCGAAACGCCTTCGTAGCCCATGTCGTCGCACATGATGAGCACGATGTTAGGACGCTCCGCGGCGATTGCCGGGGAAAAAACGGCGAAGAATAAAAACGCTGCTTTGATCAACGCCGCGTTTAACAAAATTTTGGTTTGCATCGACATTTTGTAACCGTTCTCGAATTTCGACCTGTCGGCTAGGTGTTATCGCGTCGCCACACGCCTCCGGCGGAACCCCAGACATTCCTGGGCGGTTTCCGAGTCAATATTTTAACATGGAAAACATAGCGAGGCCGTTGGCCGCAACCAAAAAAAGTTTTTACCACAGAGAGCACCGAGACCACAGAGAAGAAGAGCCCGGCGTCTCATGAACTGAAGAAAACGCCTGCCGCATCAAACTCTGTGTGCTCGGTGTTCTCCGTGGTTTGTTCGTTGCATGGTTTGAGCGAACGGTCCAAACTCGCCGGGTTTCAAAACGATTACCTCAAAAACACTTACTGAAAAAACAAGTTTTTAGGAACTTGCCCTACAGCGCCGCCGCTGGCAGACGCTTTTACCAACTCTGCCCGCTTCAAAGCTCTCCGGCATGACGGGCTTCGAGCAAGTCGGCCCAACCGACGCGGCCCGTGGCGCGGAGGCGTTTCAAGTATTTTCGCAACTCGCCGCGCGTATGGTAGGGGCCGCCCTCTTGCATGACGGTCCAGAAGGGGTCGGTCGGATGGGCGGCGGTTTCCATCATTTGGCCCCACCAATGGTCGAGCAAGGCCGCCGCTTCGCGCACAATATCGCCGCGTTGGCCGGAAAGATCGAATTGCTGGTGTGGGTCGGCGGCGAGATCGAACAGCATCCAATCGGGGAAGCAGTGGTGCCCATCGTGGTAGGAGCGCATGGCGAGGTAGTCGCCGTTGGCCGAACGAAATCGGACAGAACGCTGGCACGACCACGCGCCCTGCGAGACCACCAAATGATCGCGCCCCGCCGATTCGTTGTTTCTTAAACTGTCGGCGAAGCTTTCGGCGTCCCAATTTTTCGGTACAAACTCCCCGAGCAATTCGAGCACCGTGGCGGCGAAGTCGAATTGGTAGTGCAACGCGTCGTCGACGCGCCCGGCCCGCGCCCCCGTGATGCCCGGCCAACTCACAATCAACGGCACCCGCGTGGTGCATTGATCGGCGGTTTGGTGGTCGCCGTAAATGTTCAGTTCGCCCAGGTTCTCGCCATGGTCGGCGGTGATGACGACCACGGTGTCGTCGAGCATGTTTTTCTCGGCCAGAAAATCGAGAATGTAGCCGATGTGCGCGTCGGCGTAGCGCACGCCGGTATCGTAACCGTCGAACATTTTTCGTACGGCTTCCAGAGAATCGATCAGGTAGGGCTGGCGTGGGTAGTGCTCGCCGTAGACGTTTTCGTCGTGCGTGTAGCCGGTGGTCTCGCGGGCGGAATGAGGACCGCAGCCGTTCCAATGCGCCAAACGAACTTCCTCGGTCAGCCACGCAGGCAGCGGATCGTCGGCGAACGGCTCGCCAAAAGATTCCGGCGTGCGGTAGGGCGTGTGAGGATCCCACAAGTTGACATGCAGGAACCAGTTGTCTTGTTCGGCGTTCCGCTGGAGCCAATCGAGTGTGATGGCGCCAATTTCATCGGCCCGCTCCAGGCCAAACTTCCCAGTGTTGTAAATCTCTTGAAAACCGGCGTACCAGTGCCAGGCGGAATGGCGTTCGCCGAACGGACTAATCGTGGCGGTGCGCAGTCCGGCAAGTCGCAAGCAACGCAGCCAGTTGCTTTTGCCCAGCGTCGATTCAAAGCCCCGACGCGGCCCTTCGTTAAAGGGTTCCGACGCCGCGCCGCCGTGGTTCACCACGCCATTATGGATGCCGAAACAACCGCCAAACATGGCCGTGCGGCTGGGCAGGCAGGGGGCGTCGGAAGCATACACGTTATCAAAACGAACGCCCTTGGCCGCGATTTCATCAATGCGAGGACTCGTATCACGATGGTAGCCGTAACAGCCCAGATGATCGGCCCGCAAGGAATCGATATCGAAATACAGAATCTTCAAGGTGTTTCGCTTTCTGTAACAGGTTCTTTCACGCACTCTCGCGCCGCCCCTTCGGGCAACAGCGAACCGCCGCAAGATATTAAAAGGTTGACGGCCAGTCCGTACAGTCCGGGATGGATGCCGTAGAGTTTTCCTCGCTCGGTAAGGAAGGCAATCGGCAGCGCAACAACAAGCCCCGCCGCCATGCCGGCGAACACCGGTCCGGCCCGCATGCGCCGCCAATGGATGCCGATAATGAACGCCGGCGCCAGTTGCAGCAGTAAATCAAACTTGCGGTCGAGCAGTTTGACAAGGCTGGTGTCTTCCCGGAGGCCGAAGTAGATGGCCAACGGCGCCACGATGGAAATGATGACCCACGAACAGCGCTTGCCCAACTTCGTGATCTGCCGTTCATTGGCATGCGGCGCCAGGAAGCGGCCGTAGATATCTTTCGAGAGCATCGAGGAAATAGAGAGCAGGACGGAATCGGCGGTCGACATAATCGCCGCCAAAATCCCCGAAAAGAGCACCACGACCAGCCAACGGCCGAGTGTCGTGGCTTGAATTTGATGACAGATGACGGTCAGAATTTTGTCGGATTGCGCGCCTTCAAGCCCGGGAAAATTGGCCGCGCCGACAATGCCCACGATCAGCGCCACGAGCGTGGTGGTCAGAGGCAGAAAGGCCATCACGGCCAAGCTACGGCGGAGCGTCGTGGCGCTGCGGGCGGCGTAAATGCGTTGGATAGCCTGTGGGTACAGCGCGCCGCCAATGCCGACCGCCAAAATATAGCTGAACCATTCTCGCGAGCGTTCGGACGAAGGCGGCCCCACGCGAGATTCCTTTATCTTATACGCGGGCTTCGCACCGGCGCTTTCAGCGGCAAGCTGTTTTAATTCCGAATCGGCGCCTGAGAAGCCCGGTTTTTTGAAAAACCCGGGCTTCTGAACCGGCAAGTCGCTTTGCCTCGCTTGTTTTGCGCTTTGGGCTTCGTCTTTTGCGGCCAGCTCCTCCGCCCAAAGTTTTTTCGTGGCCGATTCGAGGGAGCCGAATTGCAAAAACACCATGACCAATAAAATCACGAAGCCGACCAGCAGCACGGAGCCTTGCATGACGTCGGTCCAGACGACGGCGCGAAAACCGCCCAGCGTTTCGTAGATCACGATGATCAGCGCCAACGAAACCACGCCCCAAGTGTAGGCTTGGGCCGGATCGACTTTGTCGGTCAGGCCTTCGAGCGCCCGCCCCATCGCCATGAGCTGCGCCAAGAGGTAGTTCGAGATCGCCACCACCATCAGCAAGGTGGCCAGCAGGTTGATCGCCGGCGATTGAAAACGATGATCAAGATAATCGGTCGGCGTAATGAACGAATGGCGGCGGGCGTAGGCATGCAGTTTCGGCGCGAACGCTAGGTAAAACACCACGATGGCCGTCATGAAATGAATGCTCATCGCCCAGGAGTAGCCGATATGGTAGGCCCGGCCGGAGAATCCGAAGAGTGTGTTCCCGCTGTATTGAGTGGCGTAGAGCGTGAGTAGTAAGGCGATGAATCCGATGCCGTTTCCGGCCAAATAGAAATCCTTCAGCGTGCTGTCGCGGCGGGCGCGGTAGGCCCACCAGCCAACCGCCACCAAGGAAAGCATATAGACCGCAATGAACGCCAGTTCGAGGTAGTTGAACGGCAGCAACTCAGGATTCATGGCTCGCCCTCGGAGGAGTCGCGTTCGGAATCCCAGGGGGTTCGCAAGAGCCACGCCGTATAGCAAGAGACGACAAACGACGCCAAAATGGCGGTTGCGGCCCAGGTCGGCATGCCGAACAGCAGCGAGCGGTCGTGAGGCCAGAGCAGCCCCCAATACCAAGGCGCGCCGATCAACGTCAAGATGACAAACACCGCCCAATTTTTCCAACCCAGATGCATGCGGTGGTATCTCTCGTTTATCAATAGTTCATGGCGCCTGAGAAGCCCGGCTTTTTCAAAAAGCCGGGCTTCTGAACCGGGACGCGGGTTTTTCAGCGAACTTCCTCTGTGGCCTGAACAATGCTGAGAGGTATAATATACCGCCCAGCGGCAGCGGAGCCAGCAGCCGTCGGGTGGCTCGATTCCGAGAAGCGGAACCGACTTTTTCGCCGGCGGGGGAAGATTCTGCTATCATATGCATTGCCGAATCGTGGCGATGTCTCACCGACCATTTCAACCTACCCGCAACATAACCCACCGCACCTCACAAGGAGCTTTCCGTGGCCAAAAGAACTCGTCGTCAATTCCTGGAAGATTCCATGTTCGCCGCTGCCGGCGCCGTGGCCGTTAGCTCCACCGGCGAATTGCTCGCAGCCGATTCCCCGCCGCAGAGCAAGAGCCCCAACGAACGCTTGAGCGTGGCGGTGGTGGGCGTGAACGGCCGGGGCGGGAGCCACTTGGCCGCTTTTGCCGGCCGCAAGGACACGCAAGTTACGTATGTTTGCGATGTCGATTCCAAAGTTGGCAATCGCCGGGTGGAGGAAGTCGCCAAACGGCAGGGCGGTCAGGCGCCGAAGTGGGAAGCCGATATTCGTAAAGTGCTGGACGACCCTTCGGTTGATATTGTGACCGTCGCGACGCCCAACCATTGGCATTCCCTCGCCGCGATCTGGGCCATGCAAGCCGGTAAAGATGTCTACCTGGAAAAGCCGGTCAGCCACAATGTGAGCGAAGGCCGCCGCGTGGTGGAGGCCGCCCGCAAATACAACAAAATCTGCCAGACCGGCACCCAGAGCCGCTCGAACCAAGGCATGATCGACGCCATCGCCTTCGTTCGCGAAGAGCAGTTGGGCAAATGCCGCGTGGCCCGCGGACTGTGTTACAAAACGCGTCGTTCGATTGGCGCTGCGGGAAATTTTCAGCCGCCCAAGGAAGTTGACTACAACCTCTGGACCGGCCCTGCGCCCATGTTGCCGATCACGCGGGAGCGTTTCCACTACGATTGGCACTGGCAGTGGGCTTACGGCAACGGCGATCTCGGCAACCAGGGCATTCACCAAATGGACCTGGGCCGTTGGGGGTTGGGCGTGAGCGAATTGAGCAATAATGTGATCAGCTATGGCGGGCGTCTGGGCTATGAAGACGCCGGCGAAACCGCCAATACGCAAGTCATTGCCCACGATTACGGCGACCGCTCGCTGGTGTTTGAAGTTCGCGGCCTCAAGACGAAAGACTACAAAGGCGCCAAGGTGGGCGTGATTTTTGAATGCGAAGACGGCTACATGGTGATCGCCAGTTACAGCGCGGGCGTGGTGTTCGACAAAGACGGCAAGAAGGTCAGGGAGTTCACCGGCGGCGGCGATCACTTCGGCAACTTCATCACGGCGGTTCGCAGCCGCAAGGTGAAAGATTTGAACGCCGATATCGAGGAAGGCCACCTTTCCAGCGCGCTTTGCCATACTGGCAATATTTCGTACCGGTTGGGGAAATCGGTTCCCCTGGCTGCGGCCTTGGCCACGATGGAAGCCGTCAAAACGGCCGACAACGTGAAAGAGACGTTTGAACGTACGCTGGCGCACCTGCGAGATAACAACATTACCGCTTCGAGTTTGCGCGTTGGCAATCTGCTGGCGTTCAATCCTAAGTCGGAAACGTTTGTCGACAACGATGCCGCCAACGCAATGCTCACCCGCGCCTACCGCAAGCCGTTCGTGGTGCCGGCGGCGGGCGAAGTTTGATACTCGAAACGTATAACACTGGTAACCAGGAAGTCGATCGCAAGGGGGAGATGACAATGGTTTCAGAGCATACGCGTTCCGTGGCCAAAAGGGCGAAAGTCCTCTACGAAGATCGATTGCGATCGAAATTGGAACAAGAGCAGCACGGTAAATACGTGGCGATTGAACCAGAATCGGGAGATTTTTTTCTGGGTGAGACGTACGGCAAGGCGGTGATGAACGCCCGTGAAAGCCATCCTGATCGAATTTCATTCGTAATCCGAATTGGCCATGAAGCGGCTATTCATATTGGAGCGATGACATATTGAATGGCCGGATCGACGACGAACTTCGGGCGCTGCTCAATGTTGGCGTTAGGAATTCTCCATCTGAAAATACGGTATCTGTATCGATGTGGATCGATACAGCGTTTAACGGGCACTTTGTTTTCCCGCAGCAGTTAATCGAGCAACTCGGCCTGACACAATTTGCGGCTACCGATGCGGTGTTGGCAGACGGCAGTTGCGTAACCCTTGAATCATATGTGTGCTACGTCGATTGGTTAGGCTCGATTGTTCCCGCGCAGGTCATTGCCAACGACGGAAAGTTTCCGTTGTTGGGAACGGAGTTGCTCTCAAATCGAAATTTGCACATCGACTACGCAAACCGCCAGTTAACACTCAACTGACCGACCACGTCGCCCGGGGCTCCATGATTGACAAAGGCCGCGCGGCTGCGTTATTGCGCGGCCTTTGTTTTGCGCGCGGCGGGTTTGTACCAAGCGGGCGTGCCGAACCAGTCGTGCATTTCTTTTTCAAACGGCGCTGCCACGTCCGGCGGTTCGAGCCATTGGCCACGATCGCCGGTTTCGCTGGTCCAGGTATCGAGCGCGGCTCGCATGCGCTGTAGCGCCAAGCGATGCCGCAGATCTTTCGAGCCGACCAGATTCTTGATTTCGTCGGGATCGACCTTGGTATCGAAGAGCATTTCCCGGGGCAGCGGCTGCATCAGCGCCGCGGCGGGCGGCGTCAGTTTTCCGGCGGCGTGCAAGCGGCGCATCAGCGGTTTGATGAGAAAGCATTTTTACTTGTAGCGGTTCAGCGTGGGGAAGCCGACGCCCGGAATGTAGTTCCGCACGTAATGATATCGCCGGTCGTGAACCGAACGAATGCGGGCCACGGTTTCGTCGATGCGGTCGCGGGCGGCGAAGGCGTACGTGCGCCGCACATCGGCCCTTTTTCCCAAAAAACGGCGGCTCTGCATGAGGGCGGGCCGTTCGATTCCCGCGATTCCCAACGTCGTGGCGGTGATATCGAGCAGGCTGATCACTTGCTCGTTCACCGAACCCGGCTTGTACCGTGGCGGCGGCGGAAAATTTTTGGGCCAATGCACGATCATCGGCACATGCAGACCGCTATCCCAGCACCAATGAATGCCGCGCGGCTCCATGCGGCCGTTGTCGGCGAAGAAAATGACTACGGTGTTTTCCGCCAAGCCGTCTTTTTTCAGTTGCTCAAGAACCCATCCCACGCGAACATCCATTCCCGAAACGGAATTCAAATACCTCGCCCATTCGGCGCGCGTGATTTCGTGATCGGGGTAATACGGCGGCGGCGAGACATTTTCCGGCGTGGCCACTTGGGGATGCCAATCCTCGCCAACCCATTTCACGCGCGGCTTCTCGGCCGACTTGCGGTCGTAAATATCGTACTCCGCTTCGGGCGTGTTGATTTGGGCGAAGAACGGTTGATGGCTCTTGAGCTTCGACCAATCGTCCGACTGATAAATCGGCCCCTCGTTCACGAAGTTCAAATCGAGCTTGCCGGTGCCGACTTCCTGCTCCCCGATATGCATGATATTGGCCGTGAAGTAACCGGCGTCTTGCAGCCAATGCGTGATCGGCCGCACGCCGGGCGGCAGGCGGAAGTCGTCGCTTCGGTGCGAACGCATGTTGTGCGTATCGGTCGTGGTTTGATACATGCCGACCATAAACGCCGAACGGCTGGGCGCGCAAACCGGAGAGGTGGAATACACATGGGTGTAACGCACGCCGTCTTCCGCAAGGGCGTCAAGATGCGGCGTGCGCACCAGCGGCTCGCCGTAGCAACTCAGGTCGTTGGCGAAGTTTTCACCCACGATCCATAAAATATTCGGCCGCCGGGCGGCGCCGTTTTGTGCGGCGTCGAGATACGAACTCGCACAGAAGAACGCCAACAGAAACACAACGCAGCGGGCCAATAGTGTAGTCGTTTTGAAGGGGTTCACAGTGATCAACTCTCTTCTTTCATTACCGTTCATGATTTTCACCGGTCGTAAGAATGCAACCCTCCATTCTCGCTCGCGTTAACTCCGCGTGATACAAATGGAACAGGGGAGAACGGAGGAAGCAGAGAAAAGTGCGGAATCATTCGGTGTTGGCGCCGGGCAGGATCAATCTGGAAACGCCGTCTTGGAAACGCTGTCCGTCAATTTCAAAACATTAAAGTTGATGATCAGCCCCAGCGGAATATCGAGGAGTTTTATGTAGCTTAGTAATTGAGCTTTGTGGATGGGGTGAACCGTCTCGACGGCTTTGACTTCGACGATCAAACACTTGTTGACCAGGATATCGAATCGCAAGGGATACTCGCGTTGGAATTTTTTATATCGCACAATCACATTGCTCTGGTTTTGAACGATGAAACCGCGAGACTCGA
>JAJRWU010000319.1 GCA_024276655.1 Planctomycetota bacterium
GGCGGGTGGTTTGGGGGCGGGTGCGACATCCGTCTTTGGCCAGGAAACGAAAAAGACGCCCGACGGCGCGGTGCACAACATCGGCTCGCGGAGAGAACTTTTCATCGACGACTTTCTCATCCAGCGCACCAGCGGCGAGGCCGAACAACGGCTGCATCACCCCGTGCCGCAAGAAATATCGCTCGTTCACGACGCCCCTTGGGAAGGAACGGGCAGCGGGTACCATAGCGTTTTTCAAGATGGCGGCCGCTACCGAATGTATTACAAGGCCTGGCATCTGGCGGTGAGCAAGGGGAAGGTCGATACCGGCCAGCATCCACTCTATTGTTGTTACGCCGAGAGCCGCGATGGAATCCGATGGGAAAAACCGGAACTGGGGCTGTACGAATTTCAAGGTTCGACCAAAACAATATCACGCTCGCCAGCGGAACTTTGGGGCCGCTGAAAGTCGACGCCGGTCACCCGGCCGTGTTCCAGGACGAGAACCCCGCTGCGGCCGACGATGCAAAATACAAGGCGTTCGTGCGGTCGTCAGGACCGAACGGGCTGTTGCCGTTCAAGTCGGCCGATGGCCTGCATTGGTCGCCCATGACCGACGCGCCGATTCTCAGCGGGCTGGGCGCCTTCGATTCGCAAAACCTCGCCTTTTGGGATCCAACGCTGGGCCAATACCGGGCCTATTGGCGAATATTCAGCGAGGGAATACGCGGCATTCGCACCGCCACTTCGTCGGACTTCATCCACTGGGGCAAGCACCACGATTTGACGTACGTCGATTCGCCGCCGGAACACCTTTATACGAACCAAATCAAGCCGTATCATCGGGCGCCGCATATTTTGATCGGCTTTCCCACCCGCTACAACGATCGCGGCTGGACACAATCGACCCAGGATTTGCCGGAACTCGAACATCGAAAAATGCGTTCTTCCGCCGTGCAACGGTATGGAAACGTCGTCACCGAAGGTTTGGTGATGTCGAGCCGCGATGGCCGCAAGTTCAACCGTTGGAACGAGGCCTTCCTACGCCCTGGACCCGAACGACCGGGAACCTGGAATTACGGCCATCAATACATCGCCTGGCAATTGGTGGAAACGAAATCGGCCCTGGCTGGAGCGGCCAACGAACTTTCCCTCTACGCCGGCGAAAGTTATTGGACCGGCAAGGGCAGCGCGCTGCGCCGCTACACGCTGCGGCTCGATGGTTTCGTCTCGGTGCATGCCTCGATGCAGGGCGGCGAACTACTGACCAAGCCGTTCGTTTTCGCGGGCGGGAAACTGAGCTTGAACTTTGCTTCTTCGGGCGCGGGCGGGATACGCGTCGAATTACAACGCCCCGATGGCTCACCGTTGCCGGGCCATGCCCTGGCCGATGCCGATGTTCTCTATGGCGATTCGGTCGACCGCACGGTCAGTTGGAAAGGCTCGCACGACGTGCAGTCGCTCGCCGGCCAACCGCTGCAACTGCGTTTCGAACTCCAGGACGCAGATCTTTATTCGCTCCAGTTTTCATAGCGCAATCAAGAAAGATTTTTCGCAACCGTTCACGGATTTTGAACTGTCGGCTGGATTGCTGTCGCAAATTCATGCAACGCTGGCGGAAGTTCAGACATTGCCCGACGGTTTCCGGGCGGACATTTCAACGGTCGAGTAGAGGAGGAGCGTCATTGACGCTCCTCCTCTACTCGACCGACCTCCGCGTTTCCCTTCTTCGTAACCTCATATCGGTTATTCGCTGTCGGACAGATTGCTATCGCAATTTCCCGCGACAACGTCGGCGTTTGTGCCGCCGCACCGCTCGATTACGCCCGGCGGCGCGTGTATGATGCCATGTTTTCCCAGGCAATCGAACCCAAGGGCGCAGGCGTGGCGTTAGCTTGGCAAGATCACGCGGGCTTTTTCACTACTGGCGCCGGGCATACAGTAAGCGTTGCTCGGTCTGACGTGGAGCACGCGAAACGAACCGTGTCCTGGGAATAAAGAGAGGAGCGAAACCCGATGAGCCAGCGATTTCGTCTAGCCTGGATAGGCGTCGACCATCCTCACGGCTCCGCCTGGCGAGAGTTGCTCGCGAACTTGGCCGAGCAAATAGAAATCGTGGCGATCGCGCCGCGTTACGACGGCCAAACGCACAGCTTGGAAGAGCGGTTCACCAACCTGCCTCGTTTTGAACAGGTGGCCGATTTGATCGCCTTCGGTGAGTTCGATGGCGCCATGGTCTGCTTGCCGAACAACGAAAGCCCCGCCGCCATTATCGCCTTGGCCGAAGCGGGCAAGCATATACTGGCCGAGAAACCGGGCGCTGGCTCCGCCGCCGACGCCTGGCGCATCGAAGACGCCGTGAGCCAAGCGGGCGTGGCGTTTCAGTCGGGATACCTGTGGCGTTACGACGAAGGCGCCAATCGGCTGCGCAACATGGTTGGCGAGGGTCGGTTCGGCAAGTTGATCAACGTCGAAATGTCGTTCGTGACCAGCGACGCGAATCGCCGCGGGGAAAAACATTATCTGTTCGATGCCGAAACCAGCGGCGGCGGCTTCTTTAACTGGCTGGCCTGCCATTATCTTGACTTGCTGTTTTATATCACGGGGCAGCGCGTGGTGGGGGTGACCGCCCGCAGCGGCGTCTATGGCGACTCGCCCCTCGACGTTGAAGACGGCGGCTGCGCCATCTTGGAATTGGAGGGCGGCGCCCTGGCGACTTTCGTCGGCGGATACTGGCTGCCCCGTTGGGCTGGTGAAGCCAGTTGGACCATTCGCGGCACTGGCCGCTGGGTGCATTGGCGGAAAGATCACGCCGGCCCAGGACGCGTGCTCGAAATTCACGGCCCCCAGCCGCAATGGTTCGCCATGGAAGATCTGCATAAACTGCCGCTCGACGACACACCCGGCTACGGCGGCGCAAGCGGCGTGGCGCTCGTGAACGATTGGCTGCACGCCGCACGCACGGGAGCGGAATGCCGCAATACCGTGCGTTCGATGCGGGCGGCCTTGGAATTGATCGACGCGATTTACACCTCGTCGCGCACCGGACGGCGCGTCGATTGCTCGATCGGCGCCGACCACGATCTTCTCAATGTGAGCGGAGCATGACAAAACTACTGGTGAGCGTGCGCAGCGCCGACGAAGCACTTACCGCCTTGGCCGGCGGCGCCGATTTGATCGATGTCAAGGAACCGCGAAACGGCGCCCTCGGCGCCGCCGATGAGCAAGTGCAACGCGAAATCATTCAAGCGATTCACGGCCGCGCGCCGTGCAGCCTCGCCTTGGGAGAGTTGCTGGGAGGGCCGCTTACCTTTCCCACCGACGTTCCGTTCGCCTTCGCCAAAATCGGCTTGGCTGGGTGTGGACGTCTCGAAACATGGCCCGTCCGCTGGGGCGAAGCATGGCGAGCGCTGCCGCGGGAAACGACGCGCGTCGCGGTGGCCTACGCCGATTGGCGAACTTGCGCCGCGCCGGCGCCCGATGAAATCCTCCAGCACGCCGCCCAATGCGAATGCTGCGTGCTGTTGCTCGACACCTTCGATAAATCGGCGGGCAATTTGTTCGCCTATTGGAATTCGCCTTCGCTCAGCCGTTTTATCGACTCGATTCACCGTGCGAACATGCTGGCCGTATTGGCCGGCTCCCTCACCCTGAACGACTTCCCCGCCGCCATCGCCTTCTCGCCCGATTACCTAGCCGTGCGCGGCGCCGCCTGTGTGGGAGAGCGGCAAAGCGATATCGAACAACACCGCGTTCGCGCCTTGGCCGACCGCTTGGCGGGCTAACGCCGTCGCTCATATCGAGCACGCTTTGAAAGCTCGAACTCGGTCTGGCGAAAAACAAAAAACAGGGCGGCCGCCGAGAGCACCCAGAGATGTATTTGTCGTTCGGAGCCGTTCACGGTGGCGTGGAAAATCGCGGCGACAGTCTATCCAACAGCGGGTGTCCCGCAAACAATTGCGACGAACGGAAACGGAGGGCCGCAGAGAAGAACGAAGGATAAGGCGAGCGGCGGATGAAATTCACCGAATACAAGCCCGAAGCGCAAGCGAGTGAATCAGCAAACGGTCATTCCCGCGCAGGCGGGAACCCAAAAAAACTCACGGACTCCCGCTGCGTGCGGGAAAGCTATTTTCTGCCGCTCGCCTAATTCGGCTATTTTAGCCTAAGAGCCCCTAACATAACCCCTGTTTGGCGTTTCAAACACGGAGTTTAATGCCGACCCACCAAGTTGTGTTAGAAGGTATAAAGAGAAAAAACGATAAAAACGACATTTTCAACCGCGAGCAGTATGCACTGGTTCAGCGGATGCAACGGGCGAACCAGGGCCGACTCGCGTTATCAATCCGGCTCGGTTTTGGTATAGTTGCCGTTGGCGGGCGAAGTTCTCAAACGGGCGGAGAGGAAGTAAAAGAAATGGCGCGCGAGACATTGCTGAAAGGCGACGGTTCCCCACGCGATGAGGAAGAACGCAATTTGCGTCCTCAATCGCTGGACGATATCGTCGGCCAACGCGATGTCTACGAACGTTTGTTGATCGCGGTCAGCGCCGCCGAACAGCGTGGAGAATCGCTGGGGCATGTCCTCTTTGATGGTCCGCCGGGGTTGGGTAAAACCACCTTCGCGATGTGCATCCCCAAAAAGTTGGGGGCGGCCGTTCAATTGACCACCGGCGCGGTGCTCAAATCGCCCAAGGATTTGGTCCCCTATCTGACCAACGCCGAGGAAAAATCGGTGCTCTTTATCGACGAAATTCATCGCCTGCCCACCGCCGTGGAGGAATACCTCTACACCGCGATGGAGGATTTCCGCATCGATCTTGTGCTGGGCGAAGGCGTGAACGCCCGCACGCATAATCTTTGGCTCAAGCCGTTCACTTTGATCGGCGCCACCACGCGAGCCGGCATGCTGACCGCGCCGCTGCGCGATCGGTTTCAAATTCGCGAGCACTTGAACTTTTACCCCGTGGAAGATTTGTCGATCATTCTGGGCCGCAGCGCCGCCAAACTGAACATCGAAATGGAAGACGACGCTCGCGCCGAAGTGGCGAAACGCAGCCGGGGCACGCCGCGCATCGCCAACAATCATCTGCGTTGGATTCGCGACTACGCACAAACCCGCGCCGATGGCCGCATCACGCTCAAGGTCGCCCGCGACGCTCTCCAGATGGCCGGCGTTGATTCGCTCGGCCTCGACCGACAAGACCGCGCCTACCTGGAAACCATTATTCGCGTCTTTGCCGGCGGACCGGCGGGCGTCGAAGCCATCGCCCACACGATGAACGGTTCGGTCGACACGCTCGCCGAC
>JAJRWU010000032.1 GCA_024276655.1 Planctomycetota bacterium
CTTTGGTTCAGGCTTTGGTTCAGGCTTTGGTTCAGGCTTTGGTTCAGGCTTTGGTTCAGGCTTTGGTTCAGGCTTTGGTTCAGGCTTTGGTTCAGGCTTTGGTTCAGGCTTTGGTTCAGGCTTTGGTTCAGGCTTTGGTTCCGGGGCGGCGTTTTCTTCAATCGCCGGTTTTACCTCTGGTTCGGGCGTCGGCGCCGCTTCCGCCTCTGGAGCGGTTTCCGCCGCTTCCGTCATCGCGATTTCGTCCGGCGACATACCGGGCAGTCCCACGTCGCCTACTGGAGGCGAAACGGTTTGTGAGGTTTGACTGCTGTTATCTGGCGCGCAACCGAACAACAAGGCACAGCCAATCGCGGTTGCGGTGGAAAATAATCGGATACGTTTCATCGACTCATTGACCCCTATCAAAAGTTGTTTTCGTACGAAGATCAGGCATGTTTTCTTTTCGCCGCCCTGGAAAATGTGGGGTATTAAATCCCGACTGGGCGTTTGAGAAGCCCGGCTTCCGAACCGGGAAATAGTTTTTCCATACTTAATACTTCACGCGGCTACCAATGGCTCGTTTAACGGCAAGCCGAAGGCGACTGCGTTTTTCTGCTTTGCCCAAACACGCTGCCTCAAAACGCAGTCGCCTTCGGCTTGCCGTTAAACGAAAATGTGCCATTTTCAACCGTGAGCGGTATACCTTGGCGATGGCGCCACAGCACCGACCCATCAACGTCGGTGAATATCAACGTGTAATCTACCCGGGTTGCGCCAGCGCGGCAAACGCCCCGTCGCTTTCGAAATACAGACTTTTTTATCCAGTAAAAATGATTCCGACCGACTCGTCACTCCGAAAACGTCTTTTCAATTTCTGTAGTCAAGACGTCAAGCACTTCTTCCAACGATCCTCGGGCGAACGGCGTTTGCCACACCTGGTAAGTGTCTTGGTCGTAGAGCGCTGCTGGCGGCAAGTAACCGATCGAGCCGTTGACAAGATTCATGCAGATGATGGTTCGTTGCGGGAAACGGCGCCGCAATTCCTGTTGCAGCATCGCATACGATTCTCCCATGCAGCCCACCAACACCGCTTCTCCCAAACGCCAGACCGTCAGCGGCATGGCGAAGGTCGGGCCATCGCCCAAGGCCCGCCGGATATTGCGTTTGCGGCGCAGCCGTTCCTCCAAAGCGCGGTCTTCGGCGGCTTGCCGCTGCTGTTCCAACTGCTCGGCGGTGGGCCAATCTTTCAGCGGCAGCGTGGCGATTGCCGGAACGCTGGCCAGTTGGTGAGAAACCTCGCGACGATGATGCCGCCAAGCGGCCAGCGGCGCGCCCGATTCCACCACGCCCTCGAACTGCAATTGCGTGCCGGGCGGCTCCATGTCTTCGAGTGTGGCCAGCGCGGCAAAGGCGAGTTGGCGGCCGTGCCGGTCGGCGACGTCGGTCTCTCCGACGTATTGATAGCGGGGCGCCAGTTCGCCCGACGCCCCCTGCAAAAACAACGCCGGCGCGCCGCCGTGGTTCGCTTCCATCGTGGCCCGCATGGCGCCAAGGAAGTCGGGCGAAATGGCGGAGTTCTCCCACGCCAACGTGGTGGGATGGCAGGCGTAGTTCACCAACGTGGCCAGCAGCTTGCCGGAAAGATCGGTCACGCGCCCGACCACCAGCGTATCGTCTGCTTCGGCGCTGGGGTCGAAGCCGCAGATACGCCGGTCCGCGCCGGGCGCCGGGTCTTGAAGATCTCGCGGCTTGGCCAGTCCACATTTTCCCACGTGCCAGTCGAGGATTGCTTCAGTGGCGGCGTCGCGCGCTTCTTCGGCCAATTTTATGGCGGCGTCGGCCACGAAATCAAGATACGCCGCTAGCCGTTCGCTGCCGGGCAGGGCGGGGTCTTCTTCGGTGAGCGTGACAGCCGCATGCGTATGGCTCAGGGCAAAAACAAACTGTGATTCCTGGAGCGAAACCGCTTTCAAAATGCGATCACGAAAATGATGAAACGTCGCCACCGACCGCCACCAGCCCAGGTCGGCGTCGACGAGCAGCAGTGTTTGGCCGTCGTCCGACGTCAGCAAAAGCGCGGTGAGTGTCAGCGGTCGATGGATCGCATCGGCCACGTCGTGTTGGGCGGCGCCCCAATTGCGAGCATAGATGCCGACCTCCGGCGTGATATCGGCGCGGGCCACGCCGATGCGGCCTCGGAACGACGCCTGACAAAAAGGCGGCGGCCCGTCCGTTTGATTCGCCTCGGCAGTTGCTCCCATGATTTCGTTTCCCGCATTGCTAAAAATGGGTGATCATCGCTTCGGCGCGGCGCCGACTTGCACGCACCACAGGCGGCTGTTGTCGGCGCCGTTGGTGCGAAGGTAGAGGCGTCCGTTAGAGAGGGCTGGCAGGGCTCGCACCGTGGCGCCGAACACATTGGCTTGGGCGAGAACCTGGAAGGCGGTTGGGTCGGCCTTGGCGAGCGTGAGTTTGCCATCGTTGGTGACGACCAGCAGTTTGTCATCGGCGGCGATCAGATGGCCAACGCCGAACCCTGTTTTGCTCCATTGCACTTTTCCCGTGCGCCAATCGATGCAGCGCAGTTGGCCGTTGGCGTAATCTTCCCGGCCATGCATTCCGTACAGATAATTTCCCCGCCGAACGCACGTCGTGTATTGGCTCGACATCGAATCATCGTTGGCCCAAACTTTCGTAGCGCCTTGCGGCCCGATTTTGGCCAGGTACGCGCCCGCGCCGTAGGCCGCGGAATAGAAAACGTGGCCGTCCAACAGCAGCGGGGTGGCGGCGGTCACGGTGCTGCCGTCGACGCCAAAGGGAAACTTGAAGAGCGTTTTCCCGTTGGCGGGATCGATCGAAATAGCGCTCAAACGCGTCGCAAAAATAACATGCCGTCGGCCGCCTAAAACGCCCGTGGCGGGCGAGGAATAACTCGCCTCTTCGTCGGTGGCCCGCCACAACGTGGCGCCGTTTTTGGTCGAGAAGGCGACAATGCCCGCGCCGGCGCGGCCGCCGACATTGAGAATCAGTCGGTCATCCAATACAATGGGTGTGCTGCCGGCGCCAAAAAAACCTTCCGATCCTTGATAATCTTCGTAGACATCGCGCGACCAATGCTTCTCGCCGGTTTGCAGGTTGACGCAATGCAACGTCCCGGCGGCGCCGAAAAGAAAAACGCGGCCTCCCTGAACAACCGGCGTGCAACGAGGACCGTCGTCGGGGTTGATGCGGCTTCGGTATCGCGTGGGGAAGCTGGTTTTCCACAAAATGCGGCCTGACTGTATGTCGCGTGCTTCGCAGACTTCGAGATCATCCACGCGGTGGAAGAGCAGCAAACGCGAGCCGACAACAGCGGGCCCCGCATAACCTTGGCCGATTGTTTTTTTCCAAACGACTTCCGGCCCTTCGCTGGGCCAGGAGGAAAAAAGTTGCTCGTTTTCCGCCCGCCCATTTCGCTGGGGGCCCAATACTTGGGGCCAATCGCCGGCGAACGCCGAACGCGGGAACATTACCGGCGAAATGACAGCCGCCAGAATGGCGGCGGCCATGAGCAGCCCGTGAAATATTTTATGACGGGCGGTCTGAACGTGCGATTTTTCATGGCTCGAACGTGGATCGCCCGTTTTTTCACGCCTGACGTTTGCAAACATTGCGTGGTCCTTTATCTGGCGTGGGTCGCGATATCGGGGCTACTTTATTTAACCACGAATCCGATACCCAACCTACGGCAAAGCGTTATAGTGTACCGTATCCGGCGGGGCCTTGTAGGCACGGTTGCCACGGCCCTCTTCAAACGCCGGCGGCTTGAACTCCAATCGAACGAGAAATACATTGGCTCGGTTCATCAGGCTTCTGGGAAAAAAACGGGGCGAGCGCCGCACCGGCTCGCCGATGGTCGGAAGTGTTGGCGAAGCTTCTTTTTATGGGGGGCTCTTCCTTACGGGCTCTCTCGCGTTGGCCGCGCTGCTAACCTCCCACGCCGCCTCCAACGACGGTATGAGTTGGGGCCTTGGGCTGGGCGTGGCGGTGTTTGCCTCATTGATTGTAACGGGAGGCGGCGGGCTGATTTTTCGGGTGGCGCAAGTTGCGTCGTCGCAAGAGCGGCGCAATGTTTTGGCGTCGCGGGCGGCGAACATCGAATTAATCGGCATCGAATTACTCGGCGACAATGCAGCCGGTATTCGTTATCCAGCCGTGCCAGACGAAACCTTCTTCAAAAATAGCCCCGGCACGCGGTTGTTGTATCGATTGCCCTCAACGGGCGCCGCTATTTGGAAACTTTCCGCCGCCACGATTTTCTGCCTTATTTGGAACGGCCTCTCGTGCGTTTTGGTTGTGTTGGCGTTTAACACGCATCGCGGCGGGGCGCCCGATTGGTTCCTGACGGTTTTCGTCGTGCCTTTCGTGGGCGTTGGCGTTTGGGCCATTTATTATTTCATTCGGCAGCTATCGATGCACGCCGGCATTGGCGCCACGGCCGTCGAAATTTCCGACCTACCCTTGGTTCCCGGGCGGCGCTATGAGGTGTTTGTCGCGCAGTGGGGCAAACTCCAGATGGACAGCCTCGACCTCGACCTGGTCTGCGATGAAGAGGCTCTTTTCCAGCAGGGAACTAATTTGCGTTTGGAAACCAAACGCGTCCGCTCGCAACGCGTGTTTCACCAGGAGAATTTCTCTATTCTCCCCAACGGCGTTTTCGAGGCGGAATGCGAAATTGAAATTCCGGCCGACGCCATGCACTCCTTCCAATCGGCCCACAACGCTATACATTGGAAGCTGGTCGTGCGCGGCTCCGCTCGCGGCTGGCCCGAATACGAACGCAGTTTTCCCGTCCTGATTCATCCGCTTACCGAACCCGTGGAGCAAGGCTCGTGGAACCGCTCATAAGCATTCGCCTGCACCACCCCAAGCCGATTTTTCAACCCGGCAATATATTGCGCTGCGAGTATCAGGTTGACGCCGTCGAACTGCAACAGTTAACCGCAATTGAGGCGTCCGTGCTCTGGCGCACCGAAGGCAAGGGCGACGAAGATATGGGCGTCCACTTTTTCGAACGGCGCACGCCGCACGAGGCGCCCGGAAACGACTTGCGGCAGGCTTTTTTCTTTGAAACGTCACTGCCGCCGAGTCCGTTGAGTTACGAAGGCATGATTGTCAGAATCTGTTGGTGTGCGAGGGTCCGGGTGTTTCTTCGTCGTGGACGCGAAGTATTCTTCGACAAAACATTCCGCCTGGGCGCGGTTCGGGCGGCGAAATTCGCGGCGTCACCGGCTTCGGTGTTGAGCTCATGACGCCACCTCTCGCACCGACGGAATTCCCACCGACCAACCCATTTTCCAGCCGTTTTATTCGGCCGGGGGCCCGGCCTTTTATTTTTCCGGCGGGCCAGTCGCTCCCCTTGCTGCTAGACACCTTGCGAAAGCATGCTTGGCGAGGGGAAATCGTGGGTCGGCACGGCTCCGGCAAGTCGACGCTCCTGCATTCGCTCCAGGCGTCGCTTCTCGAAGCCGGTCTTGAACCAACGTGTTTCGTCTTGCGAGCCGACGGAAAAGTTCCTCCCGCGCTGCGCCGCTTCCAATGGCCGACCGCCGCCTCGATTTTAGTCATCGACGGCTTTGAACAACTCTCCTGGCCGTTACGACGAAAACTGATTCAAGCCAGCCGCCGAGAGCCCAGTCGCCGAGAGCCCAGTCGCCGAGAGCCCAGTCGCGGAGAACAACGCGGTCTGATCACCACCTCGCATCGCGGCTTGGGGTTGCCGCGCGTATTCACCACACAGCCCACGCTTGAAATAGCGCAGCGCGTGGTCGACCAAATGCAAGCCGCCGGCGCACACATTGAACCGAGCGACGTCGCCCGTTGTTTCCACCGCCATGAAGGCGATATCCGCGAAACGCTTTTCGAGTTGTACGATGTCCACCAAAGCAGGACACACGCGCCGCAAGCGGTTTTGACAACATAGGCAGTACGCTGGCCTTGAAGTTCCGCATTCCTCTGCTCGGCGTGCTCTGTGCAAAAATGCGGTGAGCGAAAATAATGTCTGGCGGTCAATACGGCGCCAACATGGCCGTGTTGCAGCGAATCTGCGGACGGCGTATTTGGTCGTCAACCTCAACCTGAGTGTTTATAATAGTTTAGAACGCTCCGGCGGCTGCAACTCCGCCCGATTCTTTCAGTGTTGGCGCTGGCCACCCGATCGAGTGAGTACATTCGCACCCCTCTTTCGCTCTCTATGCATATGGAGACGGCATTCCCATGAAGGCGGCCGCCAAGTCGGATAACACCACTTTCGACCCCGCAAAACTGGTGCATGAACATCAGGCGGGCGTCTGGAGATATTTGCGCGCTTTGGGGTGCGAGGCTTCGCTGGCCGACGACATCACGCAGGAAACTTTCCTGGCGGTGTTACAAAAACCTTTCGACGACTACCAACCCGCCGCGTCAGCCGCTTATTTGAGGCGGGTGGCTCACAATTTGTTTATTTCACACCAGCGGCGCAGCGGGAAAGTTTTGGCGGTCGAGAACATTGAAGAAATTGCACAAACCTGGAGCCGCTGGGTCGGCGAAGACAACGGCGAAGAGTTGCTGGTGTCGCTTCGTAATTGCCTGGAGCAATTGAGCGACCGCGCACGCCTGGCGCTTGAAATGCGATTCAAGCAATCTTCGTCGCGAGCCAGTATTAGCGATGCTTTAGCAATCACCGAACACGGCGCGAAAAATCTGATGCAGCGAGCCAAAAAACAGCTTCGCTTATGCATCGAAGGAAAATTGCAGTGAACATCCGCAAAGACCCACTCCTGGATTCACTTCTGGAGGAAGTGCTGGGAGGTTGCCGCCCGCCCGACTTGGCGGAAAAAATCCTGTCGGCGCATGCTGAAAAGGCGCATGCTGAAAATTCGGCGTCACCTGGAGCGAACGAGAACGGAGCGGCGCGGCCGTTCGCAGATTCCCCGCTGGTTGTAGCGCCGCGGCAGGTTGTTCGTTCCGCCGAAACGTTGGGGCTGGAACGGCGAAAGGCGCTGTCTTGGCCTTTTGGCGCCGCGGCAATGGTGGTGGCGGGCGTGTTGTTGCTGTGGAGCGTTCAGGCAATTCGGCAGACGCCGGAAATACGCCATTTGGCGCAAACGCCGCCGAACACCGAAGCAGTTCGAGTGCCCGGCGGTGACAACAAACCGAGCGGCGACCAAAACAACGACGGCGCCCCGTCGCCGGCGAGTGTAGGGGTTTCATCGGCTACCGGCCGAATTGCCCGCGAAACAGAACCTGACGGCGGCGTTGCGGAACATGGCGGCGAAAACAATTCTGAAGAGCCGGGCAAAAATTCTGAAGAGCCGGGCAAAGGACTGGGAGATCCGCCGCCGTTTGCAACTCCACCGCGTTCCCACCCGCCGCAGGTCGCGGCGTCTCCCCCGCAAACGCAGGCCGCGCCTCAAAAAGACGCCACGATCATCGCCGCGATTGACCGCCAACTGGCGGCCGCTTGGAAGGAAAACAGCATAACGCCAGCGCCCAAAACGAACCACGACGCCTGGCTGCGGCGAGTATTCTTGCGAGTTTTGGGCCGCATTCCCTCGGTCGAGGAGCATCAGCGATTTGTCAGCGCGCCGCCAGGGGAAATTGTCGACGCCTTACTGCAAGACGATCAATACATCGAACAATTCGCCCAAAACTGGACCTCCATCTGGACCAACGTTCTGATTGGCCGCAGCGGCGGCATGGAGCCCAACACACTCGGCAGTCGGGCGGGACTGCAACAGTATTTGCGGCGCTCGTTCCAGCATAATCGTCCGTTCGACGAAATGGCCTACGATTTGCTTTCCGCCTCAAGCGGCGGACGCTCTTCCTCCAACAACTCCTCCAATGATTCCGCCAGCAGTTCCGAAGGCGACTCCAACGGCGCGACGAATTTCCTGCTGATCAGCATGAACGAACGTTACGAATTGATCACCTCGCGCGCCGCGAGGGTTTTTTTGGGCCGGCAGTTGCAGTGCGTGAAATGCCATGACCATCCGTTCAACGAATGGAAGCAGCATCAATTTTGGGAGTTAAACGCATTCTTCCGCCAGATGCACACGGTTGTAGACGCGAAATCAGGCATGGCTCAGTTGGAAGACCGCGATTTTATCGGCGAGAGCCGCCAGCCCGAAGAAGCCGATGTCTTCTACGATCAACTCAATGGCGTGCGGAAGGTAGCGTATCCGGTTTTTTTCTCGGGTGAAACGATCGGCCAGAGCGGGCTGATTGATGAAGTGCAACGCCGCAATCGGCTGGGCCGTTTCGTGGCCGAATCGAAGGAGTTGCCGCAAGCGGTTGTGAACCGGTTGTGGGCCCATTTCCTTGGCCGCGGCTTCACCACTCCCGTCGACGACATGGGACCGCACAAGCCGCCGTCGCACCCGGCGTTGCTTTCGCTATTGGCCGAACAGTTCGCCGCCCACGATTTCGACTTCAAACAACTCGTTCGTTGGATCGTTCTCAGCGACGCATTCTCACGCTCCAGCGAAATCACGTCTGGCAATAAAAACGACGCCCCGGAGCGAGAAAAAATGCCGCTCTTTAGCCGCTATTACCTGCGGCAAATGCAGCCGGAAGAACTCTATGATTCGCTCTACACGGCGGCCGGCGCTGCACGTCCGCCGGGAGGCTACCAAGCTTGGGAGCGGGAAAAAATCGCCTGGCTCGATCAATTCACCTACAATTTGCAAACCGACGAGGGCGATGAAATCACGCTCTTCGATGGCGCCGCGCCCCAGGCATTGATGATGATGAACGGCGACCTGATGCGAAAAATGACCAGCATCGAGCCCGATGTCCATCTCGGCGGCGTGATCCGAAATACGGAGCGGTTCGAAAAGAAGGTCGAGAATTTATATCTTGCCGCCTTGACCCGCGCGCCGCATCGTGTCGAAATGTTGGCCGCGCAACAGCTTCTCGCCGCCGAACGCGGAAACACCGCCAACACCCTGCAAGATCTTTGGTGGGCCTTGCTCAACAGCAACGAATTCATTCTCGATCATTGAGAACGCCGGCCGCGCAATGATTCCAAGTTGGACGTCAAACTTTGGGCGGCGTAACCCTTTTACGCCGAAGGTGTTGTATTCCAAAGCCCCACGCTCGCGAACGTAGTGAGCGCACGTGGGGGTGATGTCGAACACAAACCCAACCCCGCGCGGGGTTGCACAATGGGACGAGCCCTCGAAGAAAGGCGCGTTTTTCACGGTGTGGAACCCCTGCGGGGTTCAGTCAATCCCAACCATTCATTTCTCTGGGTGGCGCGGCCGCTGACCCTGGGCTGCGGAATAAAACCCCTGCGGGGTATTCGCTACGACGACCAACAGGATTGGGCCCAACTTTGGAACTACTGAAATTTCTTCTTCGCCGATGCAAACCAGACAGTTATTTCTCGAACGGTGCTTACCCGCACGCGGCGGGAGTCCGAGAGTTTTTTTGGGTTCCCATCCACGCGGGAACGACCGTTTGCTGATTCACTCGCTTGCGCTTCGTGCTTGTATTAGGTAAATTTTCATCTGCTGCTTGCTTAACGCCGCCGGGCCATCCAGAAGAACAAGGCTCGCAGCAAACTAACGCTCACCACCAGCAATCCGGGCCCCGCCACGACGAGCAAAATGTAGGGCAGTCGGACCCCAATGCCCGTTTGCAGGCCGCGCACCAAATAGAAGGCGCCGGCCGCCAACACGCAACACAACACCATCATCAACAACAGGGCGCCTAGTCCGAAGCGGGGCTGCCAGTCGGGTTTTTGTTGCTCGGTATTGCCCAATTGTTGATTATGCCCAATTGTTGATTATGACGGGGTCGGTTGTCCCAGGAAGCGTTACTCAAGCGTTTGGACCATCTCGACGACCTGCGTGTGGGTGAGCGCGCCGCTGGCCGGCAAGAGCAGGTAACAAGCTTTTTCTCCACAACAATCAAGCACGACTTGTCGGCTATTGGGGACGGAAAAACCTTGCTTGCAGGGTTCGTGTCCGTTGATCAAGATTTCAGCGCCGATCAAACTGGCGAAGGCGTCGGCGTTTTCTTGTCGAAAATCCCGCCCCCAGACAAAGCGAAACACGGGGCCTCGTTCGGTAAAATCTTGCTGATCGAGGTGACGTAAAAAAATGACGGAATCGAATCCCATTTCGTCGGTGCTGTCGGGCAGGCTATGTGAAACGAACACGCCGCATTCCAATCGCACGCCCAAGGGCAGGGTTCTGAGGAAATCGACATAGGCCGCCCGAACGCGGTCGGTTTGGTCGCCGTACATTTCCTGTACGCCGCCGCGAAAAATCAAATTCAACATGCGCTTTGCTTTCATGATCGGAAAATCCGTCATTTCCGAAAGCTCATGATTGCTGAGCAGAAAATGGAATCGCTCGGGGAATTCGTTTTTCAGCCGGGCGACATCTTCCAGCATGGCGTGCGACATATCGCCGGCGCCCGAAGGATAAAGCGGGCCGCCATGACACACCTCCTGCATAATGAGATGGCGGCGGGGGTTGTTTTTCAAGTCGGCGATTTTGAGCAGCTTTTCAAAATTCACCCGATTGCCGTGCAAGTCGGCCGTGATCATGACATCGTCGGCATTGTCGGCGTGGAGCTCAATCAGGTTGCCAAACCGGGCCCCCACCGTACGATTCGCCGACGCGGCGGTTGCAAAAGCCGAGATCACGTTCTCAATCACTTCGGAAGATGCGCTCATCGTGATGGCCGAATCTCACTTTCCTTGAATAGACTTCCGCTCTCCCCCATTTCGGGCCGCAAGACCGGCCAGTGTACGAAAAAAACAAGCTGATTGCCATGTTTCGACGGCCAGAATCGTTACCTCGCCAAGTCCCAGACATTCGCACCTAGGAACAGTCTCGAATTTAGATGCCGAATTAAAAGCCCGGCATTTTGAAAATGCCGGGCTTTTCGAGCGACAGCCGCGAACTTATTTCGGGACTGTTCCCTGGTGAGGCCGACCGCAAAATTCAAGATTCCAGCCCCGTGGTTTTGTCGGCAACCCGCATTTTTCGCCGACCAAACTTTTGCGCGCCGGGGTTGGTTTTCCGGCTTACATCGAAAAAAGGGCGTCTCTTTCGCGCCGGCAGTGCGCGTTGTGTGAGTCGCGCGGCCGACGCGGGGCGACAATCAGGCGTATCGGCCACAAACCATGGCGTAGCCGATTGCGCAAAGCCGAGAACTTCAAGGTGGGTCGACGATCCGGTGTATCCGCCACAAACGAGGCTTTTATGAGTGCTCCAGCCGCTACCGATGCGCTATATGCTCGAAATATTATTCGCCTGCTGAAAAAAAAATGGGCATTGTGGGTGCTTCCCACGATTGCAATGACCATCGCGGCGGGGGCCTATAGTGTTGTACGAACGCCCGTTTGGAAGGCCTCCCAAGCGATTCTGGTGCGCGATGAGGCGGTCGGCAGCCGGCAAGGTCGGTTCGACAGCGCCGACGCCATGAAAACCGCCCAAGAGACGATCATGGAGGTTTCCAAAAACCGGCAAGTGCTGGCGTCGGCCTTGGAGTCGGTAAACGGAAGAAAGCCGACCAAGGAAGAAGTCGGCAAACTCAAGGACGCTCTGGCCATCAACGCCCCCAAAGGCGCGGAATTCGGCAGGACCGAAGTGATCTATCTGAGCGTCAAAGCCGATACTCGGGAAGCGGCCCTCCAACTCACCGACGCCGTTTGCACCCAGTTGGGATTACGTCTGCAAGAGTTACGCCGCCGCAAGGCGCAAAGCGTGATCAGCGAACTCGAGAAGACGGTCCACCTGACGCAGCTCGATCTGGCCGCCGCCTCAAAAAAACTGAGCGCCATCGAATCGGAGGTGGGCAGCGATCTCGGCGAACTTCGCATTCTCAACGACACCGGCGCCGGCGACAGCAACCTGCGGTTGGCGCTCAACGAAATCAAGAATGAGTTGCGGCAGGCAGTCGCCCGGCAACAAGACTACGAACAGTTGCGTCAGATTTTGACCACCGCGATCGCCGACCCCAGTCAAATCGTGGCCGCCCCCAACCAACTACTCAACACCCTCCCCACGCTCCGGCGGCTGAAAACCGGGCTCGTCGACGCCCAACTCCGCACCGCGCAACTACTGGGAAAAATGAACAGCGCACACCCCCTCGTGAAAGCTTCTTTTGAGGAGGAGCGAGAGGTGAAGGAAAACCTGCGTGCCGAATTGGCGGTTGCGGGGCGAGATTTGTCAGCCCAGTTGCGAATTTCAGAAGCACGAATTCGCTCGCTCGAAAAACAACGAACCGAAGTGCGAAACCGCCTCGGCCGACTGGCCGGACTGCGAGCCGGCTACAACGTTTTGAACGCCGATGTTCGGCAGAGAATCGCGATTGTTGAGCAGGCCAATAAAGATCTGGCCGACGCGCGCGCCAGTCAAAATGCGGCCACGGCCTCTAGTTTGCTCACGCGTTTGGACAGCCCCATCGCCGACGATTCACCGGTCGGTCCGTCGAAAGCCGTGATTCTGTTGGGTGGATTCCTCGGCGGGCTGGCCCTAGGACTCGGCCTCGTCACGCTCACCTCGCCGCTGGGCGTTCAGTCGGGAAGACGTCTGACCGACTACCTTGGTTTTGGCCGCCGCGCCTCCGACCGCCCCGGAACGCGAGCAACCGACAACGCTGCTCCCGCGGGCAACGACCGCAGAACCCAACGACGCTTGTCGGAAGCCCATGCGCGACGAAGCAATGAAGGCGCACCACAACGCCGAAGCTCGTCGGCGGCGGCTTCAGCGGACGCCAACCAGCCCGCGACGCCGAGCATCGAACAGCCTGAGCCAAACGTTCGTTCGGCGCGGGCGTTCGCTGAAAACACGCCCGCCGATGAAAACGGCCAGCAATTGGCGGCGGCGTTGTTGGGGTCGGCGTTTGTCGAAACAACCGACAGCGACAACGCCCAGCTCGAAACGTCCTACGTCGAATCGAATGCGCCGTTTGGCAAAACGACCTCGCCAGAACTCACCGCGGGCCGCCCGGCGGAGCAACGCAAGCTCACTCTGGCGCAATCACTGGCGCGTCTGCATGAAATTCGGTCTTGATTCCCAAGCCTGAACTCCGGCATGCACAACGCCCGCGCTTTCACTTTGCCAACCCAAGCGGCATTGAAAACGCGGTTTGGGTCGGATATCGCGGGAGTAGCGGAAACGATATACTCCCTGCGCCAAGTACTCCAATTTGGCGATCGAATTCCAAACGCGATTCTGGCTGGGGAAGGGCGCGAAGAAATGAACGAACACGAAAAAATCAACTATGTTGAATTTCCGGCCAAAGACGTCGCAACCGCAAAGACGTTTTTCAGCCAAGTATTCGGTTGGTCGTTTGAAGACTTTGGTCCCGACTACGCGGCGTTCTCGAACGAAGGTCTGAACGGCGGTTTTTTTAAGTCCGATTTGGTCGCTTCCTCCGTCAAGGGCGGCGCTCTGATTGTTTTCTACAGCAAGGAACTGGAAAACACGCAGTCCAAAATCGAGCGGGCCGGCGGCGCGATCGTCCGGGCGATCTTTTCGTTTCCCGGCGGCCGTCGTTTTCACTTTGCCGACCCCAACGGCAATGAATACGCCGTCTGGTCGGATATCGCGGCGGCATAACGGCTGGTCGGCATCAGTTACCTCACCGATAACGGTCCGCAATTCATCCGGCATCTACTGGAGAGTACGCTTTGGCGTGCTTTTCACGAAGCAGCCTAAGTACCTGTCCACGATCTATTCCGTGCCATGGTGTTATGGAATTCCCGCCAAGCCGGAGGCTTGCCAGCCATTAGCCGGTGGTCGAGCGCAGCGAACACCACCGGTAGGCCAACGCAACAAACGCGGCATCCCGGCGGGATGCCAGATGCAGCGGGCGCGAACGCCGCGAAACAACATGCCTCAAAACAACGCTGTCATTCGCGCCGCTCACCGTTGGAGTTCACGCTTCAGCGTGTTTTGTTCTCGGACGCACGCTAAATCGTGAACTCCAACGGTGAGCCGCTGGCATCCCGCCGGGATGCGAAATGTCGGCGGCTCGTTATCCGGTGGTGTTCGCTGCGCTCGACCACCGGCTAATGGCTTTTATCCTTTCAGGATATAAAATCAAAGACGTCGCCTTGGCCTTGCCCGCATCCAGAAAACACGGAATAGGTTTTGGACAGGTGCTAAAGGCTGAACTCCAACAGTCGCCGCGTCGAGGGCTGAGCAACCTATACTTCAGGCAGGCGAAACCGCAGCTTTGCATGATCACGATGCAAAAACGCAACGTCAACCTCAGGCAGTGGCGGGCGAGCGATGGCGGGCGGGGCTGCCGCACCGCTGTTCCTTAGTTTTGAAGGCGTTCTTTGTTTTGAAGGATTTCGAGATGCATCTGCCGAATCGTGTTGGCGTGGTCGTGGCGGTTGTATTTTTTGCCAGCTCTTGGTCGGTCGGCCGGCAGACGTTGGCCGACGATTTCTCCGCGTTAAACACGGCCCTGTCGACAATCAAGGCCGCCGATCTTCAGCGGCATGTCGATGTGTTGGCCGACGACACCTTCGAAGGACGCAAGGCGGGTACGCGGGGAGGCCGAGCGGCGGCGGGTTACATTGCTCAGAAATTGCAAGCGGCGGGCGTATTGCCAGCCGGCGAGAACGGCGGTTTCTACCAACGTTTTCGCGGCAACAATTATAATGTGTTGGGCATGCTCCCCGGCGCCGACGACGTCCTGAAGAACGACGTGCTGCTGATCGGCGCCCATTACGATCATGTCGGCTACGGCTCTCCCAGCAACAGCAACGGCCCGACTGGCTATATTCATAACGGCGCCGACGACAACGCCAGCGGCGTGGCCGGATTGCTCGAACTCATCGAGGCCTTTCAGTCGTTGCCCAACCGCCCGGCGAGAACCGTGCTCTTCGCTTTTTGGGATGGCGAGGAAGACGGCCTCTTGGGGTCGAAACATTGGGTGCGGCAACCGACGCTCGAATGGAGCCGCGTCCGGTTCGCGATCAATCTCGATATGATCGGCCGGCTGCGAAAAAATCGGGTGCTCGTGTATGGAACGCGAACGACGCGCGGCTTGCGGCGGCTGGTCAGTGAAGAGAACGCCGGCGCCGCGCTGGATCTGGAGTTCTCCTGGGAGATGAAAAACAACAGCGATCATCATTCGTTTTACGCCGCCAACATTCCCGTCTTGATGCTCCACACCGACCTGCACGACGACTACCATCGCCCCAGCGACGACGCCCACCTTGTCAACGCGGAAGGCATGCGGCGGGTATCGCGAGTTCTTTTTCGCGTGGCCCGGCGGATCGCCAACTCGCCGAGCACCTATCCGTTTCGTGCTCGCTCGGTCAACGCTTCTCTTGCCGAACAGCAACGGCTGCGGCGCCCGCTGCCGCCCGCACGGCCGCGTTTGGGCGTTGTCTGGCGAATGCGCGCCGGCGAGCGTCCTCAGTTGGAGCTTTTGAGCGTGGGCCGCAACTCAGCGGCGCACGCCGGGGGGTTGCAAGCCGGCGACCGCATCGTGGCCTTGGATGGGAAGCCGATCGTGAGCGACGCCCAAGCAAGGTCGCTGATTCTCGCCGCCCGCAAAGGGTTGCATGTTTCCTTCCAACGAGGAAACGCGAACCAGCAACGAGTTTCCGTCACGTTGAACGGCCCTCCAGTGCGTTTGGGAATCGCTTGGAGGGAAGACGACGCCGAGCCGGGTGTGATTCTCGTCAGACGCATCTCGCCCGGCGGGCCCGCCCAGCAAGCCGGCATTCTTTCCGGCGACCGAATCTATCAGATCAATGGCGATTCGTTCGATTCCGGCGACGAATTTCTCTAACTCGCAACCACCCTCCCCGCGCCAGTAACCTTAATCGTGGAGCGCGCGGGGCGTTTGCGGGAAGTGACACTCGACACGCCGCCCGCCCCGAAATGAGCTTGCCTTCGGCCGGAGTTCTGCGGGAAGAAGGTCGGTTTGACTCAACTCAGCGGCCCTTCCCGCCGAAGGGGAATAATAGACCGCCGATCCCGACCGATTCGTTGGCCGCGAAAAACGCAGCCCTTGTTTTCCTCATTCGGCGCGCGTACGATGGCGGTGGAAGCTCACCCCCTCAACATGCTGCTCTCGATATCGTGCTCTCTCAAAACGACAAACGCATGAACGCATTTCTCTGTCGCCCATGCTGCGTGTGTATGGGTCCGGTTTAACCGGACACCTCCCCGCTTGCGTTCATCTTTGTATTGTCGTTTGTCTGCCTGGGCCTCTGGCCCGGCGCATCTTCCAGGAGCCCCCATTGGGGAGCATATTGCAATGTCGTCAGATTTCCTGCTCAAAGAGCAGTTGCCCCGCCTTACTGAAAAGATCGTCGCGACGTATCACGACCTCAGTTCGATCAATCACTTAGGGCATTGCCCGCTGCCGCGTTACGACGTGGTCATTTCCATTCTCAACGACTTGAAAGACATTCTTTATCCGGGGTATCGTCGCCGCGAAGGGTTGCATCTCGGCAACGTGACGTATCATGTGGGCGACCTGATCGACGGCCTACACGATAAACTCACCACGCAAATCGCGCGTGCGCTCATACACGAACGCCGCGCCGGCCAAAGCCCCCTTCCCGGTAACAGCCCTCCCTGCGATGAAGCCCCCGACTATGAAGCCAAGGGGCAGGCCATGGCGATCGCCTTCCTCGAACGCCTGCCCGATGTGCGGCGTATTTTGGCCAACGATGTGCAAGCCGCCTACGATGGCGACCCCGCCGTAACCAACCTCGACGAAATCATTTTCTGCTATCCCGGTTTGGAGGCGGTTACGGTTTATCGGCTGGCGCACGAACTACATTTGCTGGGAGTTCCCTTCATACCTCGAATGATGACCGAGTGGGCGCATGCAGAAACCGGCATCGATATCCACCCCAGCGCCGTGATCGGCGAACACTTTTTTATTGATCATGGCACCGGCGTGGTGGTCGGCGCCACCTGCGAAATTGGTGACCGCGTGAAGATTTACCAGGGCGTCACCTTGGGTGCGGTTAGTTTTCCCACCGATGGCAATGGCCAGTTGCTGCGTGGCGCGAAACGTCACCCAACGATAGAAGATCGGGTCGTGATCTACGCCAACGCCACCGTGTTGGGCGGCAAGACGATCATCGGCCACGATGCGGTGATCGGCTCAAGTGTTTGGGTCACGAGCAGCGTGGAGCCCAACACAACGGTTCTAATGGAAAAGCCCCGCCTGCGCATGCGTTCGGAGAGCAGCGAAGAACTGACGCCCGAAGCCAATTACGACATCTAAGCACCGCTCGATAAATAACGGTCGCATTTGTGTATCCATCGTCGCCAGACGGTGGGTGAGCGGTGAACCATCCCACGCTCTGGCGAGCATGGCTACGACACTAATTTTCCGCTCGATGCTAACCCGATGCGGGCGATGCAAGCCGCCGTAACTGGAGCGTCCGCACGACGATGAACAATCTCTTCGCCGACCTGCCGACCGATCTCCCCGAGGAACTCGTTGATGTCCTCGGCGAGAACCAGCACGTTCGCATCGAGAGGATTGTCTCGACCGGGCAAGCCAGTCCCGATGGCTTCTGGTTCGATCAGGAAGAAGCCGAATGGGTCATCGTCTTAAAGGGCGAAGCCAAACTGCTCTTCGAGGGCGACGGCGAGCCGATCCACATGAAGATGGGCGATTTCGTCAACATTCCGGCGCACAAGCGACATCGAGTCGAGTGGACCACCCCGCATGCGCCCACGATTTGGTTGGCGGTGTACTATGGAACAGTCCCGCAATAAGTTCCCGGTTGTAGCTCGAAAAATCCCGGCATTTTCAAAATGCCGGGATTTTAATTCGGTATGTAAATTCGGGATTGCTCCTATGGCTGATCCGAAAGTCGAGAGACCTTCACGGTCTGGAACCGGCACATGAAACAGCGGTTCGTTGAGTGTCATTCCAGAATAGTCGGGCTCGTCTTCACTCATCGTCGTCCCTTGCAAATGTGGTGGGCGGAAGATTGAGACCGAAATTCATGTCTGCTCGCCTTTTGCCCAAATCTGAACGTCTCCATCGGGTTCGACATGGACGTACACGACGTTCGGGCGACAACACACCGGACAGTCTTCGACGTATTCCTGATCGGCTCCCGCCGCGACGTCAATAGGAACGACGATTTCCTCGCCACAGGCATCACAGATGTAGCTGGCTTCGTCCTGCATGTGCTACTGTTTCACTCCCTCGACGATGCTCAATTCCGTGTTCGTTGGCACGATGCGTGCAAGCTCGAAGCCAGCCTCATTGAAAAGCGTTCGGTACTCGGCCGCGGTACGCTCCTTACCACCCGGAATGAGCAACATGACGAGATCGAGAAACTTGCCTGCAAAGGGTTGGTTGCCGGGCGGAATGACGCTTTCGACGACGAGGAGCCTGCCGTCCGCGGGCATTGCCGCGTGGCAGTTCCGCAGGATGGCCAATGACTTCTCATCATCCCAGTCGTGGATGATGTGCCGCATCAGGTAGGCGTCGGCGCCTTGGGGAACCGACTCGAAGAAGTTCCCGCCGATCAACTGGCATCGAGCCGATACGCCCGCCGCCTCGATTTGTTCCTGGGCCCGCTCCACGACATGCGGCAAGTCGAACAGGACGCCTTTCATCGTCGGGTGCTGTTGCAGAATGGACGTGATGTTCGATCCATTTCCGCCGCCGAGGTCAGCCAACACCTCAATGCCAGAGAAATCATAAGCATTGAGGATATCGCCGGTTTCGCGTCCGTGGATGCCGGTCATGGCTGCGTCGAAGATGCGGGCCTTTTCAGGGTTCTCGCTCAAGTAATCGAAAATCGGTTTGTCGAACACTTTTTCGAAAGCGGTGTTGCCGGTCTGAACGCTATAGACGATTTCACTCCAGGCCTGAAATTGCTCGTCGCCGCTCATCAGAGCCAGCGCCCGCTTCGAACCTTCGACATCACTTCGCAATGGTTCGGCCAGCGGTGTCAGTGAAAACTCTTTTGGACGGCTCTCGGCGAAAATGCCGATGCTCGCCAACGCTCGTAGCACCCGGTAAAGAGCGTCGGCATTGGTGGACGATGCTTCAGCCAACTGCTCGACGCTGCGTGAACCGTCTTTGAGCAGATCGGCAATCCCGAACTTTGCCGCCGCATAAATGGTTTGAGACGTCCAATAGCCCGTTATCATCTGATCGAGTTGCCGCGAGGGCGATGTTTCCGACATTTCTTCCCTTTTCTTATCGACGTTGGTTTTTGTCTTCGCCTGCTGTATCTTCTTTTGCAGGCTGGCGAACTTCGTGGCCGGTGTTCTCGGCGTTTGACGTTGATTCTTCGACATGGTTGCGAGCCTCTTTCCAGGCGATTCTACCGACTTCGCAGCGGCGCCGGTAGAATGACGTTTTCGGCAGATTGCGGAAATCTGAAAGTAACCGGCCATGGTGCGACGAACACGCTGGGCGCCATTTTCGGCAACTGGCTCATCTACTGGAAAACCATGAATCGGTAAGGAAGTTGTGCGTCGAAGGCTGGAGGAAACTTGCAAAATGGAGTTCGATTCTAAACGGGCGATTCTCAAGAGCCCGGATATGTTCAAACGCTTCAACGTCACCGGCAATGGTGTTCCGTTGAACGAAGCCAACCTGAAGCCCAAGGAAGTGCTTCTGGTCTTCGAGCGGGCTGGTGAGCGACGTGCTCTGCTGCAACGACAGATGGTGTATCACCACGTTGCTCAAGGCGAACTTGCCGGTGAACCGTATCTGGTCTCGTTCTGAGCGGTCTGCAACAGCGGCGTCGGTCTGACGCCAGTGGTCGCCGAAAAAGTCCGCCATTTCAGCGCCGGTGGTCTCTACAACGGGCTCGTCTTGATGATCGACGACGAGACCCGCACCTACTGGGATCACATCACCGGCGTGGCCGTCCACGGAGAATTGAAGGGAGCCAAACTCGATAACTGGCCCGTCGAGATGACCAACGTGAAAACGGCGTTAAGAAACGAGCCCGGCTTGCGAGTTCATCGCGCGAAGCCGACATTTTTCGCACAGCTGATGAGCTGGGCGCTCCGATGGCTTCCGATGAAGCTGCCGCCACATTTCCGGGGAACGATGGGCAAACCCGATGACCGGCAACCAGAAATGGAAATCGGTCTCGGCGTCGTAACGGACAGCGTTCGAAGGTTCTACCCGAAACGATCCATCGGCGAAGGCGTCGACGACGAGATCGACGGACAACTGCTCCATATCCGCATTGGCGAAGACGCCGTACCGGTCGCCAAATGGGATGATGGCAGCCGTCCATTGCAGCTTTTCACCCGCTGGTACGGCTTTTCCTACACCTATCCCGCTTGCGATGTATGGGGTGAGAATGAATCGGCGAAAAAGGTTGAATCGTAAACGTCAGCGTCAAGATGGTTCGCCTTTCGGAATCATCGCTTATTGCGACCAACGCGGTTCTCGCTTTTTCAAAAACGCCGCGATGCCTTCGGCCGCCGCTTCCGTGGTTCGGGAGGTCGCGCTGGCCGCGGCGCCCGCCGAAAGCAGCACGCCCAAATGTTCGCCGATGGTTTCGTTCAACAGCCGCTTGGTCATGAGCAACGATTCATGGGCCGATTCGGCGCATAACGCCGCCATCTCATGCGCCCGCGCCCATACCTGTTCGTGGGCCACCAGTTCGTGAAACACGCCGATGCGGTGCGACGTTTCGGCGTCGACATTCTCGGCCGTCAATAACAGATTCGCCGCCCGCCCGGCGCCAATGCGAAACACCAACAGCGGCGCCGTCTGCCCCGCCACCAAGCCGCGTTTTGCTTCCGGGAAACCAAACGACGCCCCTGGACCCGCCACCACCATATCGCTGGCCAGCACCAACCCGGCGCCGGCGGCCAACGCCGGACCATTCACCGCCGCAATAATCGGCTTGGGAAACCGCAGCATGACGTCGAGCAATTCACGATACCGAACGGCGTCTTCGCGCCATTGCCGCCAGGCGTCTTGCTCGCTGAGCGTGGCGTGCATTTCGGCTAGGTCGAGCCCGGAGCAGAAAGCCGCGCCGGCGCCGGTCAGAATAACCGCGCGCACTTTCGGCTCTTGGTGAAGATCGTCGAACGCCTGCACGATTTCGCTGATCATCGTCCGTGATAGTGCGTTGCACTTTTCGGGGCGGTCGAGGATGATCGTGCCGCTCGACTGATGCGTTTTGACTCGCACCAGCGAACTTTCCGGCGGGAGCGGCGATCCGTTTTCATCCTGATTGGTTGTAATCATTGCTCTCTTCCTGAAAAACAGCCGCCCTGAATTAGAGTTGTGTCAACTTGCTATCGAGCGGCTCGAAATCGAGTGGCTGGCGCGTATGGACCGTGATTTTTTCCCAACTGGCGCCGTTCTCTCGCTGCTGACGAAAATCGATCGGCTGGTACGAAAACTCCAACTCTGGCGTATTAATTACGGCGCCGCCTTTTTCATGCGAGCGCATGGCGGCGTCGAGAATACCCGTGACCAACAACGTTCGCTCAACAGGATACGGCTCCTGGTGCGTTTTGAACAAGTGCTGGATCGCATGCGAGAGCGCCCGGAACAGATTCCGGTTGCCCCAGGGTCCGTTATAAATTGCGGTGGCCTGAATTTTTGGTTCGCCCTTGAGGCGGCAGGCGAAATCCCAGCGGCTGCCGGTGTTGCCGGCGGTGAGCATGGTGGCCTGGAAGCCATCGGCGTAGGTGAGCAGAATGCCGTGCCGGGGCTTCACCGGTTTGGGCGGAACGGCTTCATGGTAATTCGGTTCGGGTACGACGTTGCGTCCGCGTTGGCGTTGCCGCCCGATGTTTCGTTCGGCGTCCAGGGCGGCGTCGAGCAATTCTTGCGACCACCGGCCTTCGCGCCCGGCGCGCGCCAGTGCGTCGCCGGTTAGAAATTCGACCCGCGAGACGCCCGCCTCCCCGCCCTTGCGGGCTTCGACGAACGACTGCAAAACTTCGAGTCCGTGAAAATCGTACGATTCAATTCCGCCGCCGTGAATGGAAACGGCGTCTTGAATTTCCGCCCCGCCGGGAAGTTCGATATTGGGCCGCCGTTCGGCCAGCGGCACGGAGCTTCCGGCCATGAAGGGAATGCCCCGGTCGCGGGCGGTATCGTACATTTGCTTGGCCCAATCCCAACGATAAGAAAGGTGTTTGTCGTTGAAAATGGGGGCGTACCGCTGGGTTCGGTCCATCACGGCGACGATCTTATCGAAGAATTGCTTGCGAGGATACATCACGACGCCGCGTTCGGTTTTGGGATATTGGCCATGCTCGCCGATGAGCAAAACGGCGTCGACATCAAACTCCTTCCCGCCTTGGCAGAGCGCGGCGTCGATGCTGGGGTAGAGCGGAATCTTGAATTTCTTGGCGACCGAGCGCGTCATGTCGGCTTGGGGGAATTGGTCGGCGTAAATCGAAACGATCTCGCAGCCGGGGTCGGTCATCACGCCATTAAAATAATAAGGCCCCAGAAAAGCGCGCAGAATGTTATACGAGTGCGATTGGTGAAACATCGTGGTGTAGATGGCCGCCACGCGCGGCCGTTTGGGCGGCGCGAGCGCCAAGCCCTGTTTATTGACCAGAGCACTTCCGACCAGCCCGGCGCCGGCGGCAACTCCGGCTTGGCCAAGGAAATGGCGACGCGTGAACAATTGGTTTGGCGGGCGGTTCATGGCGAGTTCCTATAAAAGGCCGTTAATACACAAACGCGCGGAGACAACGTACGATGGCCTTCCAAGGCCGTCGAAACACGACGCACCAGAATCTTACCGACTGCCTTGGAAGGCCGTCGTAACTGTTTGTGCATAAACGACAGGTTGCGGGAGGGTCTTTAGCAAGCGTGAAACCATTCGTTCCCGAAACGGTGTTTGAGAAGCCCGGCTTTTTCAAAAAGCCGGGCTTCTGAACCGGGAAGTCGTTTCTCCACGTTTTCTTAGCTTACCTTGGGCGCGGCGCCGATTCCACACATGCAAGCTCTGGACTCATTTTATCTCTGTAGCCCTTCGCGGCTCCGAGAACTCTGCGTTTCTTTTCCTTTTCCTCGTTGATTCCAGAGAGCCATGTCAGCCGAGAGGTTCCGGTTCAACTAGGACGCAAAGGCGCAGAGGGCCGTGGAGTTGCGGCGCAACGGCTTATCCAAGATTTTCTACTTCCCCAATTCCCCATCTTCTCCGTGTGCTCTGTGCTCTCTGTGGTAAAAACGTTTTTGGTTGCGGCCAACGGCCGCGCTGCGCCTCCACCGTGGAAAAACGAGCAATGGCTTTATTGTGTGGCTGCCAAACATTAGAATGGTTCTGGGGCAATTCGCTTGCGTCGACCCAGAACGCCAACCAAGACCAAAGCCCCTCCACACGCTGGCCTACACCCCCGCTGGCGCACTTGCGTGTGCCTCATTCCTTTTTAGGAGCCCCGCCAATGCCCGCCTTCCGCTCGAATTCCGCTCGCCAGCATCGCTGTCCGGGCGAGATGGTTTCACGGCGAGAACTGTTGCGCGTGGGTTCGGTGGCGCTGGCGGGTTTATCGTTGACCGACCTGTTGCGGGCCGATGAGGAAAAAAATACGAGCATTTCCGCCCAAGCCGATAACTGCATCATTCTGCATCTCAACGGCGGGCCCAGCCATCTCGACATGTGGGACATGAAGCCGCAGGCGCCGGAGAAAATTCGCGGCGAATTCAAGCCGATTGGCACATCGCTGCCCGGCGTGCAATTCAGCGAACACCTGCCGAAACTGGCTCAGCAAATGCACCGCTGCACGTTGGTGCGTTCGATGCACCACAGCGTCAACAATTCCCATGCGGCGGCGGTGTATGTATCGCTCACCGGGCACGACCGTGGTGAATTCGGCGGCGGCGCCTTGCCGACCGACAACCCCAGCATCGGCGCGGTGGCCGCACTGTTGCGCCCGGCGCCGCGCAACGTGGCGCCGCATGCCGTGTTGCCGTACATGACCAAGGAAGGCGCCAAGGGGCCGCCCCAGCCCGGTTTTTTTGCCGGCTTCATGGGCCGTGGGTACGATCCGTTATGGATCCTCAAAGACCCCAACGCCAAGGGGTTCACCGTGCCGGAGTTCACGTTGCCGTCGGACGTATCGATCGAGCGGGTGGCGGCGCGGGGCGCGCTGTTGACAAAAATGAACGCCCGGTTGTTGGCGTCCGACGCGCATCTTCGGTTCGACGCTCTCGACCGTCTCCAACACCAAGCCAACGACATCCTCACGTCGCAGCAAACGCAAGCCGCTTTTCGTATCCAGGAAGAACCGGAAAAACGGCGAGACGCTTACGGCCGCAACATCTATGGGCAAAGCGTGTTGTTGGCCCGTCGTCTGATTGAATCGGGCACGCGCGTGGTCACGGTAAGCTGGGCGCCCGACGCCAACGCCACCTGGGACACCCACGGCGGCAACTTCAAAAAGCTCAAGAATACGCTTCTGCCGCAGTTCGACGCGGCTTGCAGCAGCCTGTTGGCCGACTTGGCCGAACGCGGCATGTTGGAGCGAACTATCGTGGCTGTGTTGGGCGACTTTGGCCGCTCGCCGAAAGTGAACGCCAACGCCGGCCGCGACCATTGGAACTACTGTTACTCCCTGTTGTTGGCCGGCGGCGGTTTCAAAGCGGGTTCGGTCTATGGCGCCAGCGACAAAACAGGCGCCTTCCCGGCCGACGCACCGCTGTCGCCTTCGCATATTATCGCGACGCTGTACCACCAGTTGGGCATCGACCCGCGCAGCGTGTTGTACGACCGGCTGAAGCGACCGCATCGTTTGATCACTTCCGGCGGCGTTGTTCCGGAGTTGCTGGTGTAAGTACGCACGCCTCTGCTCTTTTTTTTCCCGGAGACACCCACGTGGCTTATCGCTCTTTCATTATTTCCACTCTGGCTGCTTGCACGCTGGCGCTGGTTCTTGGTCGACCGGCGTTTGCCGATTCCGCCCAGGACGCCCGGCCGAATGTTCCGCCAAACATCATTTTCTTTTTGTCGGACGACCAACGCGACGACCTGCTGGGCTGCGCCGGCCACCCCATTCTCAAAACACCCGCCATCGACCGCCTAGCGCGCCAGGGCGTGCGGTTCCGCAATGCCTTCGTCACGACCTCTATTTGCGCCGCCAGCCGCGCCACGCTGTTCACCGGGTTGTATGAGCGGTCGCACAAATACACCTTCGGCACGCCGCCGCTGGCCGCACAAATGACTGCCCGCAGTTACCCCGCGTTGTTGCGCCGCGCCGGTTATCGAACCGGTTTCGTGGGCAAGTTCGGCGTGGGCGTGGCCAAGGGTCAAACCGATGCGATGTTCGATGTGTTCGTCCCGCTGAATCGAAACCCGTATTTTAAGAAGCAGCCCGATGGTTCGCTGCGGCATGTGACGGAAATCGCCGGCGACCACGCCATCCACTTTCTGCAAGGCTGTCCAAAAGATAAACCGTTTTGTCTTTCGGTGAGTTTTAACGCGGCCCACGCCGAAGACAGCGATAAAAAAGACCACTACCCCTGGCCCCGCGCCGAAGACGGCCTCTACGACGACATTACCGTTCCGGCGCCGCGGCTATCGGAGCCGGAAGTATTTGAAAGCCAGCCGGAATTCTTGAAGAAGTCGCTCAATCGGCAACGCTGGTTCTGGCGGTGGGACACGCCGGAAAAATACCAGAAGAACATTCGCTCCTACTACCGCATGATCACCGGGTTGGATCGTGTGATGGGCCGCGTGTTGGCGGAAGTGGCGGAGTTGGGCCGCCGTGAGAATACGGTCGTAATTTTTATGGGCGATAACGGTTATTACGCCGGTTCGCGCGGCTTTGCCGGGAAGTGGTCGCATTACGAAGAGTCGCTGCGGGTGCCGTTGGTGATTCAAGATCCTCGTGTTAGCTCCGCCTTGAAAGGCCGCGTTTTGGAGCCGCTGGCGTTGAATGTCGATATCGCCGCCACGATTCTCGACTTGGCCGGCGTGGCGATTCCCGCCTCTTACCAAGGCCGCAGCCTCAAGCCGTTTCTAGCCGGCGAGCAGCCATCCGAATGGCGGCAAGACTTCTTCTGCGAACACCTGATGAACTATTCCGAGATTCCCAAGTACGAAGGGGTGCGCGGCCGGCGCTGGGTGTACGCCCGCTACTTCCAGCAAGAGCCGGTCTTTGAATTTCTGCACGACCTGGAGCAAGATCCCCAACAATTGAAGAACCTGGCGGCTGAGCCTCGATACGCCAAGCAATTGAGTATCATGCGCCGCCGTTGCGACGAACTTCGCGACAGTTACGGCGGCGAATACAGTTTGGAAAAATTCCCCGGTCGGCGAATGGGGCCGCGTAAGAAAAAGTAGTCGTTTGCGGTGGCGCGGGAAATTGCGATAGCAATCCAGCCAGCAGCGAATAACCGATATACCGTTCACGGTTGAAAATGGCGTTTTTCGTTTAACGGCAAGCCGAAGGCGGCTGTGTTTTTCTGTCTTGCCCAAACGGATTAGCTCAAAACGCAGCCGCCTTCGGCTTGCCGTTAAACGAGCCAATGCTAGCCGTGTGGAGCATAACATTGTCTGCGAGGTCTCTGATGCTGGTGGGGTATGTGAGCGACCAGCGGTATGTGGCAATTGCCGATTGCCAATTGCTGTTCGAGAAAACCGCCGGGGCTACCGAAGCACAATCGGCCCAAACGCAATTGGCCGATACACAGCCGATCGAAACGCGCTCCTGCGCTAATGGCGCTGTGTACGCCGATATCGAACCCGGCGAATATAACGTCTCACTCAACAAGCAGGGCTTTGGGCCGAAGCACGTTTGCCTGACGGTGCGGCCGGGAACACACCATCACTTTCGTTTGCTTTCGCATTGTTTGTTGGGTTATGCCTGGCCGAAATGCGTACAGTCGGGCCAGCGGGCTGAGTTTCGCGTGCATTCGCCCGAAGCCTATAAGGTGTCGCTCTGGCGGTATGGATACCAAAAAGAGCTGGCTCTTCGCATCGGTTGGTTCGATGAACATGGCCCCGACGCAACCGTGCAAATCACCCCGGATGGCGACTACACGCAAACCGGCGTGCAGTGGAATAAATTCGGTTATAGCAGTCCGCATCATAAGCAGTTTGTCGAGGCGCCCGAGCGGAGCGGACTGTACTATTTCCACGTCCAGGGAGAATCGGGCGGATTCTTTTCCTTCCCTTGGGTGGTCGCTCCGAAAAAACCCACGGCAAAAATCGCCGTTCTAGCCGCCGACATGACCTGGAACGCCTACAACAACTTTGGCGGACGCAGCAACTACATCCACCCCCATCGGCTGCCGCCCGCGCCCACGCTGAACGCACGCCTCTAACTGGCTCGCTACACCGACCCAGAGCATGTTGTTTACACCGGCCAAGATTATGCGCCGCTCTCGTTTGATCGCCCGGCGCCGATCAACCATATTCCAGAGGGCGTTCAAGTGACCGACCCCATTGAAGGCCGCGCGGCGTGTCATGTGGCGCCGGCGGAGTGGCGGTTGTTCGGCTGGCTGGAGCGAGAAGGTTTCGAGTACGACTTATACGCCGAGACACAATTCCATTTTGACACGCTCGACCTCAACGCCTACACGCTGCTCATCATCAGCACGCATCCTGAGTATTGGTCGGCCGAAATGTACTACAAGCTGAAGTCATGGGTTTTTGAGCGCGGCGGGCGGTTGATGTATTTGGGCGGCAACGGTTTGAATTGCGAGGTGGAATTCGTCGACCGGCAAACTTGTATATATCGCAACGAAGACGACCGCCAACTGCGCGCATCGGCCGGGCGCCTGGAAAGCCGCTTCCATCAGCGGCAAGAATCGGAGGCGAATCTGCTGGGCGTGGTCTATGATGATCGCGGCATTATGACAGCCGCGCCGTACGAAGTGCTCGACGCCGTGCATTGGGTCTTTGAAACAACCGGCCTGAAAAACGGCGAGTTATTCGGCCAGCGGTCCTTGCACGAAAGAGTGCCCGGCGGCGCTTCGGGGCACGAAACCGACAAACGCTCGCCCAGTTCTCCCGCCAACACGAAGCTGCTCGCGCGAGGTCGCAACGCTAATGGCGGCGGCGCCGAAATGGTGCTGCACCAACCCGGCGGCGGCGCGGCGGTGTTTTCGGTCGGATCGATCTGTTGGCCCAGCTCTCTGTTGGCGGACGAAAGCGTTTCCAAAATAACGGCGAACGTCATTCGCCGGTTTTTGCGGCCATGATTGTTCGCAACCTTTTCTTCGTTGAACGGCAAGCCGAAGGCGAATAACCCATAAACGGTTACGAAGAAGGGAAACGCAGAGGCCGCAAAGACGCGGAGGGCCACAGAGAAGAAATGACGAAGTGAAAGAAAACGAACTCTCGGCGATGGTCATCGGGAGTGAAATTGAATTGCATCGTCAACTTGGGCCCGAATGGTTGGCGTCAGCCCTCTGCGGCTTTGCATAGCAATTTTTTACGAGATAATCATTTGAACCGCCGGTGAGGGCAGGCCGCTCGACCAAATCGTGCAATGAGTATACCACAGAGAGCACCGAGCACACAGAGTTTGATGCGGCGGGCGACGTCTTTAGTTCATGAGGCGCCGGCCTCTTCTTCTCTGTGTGCTCGGTGCTCTCTGTGGGAAAAATGTTTTGTTGTCGCTCGCGTTTCGTGGATAACTCCGCCTACATTGCTCGCGAGTTTGGTTTGCGGCAAAACACAAAGGCCGCGATATGGTCTTGGTGTTGCAATGTTCGCCCGGAAACCGTCGAGGGATGGCTGGGCTTCCGCCGCGCGGCGCGTGGAAATACGATTGCAGTCTAACCGGCGGTTCAAAAACCGCGAACGGTCACCGCAACTCGCATGCAGATCTGAGAGCGTAGTCGACTTTGGCTTGCGGTTCAACGAAACATGGCGGCATCGTTTATCGTGCGCAGCACACACACCGATTCGCTAAACCACACACCAAAAACAACATGAAAATAACAGCTATTGAAACGTTCGCCGTCGCGATTCCCGTGCGGCCTGAAATGGCCATTAAGAGTTCGCGCGTGCATCATCGCATTTCGCCGTTCGCACTGGTGCGCGTCGAGACCGACGCCGGTCTTTCCGGCGTTGGCGAAGCCACCACCATGCCCAATTGGAGCGGCGAAACGTCGTCTACGGCGTGTTCCATCATTCGAGAAATTCTCGCCCCGGCGCTGGTCGGGCAAGATCCGCTGGATGGCGTCCGGCTGGATGCCATCATGGACAAAGCGGTGAACCATAATTGGTTCACCAAGGCCGCAATCGAAATGGCGTGTTGGGATATTCGCGGCAAGGCGGAGAATCGTCCGGTGTACGAACTCCTGGGCGGACCTTGCCGCTCGCGCACCATTCCGGCTCGTTTTTCCATGGCGGCGTACGATCCTGAAACGGCGGCGGTGAAGGCGGTGGAGCGCGTCGGCTGGGGCTTCACCACGATCAAGATTAAAGTCGGCACGGGCCCCGAGCAAGATATCGCACGGGTGCGGGCGGTGCGAGAGGCGGTCGGACCGGAAATCGCGATCATGGTTGACGCCAACTGCGGCTGGGACGCGGAAACCGCCATTCGCTGCTGCCACGCCTTGGAAGACTGCAACCTTTCGCTCGTCGAACAACCCACGCCCGATGGCGACTACGCCGCACTGGCCAGAGTCCGCCGGGAAATCACGCCGCCCGTCATGGCCGACGACATGTGCTTCGACCTGATCCACGC
>JAJRWU010000033.1 GCA_024276655.1 Planctomycetota bacterium
GGTTCTGGTGTCGGTTCTGGTGTCGGTTCTGGTGTCGGTTCTGGTGTCGGTTCTGGTGTCGGTTCTGGTGTCGGTTCTGGTGTCGGTTCTGGTGTCGGTTCTGGTGTCGGTTCTGGTGTCGGTTCTGGTGTCGGTTCTGGCGTTGGTTCTGGTGTCGGTTCTGGTGTCGGTTCTGGTGTCGGTTCTGGTGTCGGTTCTGGTGTCGGTTCTGGTGTTGCATTGTGGCGAGGCGACAACTCTGCGGACGTCGGCTTTGCGGCATCGCTCACCGCGCCGAACGGAGTTGGCGATAATGCCGCTGGCGACTTTGCCGGTGTCGGCGCAGGCTCCGAAACCCTCGGATGGTTGGTCGCCGGGACGTCAACAGTCTGCGCAACAACAACGGCAGACTCCGTGGCAACAGGGCGCACAGACGCCAGTTCTGCTGCGTGCGCAGACTCCACGCCGTGGAACTGATCGTTCAACGCCTGGACGAAATCGGAGATGAAGGCCTGTTCTATCTCAGTCGGCATGGAACCTCCTTTCCATTGCATCCGGGAGCGTTACCGTTTTTTGCCGGCCGCTGTTTGTTCGTCCTACTCCGTGGAATCATTCGAGTCACCACAATTGAAAATGAACTTCCAGGGAACAACCATCCGTGAATTCCAACGTGCGAAGAATCCCGATAACCGTTGCGACGCCAACTCTGCGTCGCGTCTGGAGCCCTCGGTCTAAAACGTAGGTTTGTCTGCGGGCTCAGGCAAAAGATAATCGCGTTGCGAGAGAGAAAGTGAGCGACGTCGCCCGCGCAATACCGCATACTCGCGGCAGCACAAGCCTTTTGGTAAACCAGTGGTAGGACAACACGCATAACCCGAAAGGAAATCACGTATGAGCTCCAGCAAGTCGTTGACGGGAAAAGTCGCCTGGGTCACCGGATCGTCACGAGGACTTGGCCGTGTCATGGCCGAGCACCTGTGTGAATTGGGGGCCAAAGTCGCCGTGCATGGCTCCCGGCCCGACAGCCCCAAAACTTTCGGCGAAGGCGTTTCGATGCAGCAATTGGCCGACGACATCGCCCAATCGGCCGGCGGAGAGGCGATGGCCGTCTGGGGCGATATCACGCAGCCCGAGGAAGTCAGGCGGGCGGCAAATGAAGTGCGGGAAAAATGGGGGCGTATCGACATTCTGGTCTGTTGCGCCGGTGGCGACATCGGCGCCGGAGGCACGGGCGTCGGCAAGGGAGGCCGTCCGGAAAACGACGATTGCCTGAACATCGACCTCGACGACATCCGCAGCGTGATGGATCGGAATTTGCTGGGCACGATTTTGTCGTGCCGTGAAGTGGCGGCTGAAATGATGCAGCGTCGAACGGGGTGTATTGTCACGATTGGCAGTATTGCCGGCTGTTATGGCCGGCCGACCGGCTCGATTTACGCCGTGGCGAAGGCGGCCGTTCACGAATACACGCGTTGCCTGGCGGCCCAACTACGCGACTACAACATTCCCGTGAATTGCGTGGCGCCGGGAGGGACGGTCACCGAACGTTTTCTCCGCATTCACGAAGTCGACCAAGAACAACTGGTCGAAGAGGGCACGCTGAATCGGTATGGCCGTCCTCACGAAGTGGCGCGCGCAGTCGGCTTTTTGTGCCATAACGATATTTTTATCAGCGGACAGGTCCTCCGCGTCGATGGCGGCGGGCAAACCTTCCCTTGTTGAGGCGCGCGGCAGATGAGAATTTAGGAACCGCATTTTTCTCGGTCGTCAAAAAGCCCGGCATTTTCTAAATGCCGGGCTTTTAATTCAGCCGTCGTTGCCGCAATGCCATTTGAAATGTCGTCAAAGTGATACACTGCCAAGATCAAAAAGATTCGCTCCCCCTCTTCCTCAGGGCGAGAGGCATGTCATGTAAAGCGTTTGAAAACAAGGCGTTACGGTTTTGTCGTTGCTCTCCCCGAGTTTGGTACGCGACTTGCTTTCCATAGAGGCAGACATTTCGCCCGTTGACAAAAAGTTCTTATGTGGAGGGACAGACACCATGTTGATTAACAGCCTTTTACTGATTTCCGGGTCTGTGATTGCCTTGGTCTCTATTTTTTCGTCGCTCCAGCCGTTGCACCGCGATCATGCCGTATAGGCTTCGGCAAAATCCCGCTTCTTTTTTGGGGAGGGTGTCTTTCAAGGAGGACGCCGGGGAATTCGGCTCAACTCCGCCGCCGCTTTGGTCGATGTTTGGCAGAAGCGCAAGCCGTACACAAGGAATCGTCCCGAATTTACATACCGAATTAAAAAGCCCGGCATTTTGAAAATGCCGGGCTTTTCCGAGCTACAACCGGGAACTTATTTCGGGACTGCTCCCAAGTATAAGAGTCTTCCTCGCAAACATTGATGAATATCGCACCTCTTATCCCGCTTGCCGCCAGCGCCGCCGCTTTCTTGGGCGGAAAGATCGCTGATGTCGTTAACGGCGGCGACAATTTTTTGTCGAATTTTGCCGACGCAACATCTGTTTCAGCCACACAGAAAACTTCGAGGACCGATCTCGAAGCCATCACCCGCCGCCTAGTTCAAGAGTTGAACAACGAGTTACACGCGCGGCGCATCGCTTCCGATAGCGCGGCGACTCTCAAAACCGATTCACAAGGCGGCTTGGAAATCAGCGGCGGCAGCGGAGCCGACGCATTTCGTTTTACCGCCCAGCCCGATTCGACGCTGGCTCGCCTTTTCTCCGCCTGGCGCAGCTTGTCAAACGTTTCGCCAAGCAGCAACGTCGCCCTGCAAGTTTCCGGGGCGGACGTAAGCGTGGTCTAGCGGCGCGCGACAAACGCCGGGCGAGAATGCACCGAGCGTATTTCCGCATTTCAAAAGGCTGCCAGCCGCGCTGGCGGCAATGGGCGGCGAGGTTGTTCGCTGTTGCCCGCGTTCCTAGAATCTATCGTACGCACCGACGTTTTTCGCCAACGCCAAAGCGACGCCGCGAACGCCAACCGCTGGCGCCCAAGGAACCATGTACATGAAACATGACCAAGACACCGAGCAACTGCGGCTACTCTCCGTTAAAGAGATGTTCGATAAGGAATGATGCGATGCCTCTCACTCGTCATTGGCTTGGCGGCGCCGCTTCTTTCGGCGATCGTTTCGATGGTCCGCCCCAAGGCGACAAGCTAACCCAGTGGATTGGCGGCGTGTTCTTCGCAGCCTTTTTTGCAATGGGCGGAATCGATCTGCTGGCCAGACAAGCTTATGGCTGGGGAATGTTCTTCGAGTTTCTTGCGGCGTTCCTGCATTTTCACTATTATTGGGGGCTCACCGAAAACTACTTGGCGGTCAGTTTCGTGGGAAAGAACGCGATGGCTCTGGGCATGATCTCCTGTTTTTTCCATGGCCTGTACGTGTTCCTTTTCCTCACCTGATCTTTCACCACGGTTCTGGGGGAGTCGTAGTATGTCTGGTTCTGAAGTCACTCAATTGGCGAAGCGACTTCTCAGCCGGCGCGAGGCGCCAGGTGGCCTGTTGTTCTATGTTTCACAGGATTGGCGTAGGCAACTGCCGTTCTGGGCGGTTTATGTTGCTCTTCCCGTTATATTGTGGCGGCTCGATTTGAGCACGGCGGCCGTTGCGCTGGCGTGTTTTTTCACGGGCGCAAAAATTCGCGATATTCGCTGGTGGGTCGCGGGGGCACGGCAATGGCCGACAACTTCGGAACTTCTCGACTGGGAAAAAATAGAGGCTCTCGCACAGGCCTCGTCCACGGATCAACCGTAACGCATGTAGCGCATAACGGGAAAGGACGCTCGCCCCGTTGCTGGCTTGTTGCACCGAGCGGTTTCCGCTGAACGGATCGTTACGCCACTCAGGCGGAGCCACTTTCGGCCAAGCGGGCGTGCAGGAATAAGGCACAGCGTTCCATCGCCACTTGGGGGATGGCATGCGGGCCATCGAAGGCCGTGAATTCCACGTTCGCGCCGCTGGCGGTGAGCATTTCGCACAGCCATTGGGCCGCTTGGAAGGGAAGCAGCGGGTCGAGGCGTCCATGTGTTTGCAGCACGTTCAGACCGCCGCGCGCTGCCGCCAAGGTGCGCCACTCCGCTTCGTTGAGCAGTGTCCCGGAAAAAACACACAGCCCGGCCGGCGATTCCGGCAAACGCAAGGCGAGATCGGTGGCGATCATCGCGCCTTGCGAGAATCCTCCCAATACGGTTTCGGCGTTTCCCAAACCGGCCTCCTCTTGAGCGGCTTGCACGGCGCTGGCGAGTTTCTCTCTCGCCGCCGGCAGTTCCGGCGGTTGGTCGTTGCGAAGATCACGGAAGCGCCCTTGCTCGACCGCCGCCGCCAACTGCTCCATGTCGAGCGGCCACCAGGCGCGGCCGCCGAACATTCCCATGGCGTCGAGCGAAAGCGGGGCGGCCGGAAACATAAACCGAACGCCCTCGGCAAGTTGCGGTTGCAACTGAAACAGGGCCGGGCCGAGAGGGTCGAGGTCGTTGCCCGGCGCGCCGAAGCCATGGCAAAGCACCGTGAGTAGTTTGGGGGCGACGCCCGGCGGGAGCATGTCGAAGGTGCGGCAATCGAGCCCACCCCATTGATGAGACGACCAATTTCCGGCCAGCGACATAACGACGTTTCTCCTGGTAAAATAATGTGTGCGAAACTTGAACCTACCGGTTTGTGGCGAAGTTGTCGATATACGGGAATGTTGGCGGCGCGCCAGCTTTGTTTCGCCCCACTTGGCCGAATCACCCCATGACCTCAAAAAACAAGGCCAGTCAAACCCGCCTCCTTAATGCCGGCGGCCGAGCGGAGGCCGGCTATTGGAGCGAATCGAGGCGGCCCCTGACATGCCTGGTGTTTGTCAGCCCGTTGCTCGTGATTTACGAAGCGGCGCTGGTTGCGTTGGGCCCCGCCGCAGTTCGCAACGGCGCCGAAGCATGGCTGCGGTCGCTGCTGGAATACGCTGGGTTCAGTCAGTACTTGCTGCTGCCGGCGCTGACCTGCTTCTTGCTGCTGGGCATGCATCATATCGGGCATCATCCTTGGCGACTGAAGATGTCCTGCCTGGTGTTGATGGGGCTGGAATGTGTTTTCTACGCCGGGTTGCTGTTGCTGCTGGCCCGCTGGCAGGGCGCTCTGTTGACCGAATGGCGTCCAACCGCCGTGCTTGCCGCTTTTGAAACAGCCGCGCCCGCCGCTGTAGCAACCGGAAGCAGCGGCGGCGCCCGCTTGGCGGGCTTCCTCGGCGCCGGGCTGTACGAAGAATTGTTGTTCCGTTTGATGTTATTGCCCGCCTTGGCTGCCTTGGCGAAAGCGGCGGGCGCCTCGAACGCAGTGAGTTTGGCTGTGGCGGTGGTTGTCGGCAGCGTGCTTTTCTCACTCGCGCATTACGACTTCGCAACCTCCGGCGGCGAACCGTTCGACTGGGGCACTTTCGTGTTTCGCTTCTCGGCGGGCGTTAGTTTTTCCCTGTTATACGTATACCGAGGATTCGGTGTGGCGGCGGGCGCCCATGCGATGTACGACGTTTTGGTGGTCTCGGTTTGACGCCCCGCGCGGCGCCCTCGCTCCCATTCTCCGCAACGTCGCGAATGCCCGGCGCGAACGGTTTGTTGCACGTTGGTATTGATTTGGTTCTTTCGCATTGCATGAAATATCTCCGGGCCCCCGCTCGGAAATGGCTGGCCGCCGTGCGCTGTTGTTTATACGCAAATGCACGGAAACAACGTATCGATGGCCTTCCAAGGCCGTCGGTCTGCTCGCGAAAGATACTGTTTCAACGGTCTTGGGAGGCCATCGTACAATGTAAATGTCAACAACAGCGTCGTGCGGCGCCATGTTAAAATGAGATAAATGAGTAATCTAGGGCGAGACGTGCCGTTTCAAAAAAAGTAGAAATTCTGCGGCAATAATGGAGACTGCGTTGACATATGCGTTCAGTTCGTTAAGATTTTAAACTGTGCGGCGGAGCGGCCCGAACCTTTCGAGTCGGGCAACGCCGCGAGAACATTTTTTTTTGAGGAAGTTGGAAGCATAATGGCAGAAGGCACGATCAAGCGGTTGACGGACAAGGGTTTCGGATTTATCGATACCGGAACAGGACAAGACATGTTCTTTCATTCGTCGAATGTTGAAGGTTGCAGTTACGATGAACTCCGTGAAGGCCAACGTGTGTCCTTCACCGAGGGACGCGGCCCCAAAGGCCCGCGAGCAGAGAACGTCACCGTGCTCTGAGTAGTTTCAGGTTGAATTCAAGAAGGGGCCGGCGAATTTCGTCGGCCCCTTTTTTGTTTCTTGCTTGAATCCATCATCGGGCAACGCCGCGCAGCCGTGATTGCGAGAATTCGAGTCGCTTGGCAACCCAAATTCCAGCAAAGGCTACTTCTTGCCGCCGTCTGCAACGCCAAGCAGTTTCTTGATCATCGCGCCGACGTCATCGGCGTTTGTTTCACCGCTGCCGACGCGCATCAATCTCACCTTTTGCTCTTGATCGATCAGCACCACATGCGGAATGCCGCGCACTCCGTAATAATTCGCCATCGATTCATCTTTTTGAATGGCCAGCCGATGATGAAGGTTGTGCGACTCCGCGAATTTTTCCAACATTTTGAGTTCGACGTCGTGCGGAACTTCTTCTTCCGCCCGCGACGCCCGACCGGCTTCTTCATCCCAGGTGTAGTTGTAAAAGCTCGTCAAGCCGATGATTACGAGTCCCTTATCTGCATAGGCCTCTTGCCATTCTCGCAGATGCGGGAAGGTGGCAATGCAAGGACCGCACCACACGGCCCAGAAATCGAGCAACACGACCTTTCCTTTTAGATCGGCGTCTTCGAGCGGCTTGCCATTGACCCAAGCGTCGACCGCCAGCGGCGCCGCGGGTTTGCCAATGATAGCGGTGAGCTTCTTGCCGGAGGCAATTCTTCGCTCCAAACTGGCAAAGATCCGCGAACTGCTGCTAACCAAGCGTTTTATGGCATCATTCTCCGTCTTCTCTTCGATCGATTGAAGAAATGTTTTGGCTGCGGTGAGCTGCTCTTCCGCTTTATCTGGAGTGGAGCTGGCGAGCGGGGCAATTTCCTGAGTGATTTTGGTGATGTAGTTGGAAACCGATTCGGCGTCGCCGGGATCCGCCTCCAGTTTTTTGACGATGTCTTCCAACGACAGCCGCGAAAGCGCGAGTTGCTTTCTGTAATACCCGATAGCGGTGCGTCCGCGAGAAAGTAACGATGTGGCGTCTTTCTGATTCGGCTCCAGCGATTCCAAGGACTTCTCTAATTTCTCCAACAGTTTTTCGGCGGCGTCTGCGTCGTTCCGCATGTTCTGGGCAATGCTGCTGAACATCTCGCCGAAATACTTATTGAGCAAACCCACATCATTAGGATTCGCCTTGACTTGTTCTATCGTCGAACCGGCATTCGGCTTGGTGTCTTCGGCGAAGAGTGTGGTGGTGAGAAGCATGAAAAAAAAGGAAAGGCGATAGAGAGTCTTCATGGAAAGGTCCTAAAGAGTTGGATTGGCAGCGACGCCCGCATCGCGTCAGCCATTGGGGAAAAATCAGTTGCCGGTTTTTGCGTCTAAAAGTGCCGCATTCGATTCGCCGTTGCAGTAGAACGTTTACGCTGGCCAATGGCAAAGAAATTATGGGAGAAAATTGTGCGGGAGCATGGTAATGCAAGGCGGTTGGCGGCTCGACACGAATTGCTCGAACGGTCGTAAGGAACGCTCCCGAATGTACGTACCACGTTAAAAGCCCGGCATTTTGAAAATGCCAGGCTTTTCCAGGCTACAAACGGGAACTTGTGTATCCTCTCAACGCTAGCACGGTTCGTGGGCGGCGGCTTGGGCGGCGGATTTGATGATTGTGGCGAGGGAGGGGAGGTGGAAGTGGCCGCAGAGGCGGTCGCGGAAGTAGGCGTAGGCGCTCACGCCATGCAGCTTGGA
>JAJRWU010000320.1 GCA_024276655.1 Planctomycetota bacterium
ACTAAAGAAGCTCCGTGGAGACCGCTGAGTCTGCGTGTGCCGACCGACGAAATGCCTTTGGTAAGCCGGATGCGGGAAATCCGCACGTCCGGTTTGATGAGGGGGGAGGGGCGTCATTGACGCTCCTCCTCTACTCGACTGTCCTCTGTGGTGATTATTCTTTTTCATTGGCTGCCTCTTGAGGAAGGTTGCGTGTTTTCTTTTGTCGCGTGCGAAAGACTTCAGTCCATGGCTCACGACTTCTTTTGCCGAACCTACCGGCTTCTAGCCGTTAGTCGTTGAGTTTTTGCCCGGTTTCGATTTTGGTTTGGAGCGCCGCCGGCGGGGCGGCGGGTCGTCGGTGAAGGGCGGTTTGTCGAATGTGTCGCCGGCGCCCAACACGCGGGGATCGCGCGCGGCCGTGAGAACCGACATCAAGCGAGCCGCCTGCTTCTTTCGCGCCGCCGCGTAGGCGGGGTTCTGGGCGACGTTGTTGGTTTGGTGCGGATCTTTCCGTAAATCGTAAAGTTCCTCGGCGGGGCGCAGGCCGAAGGCGAAATCGACAAACCTGCTCATGCCAGGGTCGTCGCGATGGGTGGCCACCCAGGCCTTGACGGGGCTGGCGTCCATGTCGGCGAAGGCGGCGAAGGTGTTGTTTTCAAGTTCCTCGTACGAAGGGAAAGGCCCCGGCGGCAGGCCAAAGCCGGGCGCCACGCCCATCGGCCAGCGTTCGGGCTTGAAATTGCGAATGTACAGATAGTCCTGGGTGTGAATCGCGCGGTGAGGATACGGCAGGTTGCCGGGGCGAGCCTTCGCGACGTGGCGCTCGCGGCCCGTGACGACATAATCTCGCGCAGGATCGACCTGTCCCTGCTTGTTCGAGGTGAGCACATTCAGGAAGCTGCGGCCGGTCATCACTTCGGGCGGCGTCGCTCCGCCACATTCAACAAAGGTGGGCGCCAGATCCATCAGGTTGATGAAATCGTCGATCGTTCGCCCCGCCGGCATCTGCTTGCCCCAGCGAACGGCGAGCGCGACTTTTACGCCGAAGTCGTACAAATTGCATTTGCCGCGAGGGAAGCCAGGGATGCCATGATCGCCGCTGACCACGATCAGCGTGTTATCGAGTTCGTTGAGCCGCTCCAATTCATTGAGCAGCACGCCGACCGCTGCGTCGAAGGCTTGTACTTCACCCAGGTAATCGCAGAAATCTTCACGCACGACTTCGTTGTCGGGCAGGAAGGGCGGCATTTTTCCTTGGAGGTCGTCGGGATTCAAACCCCAGAGATTCTTGCCGGAGCCCTTCACCCAGGTGCGGTGGCAATTGGTCGGGCCAAACCAGTAGCAAAAGGGTTTTCCCGGTTCGCGGTCGGCGATGAAGTTGCGGAAATTATTGCGAACTTCATCGTAGAGTTTTTGTTTGGCTTGGTCGGGGTCGGCGGCGGCGCTGACAAACTGCGAGAAACGGTTGAAACGCCGTCCGGCTTTGTTGTAGGCGGTGGCTTGCGCGCCGTAGGGCGCATCGGCGGGCGAACCGGGGCTCCATACCTTATAGGTATGGCCGATGTGGTAGCCGTGGTCTTGCAGAATCAGCGGGTAGCTGGGAATGGTTGGGTCCCAGATGGCGCCTTGCAAAATAGCGCCCCGGCCGGTGCGAAAAAAATACTGGCCGGAAAGCAGTGAACTGCGGCAGGGCGTGCAAGAGGGCGCCGTGACAAAGGCGTTGTTGAAGAGGGCGCCTTCCCGCGCAATGCGATCAAAGTTGGGCGTGCTGACAACGGCGTTCGGCGTTTGGTCGGCCGCGCCTTGGCGATACGCACTGGCATATCGACCCCAATCGTCGGCAAAGCAAAACAAAATATTGGGACGGTCGGCCGCCGCAGCCAGCTTGCCGCAAACGTTCGTCAAAACAGCAGCCGCGATCAAAAACAGAAGCAGCCGTTGTGTCTTTCCAAGAAACATGTTTTTTCTCTCGCCTAGTTGGAGTGTACGCTTCAGCGTGTTTTTTTCGCGGCGCACGCCGATTCAACCTTCTCGTAGGTGCGCCCCGTGATTCCGCTGCGGGAATTTTCCAAGGCGACTTGATAGAGCTTCTGGCCCCAAGGCGTGGGGTATTCACCGGTAATGCAAGCTTGGCAAAGCTCGTCGGGCGAAAACCGCACGCAACGGGCGATCGATTCAAGCGGCAGGTAACGCAATGAATCGGCTTTGAGCGTCTGGGCCATTTCCCGTTGCGATTGTTCCGTCAGAATACCGTTTTTGAGGAATTTCGGCGCGAACAGTTCGTCGACCGTCGACATATCGATTCCATAAAAGCACGGCGCGATAATCGGCGGGCAGGCCACGCGAACGTGAATTTCCTTGGCGCCGCCGTATTCGCGAATGCGGTCGAGCAAGACGCGCATGGTGGTCGAACGGACGATCGAATCTTCGACGAGAAAAACGCGTTTTCCTTGCAACACATCGCGCAACGGCGTGTATTTACTTTTCGCTTTCTTGACGCGGCCTTCCCCGCTCTCGATGAAGGTCCGCCCGCTGTACCGGTTGCGAATCAGGCCTTCGCGCGAGGGCACGTGCAGCCGAAAGGCCATGGCGTCGGCGGCGGCCTTGCTGGTGTCGGGCACGGGCACGACGATGGTGTCGTCGTCGAGCGGCACGCCGCCGTCGGCCAGTTCGATTCTGGCCAGTTCTTCTCCCAGCGCCGTGCGGGAAAGGTACACGCTCCGATCGTCCAGCGTGCTGGCCACGTTGGCGAAGTAGACCCACTCAAAAAAGCAATGCGCCCGGCGATTACTCTCCGCAAAACGTTCGATGGAAAGACGGTTGTCGGCGATGACAATCGCCATGCCAGGCTCCAACGACTTAATGTTCTCCGGCTGGAAGCCCAAATTGAGCAGAGCCACGCTTTCGCTGGCCGCGGCAAACAGCGGACCTTCCACCGCATAACACAGCGGCTTGAGTCCCAGGGGATCTCGCGCGACGAGCATATCGCCGCGCGCGTTGAGAATCGCCACGGTGTAGGCGCCGTCGAGCCGCTGGCTGACGCCTTTGATCACTTCCAGCAGCGACACATGGCGGTCGCCGGAAAGTTCGCGGCTGATCTCGTGCATGAAACTTTCGGTGTCGGTTTCACGCGCCAGGTGGTGGTCGCCGTTGGCCAGCAACTGCTTTTTGAGTTGCTCGTAATTCGCCAACTGGCCGTTGAAAGCGAAGCTGTACCATTTGTGCTTGAGCAGGTGATGGTTTTCAAAGGGTTGGGCGTAGCTGCGGTCGTCTTGCCCGCAGGTTGCATAACGAACGTGCCCAATAGCCGCCCGCCCGGCATACTCGCGCATCAGGCTTTCACACTTTCCCCGGTGCGCCAGCCGAAACACTTCGCTCACCGTGCCGACATCCTTGTGGGTGTCGATCAACTGCCCGCGTTCGGGGTGGTACGTGGTGATGCCGGCGGCGAGTTGGCCTCGATTTTGAATATCGAGCAGCATCTTTGGCGCCAGCCGAGAAACCTCTTCCGGCCCCTGTTCCGTACACAACGGACTCGCCGTATCGCTGGGCAGGTGATAAATCGCGACGACGCCGCACTCGTGGTGGATATCGCTCATTTACGGTCAAACGCTGTGGCGGTTGTGGCGGGCGGCCGCCGAGCGCTTGGGCCGGCAGGTTCGACGACTTCGAACGAGGCTATTTTATTTCGTTTGAACGATATCGACAAGAAGCCAAATCGTGAACTACCGATAAATAGCTGCGAAACACACGGTGTTGTGTTGCCACAAATACACAGACGCAGCAGTACGATGGCCTTCCCAGGCCGTCGGTTTGCTCCCGGAATATCCTGTTTCGACGGCCTGGGAAGGCCGTCGCACCACTTCGGTGGAAACAACAGGCGAGCCCCCATTCCTGCGTCTTGTGAACATGGCGAAAAATCGCCGTATTCAGGAGAATACCGGTTGGTCGGGGGTAAAAAACGTGGCGTCGGCGTGACGGCCGGTTGTCTAAGGGCGTTTTACGCCGGGCGTTTTTCGCCGGGCGTGCTGGGCGAATTCGACCTCTCCAGTTATGCTAAAATAACTGCATTCGCAATTCGGCTGGCCGGGCCGCACGATCCGCCACAATTAAGGTGAATACCAATGTCGCTGTTCGAAAACGACGCCTACACTTGGCGAGAAACCTATTTTATCCTCTTTCAAGAGGGAAACCGACCGCAACTCGCCCAAATGAAAAAACTCTTCGCAACGCTGGGCGCCCAGTACGAAATCACCGAGACGCGAGCCGACGACGAAGGCCGCTTCGAATCGGTAACCATCCTCTCGCCCGACGACTACGCCGCCATGGACATCACCTACGTCACGGGTGAAGAAGTGGCCGAGCAACGCAAGGAGCTATTGGAGGAACTCAGCACCGCCACGCTCAACGCCGGCGAGCTAAAAAAGATGGACCAACTGCCGAAATGCAACGCCCGTTTCGACATTTATCATTTTGAACAAAACGTATACGATGAAGACGCCGAATTCATGGACCCCGGCGCCTTGTTGGTCGTGTTGGAGATAATCGCCGAAATGTGTTCCGGCGTTTGCATCGATCCACAATCGGGCACGATTGTTTAGCAACGGGTCTGTTTAGCAACGGGTCTGTTTAGCAACGGGTCTGTTTAGCAACGGGTCTGTTTAGCAACGGGTCTGTTTAGCAACGGGTCTGTTTAGCAACGGGTCTGTTTAGCAACGGGTCTGTTTAGCAACGGGCGGAAAATTAGTGTCGTAGCCATGCTCGCCAGAGCGTGGGATGGTTCACCGCTCACCCACTGTCTGGCGACGATGGCTACACAAATGCGACCGTTATTTATCGAGCGGTGTTTAGCGATGGGGTCGGAAAGAAATTCTCGATGCAAGCCAAGGAAATTAAAAACGGCGCTGTGGTCAATTACCAGGGTTCGCCGGTTCTCATTCAGGGCATCACGGTGCAAACGCCGTCCGCCAGAGGCGCCGCCACGCTCTATAAGTTTCGCGGCCGCAATCTGGTGACGAAACAAAAAACCGACATCACGCTCAAGGGCGGCGAGTCGCTTGACGCGGCCGATTTCGAACGCCGGCCCGTAAAACTCATGTATGCCGACGCGGAGCAAGTCCATTTTCTAGACCAAACCGACTTCAACCAGTATTCACTCGATTTGGCCGATGTGCGCGAGGAATTGCAGTACATCACCGAAGACCTGGAAGATGTCTTGGCCCTGATTTACAACGACGCATGCGTGGGTCTGCAATTGCCGACGGCGGTGGCGTTGGAAATCACGCAGTGCGATCCCGGCATTAAGGGGAATTCCGCCACGTCGCGTTCCAAGCCAGCAGTGCTGCAAACCGGCCTGACCGTGCAAGTGCCGGAGTATCTGTCACAGGGCGAGTGCATCAAAATCGACACGCGCACCGGCGAATATTTGTCTCGTGTCTGATGAAATGGCGTCAAGCATCGAGCGGGAAATTAGTGTCGTAGCCATGCTCGCCAGAGCGTGGGCTGGTTCACCACTCACCCACCGTCTGGCGACGATGGCTACACAAATGCGACCGTTATTTATCGAGCGGTGCAAAGCGGAAAAAAGCACGCTAAAGCGTACACTCCAACGGCGGGCGAGAAATCGTGGGCGGTGAAGCGAGATCAGTCACCCCACACCACGGAAAAATCGGCGAAGTAAATGTAGAGTGAGAGCACGAACAGCACGATCGCGGCGCCGAGTGGTTTGGCCAATGGCCAGGGTGTGAGGTCGACCTCTCCGGAAGACTGTTGGCGCCAGGGAGTTTCTCGCGGCGCCAAGCGGCCGATGAGCAGCATCAGCAAAATCAGGCTGACAAAAACAATGCCCAGAAAATGAAAACCGTTGATCGCTTTGACATACACCGCGAGTTGCGGAATGAAATTGCCCGCGACAAGCACCAGCAGTCCCACGACCAGCGCGACTTTGGCGGCCATCGCGGGCACGTGTTTGGTCAGCATGCCGACCAGCATCACCGCGAAAATCGGAATGAAATACAAGCCGTTCATATCTTGTAGATAGGCGAAAATGCTATCTTGCCCGGCCAACAGCGGCGCCAACGTCATCGAAGCCAGCGCCACCACCACGCCGACCCATTTCCCTGATGCGATGACTTGCTTTTCAGTGGCCTCGGGGTGAAGCAATTTTTTATAGACGCCCAAACTGAAAAGCGTGGCCGTGCTGTTCAGGCCGGAGTTGAACGAACTCAAAATCGCGCCCACCACCACCGCCGCGAAAAAGCCCACTAACGGTTCCGGCAATACATCGCGGACCAACGTTCCGTAGGCGTGATCTTTGTGAAGGCCGTGGTCGGCGTAAAGGTGAAAGGCCACGATTCCGGGTAGGACGAGAATCAACGGCGCGAGCACTTTCACCGTTCCGGCCAGAAGCACGCCTTTTTGTCCTTCGGCCAGATTTTTCGCGCCAAACGTGCGCTGGATAATTTGCTGGTTGGTGGTCCAGTAGAAAAGGTTGAGCAGCACGACGCCGGTGAAGAGCGTCGAAAAAGGAACCGATTGCCCAGGGCCGCCCAACGAATTGAATTTTTCTGGATGGGCCGCATGCAGGTCGGACAAAGCAACCAGCGGCCCGGCGTCATTAACGCGCAACAAGCCGAAGTAAGTAATAAGCAAACCGCCCGCCAACAGACCAAAGCCGTTGAGCGTGTCGGAAACCGCCACGGTGCGCAGTCCGCCGAAAATGGCGTAGATCGAGCCAATAATGCCGATCAGCCAAACCGTCAGCCAGAGCACGGCGGTATCGGAGGGCAACCCCGTGACAGCGCGAATATCGAGAAAGCCGGCCAGCGCGGTAGCGCCGGAATAGAGCACAATGGGCAAGAGAATGGCGGCGTAAGCCACGATAAACACAATAGTCGTAATGACGCGGGTGGTGGAATCGAATCGTTCTTCCAAAAACTGAGGAACCGTCGTGATGCCGCTTTTCAGATAACGGGGCAAAAACGCCAACGCCAGCACCACCAACGACATCGCCGCGATCACCTCCCATGCCATGACGCTAATGCCATCGGCGAAGGCGGCGCCGTTCAAACCCACAAGTTGTTCAGTGGACAGGTTGGTCAGCAACAGCGACCCCGCGATATAACCGCCGGTTAATGTGCGCCCGGCGAGAAAATATCCGGCGGTGCTGTCGTGTCGATCACCCCGCGTGAGCAGCCATGTGGCCACCGCAACCAGAGCTGTGAAAAAACAAAAAGACCCCAAAATAAGTGCGGACATATGCAGCGAGGCTCGTGTTTTCAAAGGAAAGAGAGCGAGAACCGGGAGGTTTTTTGGCAATCGGCTTCCGACCGGGTCTGTGTTTTCCCCGTGAGTGTAACGAATAGCACGCCATTGGGGGTAGCGTTGTGAGAGCCGGAAGCCGCAAGAATTGGTATTTAGGCGGTTACGGCGCCACGCCAGCCCCCATAAACGGTGGGTGCATGGGCTTCCATTGTGGAGTGGCGAGTACTTTTCGCTGTCTCGAACGATTAGCTATTGGGATGATATTCATTTCCCGTGGCCGGAAAATATCCGGTAATGGCCGCTTTTCGGCCCCCCCGAGAGACGAACATTGTTGCCGTTTCGGCGGTAGTGGTGATAGAATATAGATTGGCGGCGCTAGCGCATGAAAATCTGCCTGTTGGCGAGGTAATTCTCCAGACCCGGGCCGGCGGCGCCGTTTTGCATGAACACATATCCAGGGTGTTAGCCCATCGAGGGCGTTCGCACATTTTCAGGGAAAGTCCGACCGATGGAATGTCGGTCGGCGGAATCGAGCATGGTTCGCGCGTGCGGCAGGGTTGTCGGGCGCAATGTTCAATGAGGGAGAGTTGCATGGGCATTTTGGAAAGCCTCAAAACACGTTGGCAAATTTACTCTGGCGAGGAGGAAACGCCGCTCGATGGCGATACGCCCGCGTGGTTGGTCAGCATGGTGGTTCACTTGGTGCTGTTGGTGGGTGTGACGCTCATCCCCCTCAACCTGCCCGAAGACGACCGCAGCGTGGTGCTCACTTCCACGTCGCTGGAAGAAGAAGAAATCCCCGAGCTTCCGGAAGATTTTCATTTCAGCGACGCGCCCGCCGAGGAATTGGGCGCCAATAGCGAGATGGGAACGCAGATGGCGGCTTCGCTGGCGGCCACGATCGATGTCGCGAGCGAGATTCCCAATCCGACCGACGCGGAAATGTTTGAGGTCGGCGAGATCCATGTGAATAACATGAGCAGCATCGCGACGGCCATGAACACCACTAAAAACATGGCTGTTCGCGGCGCTGCGGGTGTGGGCGCCACCGGAGCCGAAGGCGCAATCGATCGTCTGACGCAGGAAATCCTGCTGTCGCTCGAAGAGCGAAAAACGTTGGTGGTTTGGCTGTTCGATCAATCGGGTAGTTTGGCCCGGCAACGCGATTCCATACGAGAGCGGTTCGAGCAAATATACAAGGAGTTGGGCGTCATTCAGGCTAACGGCTCCCCAGTTTTCGAACAGTACGAAGACAAGCCGTTGTTGACGTCGGTCGTGGCGTTTGGCAAGGCGGTCACCTTGCTGGTCGATAAGCCGACCGACGATCTGGAAGTCATTACGAAGGCGGTTGAGTCGATCCCGCCCGACACCAGCGGCGAGGAAAAAGTATTCCAGGCAATTTACATGGCCGCCAACAAATACAAAACGCACCGAGTGATCTCCGCGAGAACCGGCGAGCCCAAACGGAATGTGATGTTTATCGTCGTAACTGACGAAATCGGCAACGATCAAGCCGGACTCGACCAAACCGTCACACTCTGCCGCCGTTATGAAATGCCGGTATACGTGATCGGCGTGCCGGCGCCGTTCGGCCGCCGGAAAACCAGCATGAAGTACGTGCCGGCGCCTCAATACGATCAAACGCCGGGCTGGGCGCCGGTCGACCAAGGGCCGGAATCGCTCTATCCCGAGCGCATTCAGTTGGATTTCACCGACGGCGGAAAAAGGGAGCAACCCGTGGCCTCGGGGTTTGGCCCCTTCGCCTTGACGCGGCTGTGCGTGGAAACGGGCGGCGTGTATTTTGCCGTGCATCCGAATCGGAATGTGAATCGCGAGGTAAGCCGCCGAGAGACCGCTGAGTTTTCCGCGCATATGGCGAAATTCTTCGACGCCAGCGTGATGCGAAAATATCGGCCCGATTACGTTTCCGCGAAGGAGTACGGACGTCGTTTGCTGGCCAACAAGGCGCGCGGCGCGCTGGTGCGAAGCGCACAGCTTTCCTGGTTGGCGCCGATGGAGGCGCCGCAGGTGCGGTTTGTCAAGCGAAGCGAAGCCGCGATCGTCACCGACCTCGCCAAAGCCCAGCGAGACGCCGCCAAGCTGGAGCCGAAACTCAACGCGTTGTTTCAGGTGCTGAAGGCCGGCGAAGCCGATCGCAAAAAAGAAGATTCACTTCGTTGGCAGGCCGGGTTTGATCTCGCGATTGGCCGTATCATGGCGGTGCAGGCGCGCACCCAAGCCTACAACGCCATGTTGGCGGAGGCCAAACGCGGCCTCAAATTCAAAGACCCCAAGAGCAATACCTGGGTGTTGCAGCCCGCCGATACGATTACCGTCGGCAGCCAAATGAAAAAGATGGCCGAAAAGGCCACCATGTATTTGGAGCGCGTGGTTAAGGAGCACCCGAACACGCCGTGGGCGGTGATGGCCTCGCGTGAATTGTCGACGCCCATCGGCTGGAAGTGGGCGGAGGAATTCACCAACCTTTCTCCTCGCGGAAACGCCGGCGCCGGCAATAATAACGCCCCGGCCAGCGACAAACGAAAAATGCTCAAACGCAAACCCAGAGGACCGGTTCCCAAACTCTGAGGCCGTGGTTCTTTAGAAGGTTCCGAAGCCCGGCTTTTTCAAAAAGCCGGGCTTCTCTCGCCGCCAATTCGAGATCTCGTTGTTCCCTTGTCGCCACCGTGATAATATCCCCTCCCAAGATTGCCCCGCTGATGATTGGGCCGCTGCTGGTCGACCCGCCCATTTTGCAAGCTCCGATGGCCGGGTTCACCAACTACGCCTACCGGCAAATCGTGCGCGATTACGGCGGCGCCGGTTTGCAGGCCACCGAAATGATCAGCGCGCGGGGTTTCGCTTGGCTCGACGAACAACAAGCCGAACACCCCGACCGACTCTGGGGCGTGCGCGAAGAACCCAAGCCGCTGGCGGTGCAAATCTGGGATAACGACGCCGCCACGCTGGCGCGCGTCGGCCGGCGGCTGGTCGAGGAATACGGCGTCAGCGTGGTGGATATCAACTTCGGTTGCCCGGTCAAGCAAGTCACGGACCGGGCGCGGAGCGGTTCGTACTTGCTTCGCCATCCTGAGAAAATGGGCGAGATCATCGAGCAAGTCGTGGCGGCTTGCGCGCCGACGCCCGTCACGGCCAAAATCCGCCTGGGCTGCACGCGAGACACCATCAACGCCGGCGACGTAGCCGAAGTGGTGGAAGGCGCCGGCGCCGCGGCGCTCACCGTGCATGGCCGCACCGCCCAAGACTTTTTCAAAGGCGACGCCGATTGGGAGCGGTTATCGGCCGTGCGAAAACGCTTGCGGCGTATTCCGCTGATTGGCAACGGCGACCTCGACTCCGCCGAAAAAGTCGTACTGGCCTTCGAGCGTTGGGGCGTCGATGGCGTGATGATTGCCCGCGCCGCACTGGGTCGACCCTGGCTCTTTCAACAAGCGGCGGCGGCCTTGCGCGGCGAGCCGATTCCTCCTGAACCCACATTGGCCGAACAGCGGGAGTGCCTCTTGAAACACCAGCGGCTGGTGGCGGAGCGTTTCGGCGAGAAAAAGGGCGTGCAACTCATGCGGAAATTCGCCTGCTGCTACGCCCAAGGCCGGCGCGGCGCCCGCGCCTTTCGCTCGCACGTCGCGACAGTGCAAACCACCGCCGAATTCCTTGACGTCGTCACCCGCTATTTCCCCATGCCAATGTGATACACTGCTTAGTACCGCTCGATAAATAACTGTCGCATTTGTGTAGCCATCGTCGCCAGACGGTGGGTGAGCGGTGAACCATCCCACGCTCTGGCGAGCATGGCTACGACACTAATTTTCCGCTCGATGCTTAGCAACGGAAGATCCCAATTGAAGAAGCGTTCCGACCATGGCCGAATCCTTTGAAGACCTTACGCCAGAACAACGGCTGTTCGCCATGACAATGTTCAAGAACAGCATATACGCGGCCAATGGACAACAGTACGAGGAGCTGTTCATTGACGTGATGACGAGACGAGACTCAAGGTTCCGCTTCGTAAAACCGCAAGGCTCAATTGGCGACCAGGGAAACGATGGATACATTCCGGAAGAAGGCCGCTATTTTCAAGTATTCTCGCCGCAAGAACCTGCCAGCACCAGAGCCAAGGCAGATGCCGCCAAAAAAGCAAAGGACGACTTTGCCAAGTTGAAGTCCCACTGGAGTGAAGATTTCGAAATTGTGGACTTTCGATTTGTCTTCAACGACAAGTACTACGGCGCCGTCCCCGAAATTGAGCACGCTCTAAATGAGACCAAAGCGGAGCACTCCCTCAACGAATGCAGAGCTTTTCTGGCAAGTGACTTCGAACGCGAGTTCATGCAGTTACCAGTCTCAGACATGGAAGCTGTTCTTAAGTCGGTGATTCCCCGACCCGAGCATATTGAAGACATCGACTACGCGGCTCTGACCGCCGTACTCCAGCATATCGTCGATAACCAGGTATCCTCTCAACGCTAGCATGCCTGGAGTTGCTTGGATGCGTATGATGTTAGCATGAACCGCATAGATGTCGAAACGATACTGAAACAAGTCGAGCTGTTGCTGGCAACGGCCGGCGTGCTGCCGAGCGAGGTTGAGCA
>JAJRWU010000321.1 GCA_024276655.1 Planctomycetota bacterium
AAAGAAGCTCCGTGGCGACCGCTGAGTCTGCGTGTGCCGACCGACGAAATGCCTTTGGTAAGCCGGATGCGGGAAATCCGCACGTCCGGTTTGATGAGGGGGGAGGGGCGTCATTGACGCTCCTCCTCTACTCGACCGTTTTCCTTTTTCGCGTGCAGGCTAAGGTAATGGAAGCCGGCGTCTTTGATTTTATATTCCGGATAACCGCCACCGGCTCATGGCTGCCAAGCCCCCGGCTTGATGATAATTTAATCACGCCATCGCATGGAATAGATCTTGGACAGGTGCGATTGGCGCAAAAAAAAAGCCCGGCATTTTCAAAATGCCGGGCTTTTAATTCGCCGCGAAAAGTTACGTCATTCTCAACCGCGGGCCGGTCGATCAAAGATCGGAATACTTGGTGGGCGCCAGCATGATTTTGGTAATTTTGGAAACGGTGTCGGCGTACCGCTTGAGTTTCTTCATTCGATTCCATTCGGGATGGTCGATGAAAGCCTTCCAGTGTTCCTGGTGCGATTCGAGGTTGTCGCCGGAGAGCATGTAGGTCAGGTTGGGGGCGTCGCTGGAAATCAGTGTTTCACCGAAGAAGACGGGGCCGAGTTTGACTTCTCGCATGACATCGATCTCGCCTTCGTTGAACATCTCGACCTTGAGGCGAGCTTTGTCTTCGTTGTGGCTCTCGTAGATTCTCAATTCGAAAATTCTCGCGGCGCCGGTTTTCGAGGTTGCCGGCGGCTCCGTAACGGGCATGCCGGAAAAGGCTTTCATCAGCCGGCTTTCGATGCGTGTGTAGGCCGGGTCTTTTTTGGGAATGGCGAAGAATTCGGCCGCCGCTTTTTGATAGACGTCGTCGTCGGCCAGCGCTGCATTCCGATTCCCCAACACCTCCAGCGTGGGATACACAATCAGCACGTACACCGAGGCGTCGGAAGCGTCGGCGTTCGCTTCGGGGGTTTCCGTGAACACACCCACTTGGCGGGCGCCCAGGCGGCGCAGCGCGGGAATCAATGCGTGTTCAAGGTATTGCTCGGTTTGTGATTGTTTATCCGCGCCTACGCAGCGATAAATTCGCAGTTCGTAGAATTCGGCCGCTGGCTTTTTTTCGGCGGTGTTTTTGTCGGCTGCCTGGGTCAAGTGGGCGCCGGCGGTGGTCGCGGCGGCGGCGGCGAGAGAGCCAGCCAGGAATTGTCTGCGGCGAATGGGGTCGGTCATGGTGTTTTTTTGCTCCCGTGTTTTTGGAAGTCTTGGTTGGATCGGTCTCTCTATGGAAAATTGCTACTAGCGTTGCCCAACGCATATGATAACTGATCGCCCGCCGGCGAGCATGGAAAAACTACTTCCCGGTTCAGAAGCCCGGCTTTTTGAAAAAGCCGGGCTTCTCGCGCCGCCAATTCGCCGGTTCGTGCGCTCATTGTTCCACGTTTTCTAAGCCAGCAGTTGTTCGACCACTTTGCCCGCGACGTCGGTCAGGCGGTAGTCGCGGCCTTGGAAGCGGTGCGTGAGTTTGAGGTGGTCGAACCCCAGCAAGTGCATCACGGTGGCGTGCAGGTCGTGTACATGAACGCGGTCGGCCAGGTCGAGTGGATAGAAGCCCAATTCGTCGGTCGCGCCGAGTGTTTGCCCGCCTTTAATGCCGCCGCCGGAAAGCCACGTGCTGAAACATTCGATATGATGATCTCGCCCGATGGAGGCCCGCGGCTCGCCCATCGGCGTGCGGCCGAATTCGCCGCCCCAGATCACGAGCGTATCGTTCCAGAGGCCGCGTTGTTTGAGGTCTTGCACGAGGGCGGCGCTGGGTTGATCGACCTCGCGGCAGACGCCCTCCAAGGTTTCCGCTAGGTTTTCACTGCCGCCGTGGTGATCCCACTCGGTGTGGAACAAGGTGATAAATCGTACACCCCGTTCGACCAACCGCCGGGCCAACAAGCAGTTCGCCGCGAACGACGACTCGCCCGGCTTCACGCCGTAACTATCGAGCGTGTGTTGCGATTCCTGCGAAACATCAATCAAATCGGGCGCGCTGCTTTGCATGCGAAACGCCAATTCATAATTCGCCGTGCGCGCCGCGATTTCATCGTCGCCGGTGGCCTCACGCCGCAAACCGTTCAATCGCGAAATGGCCTCCACGGTGCGCTGTTGACGCGTGGACGAAAACCCTTGCGGCGAAGTGAGGTTGAGCATCGGGTCGCCTTGAGAACGCAACGGCGCGCCTTGGTAGATGCTCGGCAGAAAACCATTCGACCACAAATACGCTCCGCCCCTCGGCCCTCGCGGACCCGACTGCAAAACAATGTAGCCGGGCAAATCTTTACATTCCGAACCCAAACCGTAGAGCGTCCAGGCGCCCATGGTCGGCTTGCCAAAGGTTTGGAAACCGGTTTGCGCCAATAATTTCGCTGGGCCGTGGTTGAAGTTATCGGTTTTGAGCGTGCGAATGATGGCGATGTCGTCGGCGATGTTCGCAATATGCGGCAACATTTCCGAAATTTCGGCGCCTGATTCTCCATGCCGGGCGAATTTACGTTTCGTGCCCAACAGCGTGGCTTCCGGCTTGAGAAAGGCGAAACGTTTGCCCTCGATGTACGACTTCGGCGGCGGCTGGCCGTGTAGCTCTTGCAACTTGGGTTTGTAGTCGAACAGTTCCAACTGGCTAGGACCGCCCGCCATGAAGAGTTGGATCACGGCTTTCGCCTTGGGTGGAAAATGCGGCGCGCGCGGCGCCAGCGGACGCGTGAATTCCGTGCTTGCCGAGGGCGCTGCGGCGGCGTCTTCCGCCAAGAGGCGCCCCAACGCCATGGCGCCCAAACTCAAACCCGATCGCTTGAGAAACTCTCGCCGCAAAAACGATACTTGTTCAGGATTCATGATTGCGTCCTTTTATGAATGGTTGGGACGTTGTACGAAATTATTCATCGGACGATTCCCGCCAACATCACTCCCGCGTGATGAATTCATCCACGTTGAGCAGTGTGCGGGCAAGCGTGGTCCAGGCGAGAAATTCTCGGGCGTCGATCTTCTCAGGCAGCCAGGCGGCGGCCGCGAATTGACGAGGCGAATTTTTCTCGGCCGGCGCCGCCAACTCTTCTTCCAACAATGTTTTCAAGGCGGCTAATTCCGCCGCTGAAGGTTCTCGGGAGAAACAGATCTGGAACACATAACGAATACGTTGAACGTCGTCTTGCGGCGCCTCCCGCAAAACACGCACGGCCAAACCTTGGGCCGCTTCGACGAATACCTCATCGTTCAGCAACGTGAGTGCTTGCAAGGAAGTATTCGACCGCTCCCGCCGCGTGCAGGTCGTGTTCGATTCCGGAGAATTAAACAACTTCAAAAAGGCGTACGGCGTGTTCCGCCAAAAGTAGGTGTACAGCCCGCGGCGGTATCGGTCTTCGCCAGGGCTGACCTTCCAGCCCCGGTTGGGATTGCGGGTCATTTTCATTACGGTGTCGGGTTGCGGCGGGAAGACGCTCGGTCCATGCATTTTGTGCGATAGTAATCCGGCGACGGCCAAGGCGGCGTCTCGAATGGTTTCCGACTCCACCCGCATGCGCGTCTGCCGGGCGAGCAGCCGGTTTTGAGGATCGGCGGCGGTCAAATCTGGGCGAGCGCGCGATGCCTGTCGATACGTCGCGGAACGCACCACCAAGCGGTGAAGCTGCTTCATCGACCATTGCTTTCGGACCAACTCGGCGGCCAGCCAATCGAGCAGTTGGGGATGCGAAGGCGGTTCGCCCTGCAAGCCGAAATCACCTTCGGTGACGACAATCCCCTGGCCGAAGAAATACTGCCACGTACGATTCACCGTCACGCGGGCGGTGAGCGGGTTTTCTTTATCGACCAGCCAATTCGCCAAGTCGAGCCGGTTGGGAGTTTCGCCGATAGTTTTCATCGCCGGGAAAACGCTCGGTGTTTTCGGCGTCACTCGCTTGCCGGGGCGGAGGAAATCGCCGCGAATATGAATGAACGTATCGCGAGGTTTTTTTCGCTCCCGCATGGTGTAGGTGGTCGTCGTGGCGACCGATTTCAAACGAGCCAACTCGGCTTGGCGCTGTTTTAACACCGCGTCGAGCCGCTGGAGTTCGGCGTCGGTTTGGCGGAAAGCGTTCTCTAGCAAGGCGGTTTGTTCCTTGGTGCGATCTTTGCCCACGGCCTTTGCCGCCGCTAGAAGATCGGCCGGTTTTTCGGCCAAGGCGAGCGATGCCGGTGTGGAACTGCAAGACACGCGCAGCCGCCCGATGGCGTATTTTTTGTCGTGGAACGACAACCGCAACCGCACGCGGCTCTTGGCCGGCAACGCCGATTCCAAGGCAAAAATCGCGGTGCGATTCGTATGAATACTTCCCTGCCCCGCGCCTACGTTAATCGCCCAGCCGGTTTTAGGATTGCCATCCAAGGCGTGCGAGACAGGAAATTTATCTTGTTCGTGATCGGCCCGCCCATCCAGAATTTTCACGGCTTGTGCGGCGCCATCGGCGGCAATCAATTCCACCACCGCTCGATTAAGCACGAAGTTGCCGTTGCCGGCTCGACCAGGACCGCCGCCCGGCAGTGAATCGTGTGTCAAAACTTCGAGGCGAATCGCCTCGACCGGCGCCTCGCCCACTTCCCATTCCAACTCGTATTCATCTTGATTGGGCGTTTTGCCCTCGGCCAAGATGGAATCGTCGTCCAATAGTTTGAGCGAGGCCTTGGCTTTCGAGGCGATTTTTGTAGGCCGGGCGTGTTTCCAAACCGGCGGCTTGGCCTCAGCGAGCGCCGTTTCCCAAGCCATCCGTGCATCTTTCGATTGTTCGAGATGCCGCGTTCGCTCCGCACTCGCCGCGTTGACTTTCTGTTGTGCGGCGGGCAACAAGGCGGCTTCGGGAACATCGAGCGAAACGGTGTAGGTCGGCTCGTCTTGGCTGTTGAGGAAGGCGAATAACTGATAAAACTCGCCCTGGCTGATCGGGTCGAACTTATGTTCGTGGCAGCGAGCACAGCCCAGCGTCAGCCCCAAATAGACGGAGCCCGTGGTCGAGACCCGATCAACCACCGCCTCCACCCGATACTGCTCGGCGTCGCTGCCGCCTTCGTGGTTGATTTGCGTGCAACGATGAAAACCGGTGGCGATGATTTGTTCGGGCGTCGGGTTTGGCAGCAAGTCGCCGGCGAACTGCTCGACGGTAAACTGGTCGAAGGGCAAATCCTGATTGATGGCGTCGATCACCCAATCGCGATATCGCCACATGACGCGGGGCACGTCGTTGGTGTAACCGTCGCTATCGGCGTAGCGGGCTTGGTCGAGCCAATGCCGCCCCCAGCGTTCGCCGTACATGGGCGAAGCCAACAATCGATCAACCAGCCGCTCGTACGCATCGGGCTGGGAGTCGGCCAAAAACGCCCGCACCTCTTCGGGGGAAGGCGGCAGGCCGATCAAATCGAACGACACGCGGCGAATCAAGGTGGCTCGGTCGGCTGGCGGCGATGGCGGCAAACCTTCTTTTTTCAGACGGTCCAAAACGAAGGCGTCGATCGGATTGTGCGCCACGGCTTCTGCTTCAATGGCGGGAATCTTGGGCGCCATGATCGGCAAAAACGACCAATGCTCCGACTTTTCCCCGGCGGCCGGTTGCGGCGATTCGTCTTTCGGGAAAACGGCCCCGGCGGCAACCCAACGTTCCAGAACGTCGATTTCCTCCGCCGACAAAACGTCTTCTTCCTCTTCGGGCGGCATCTGCGAGATTTCGTCCGACATGCCCCGCACCGCCAAGAGCAGCGGGCTTTCCGCCGGCTCGCCCGCCACGATGGCCGCCCCTGAAATGCCGCCCTCGATCAGGAACTTGCCCGTATCGATGCGCAAGTCGGACTGCTGTTCGTCGGGGCCATGGCACCGCAGGCAGTGCTGCAAGAGAATCGGCTTGACCTCTTTTTGATAGTCGACCGGGTTTTGATCGTCGGCCGGCTCCGCGGCAATTGCCCCGGCGGCGAACAGCCACAGCCCAGCAGACGCTAGAAGCCCAACAGCCGAAAGAAGAATAGTGCGATTCATTTGTATTACCGCCAACGGGCGAAATCGGACGTTTCGCTAGGTGTGAGGCCCGGAATGAGGCCCGGAATGAGGAACGGCGCCCAAAGACACAAGCTCCGGCCCAACGCGGGTATTCATGATACCACGAATTTCGGTGCAACAAAAAACCCTCAGACCAGTCTGAGCACGTTTGGGCATCTGGTTGTTCCACACTTCGCTAATAAAGCTCGCCGCCGGTGGCGGCCTTCACTTCCCCTTGGGATATTTTTTCCGCCAGCGTGACAATAATTTCGCCCGCCCGCTCGACCTGCTCCCGACTGACATCGAGATGGGTCACGAGTCGGATTTGCTCGGGGCAAATGGCCAAACATCGCACGCCATGCGATTCCAACGACGCGGCAAAATCGGGCGCGGTGGCCAGCCATTGGGCCACGCGAAAAAGAACCATGTTCGTATCGACGCGCGGCGGTTCGAGCCGCAAACCTTCCGCCGCCCGCACCGCGTTGGCCAACACCAGCGCATTTTGATGATCTTCGGCGAGGCGTTCGATATTGTGTTGCAAGGCGTAGAGTCCGCCGGCGGCAATCACTCCGGCTTGCCGCATGCCGCCGCCGAAGAGTTTCCGATGCCGCCGCGCCAGGGTGATTTTTTCCTGGGTTCCGGCCAGTATCGATCCCACCGGCGCTCCCAGCCCCTTGCTTAAACAAAGACTGACCGTATCGAAATGTTGGCACCACTGGGCGGCGGGAATTTCGGTCGCCACGACCGCGTTCATCAGCCGAGCGCCGTCGAGGTGGGTGGCCAAACCATTTTCATGAGCCCAGCCGCACATTTCCGTCAGGCCTTCGTACGGGAGCACGCGCCCGCCGCCGCGATTGTGCGTGTTCTCCAGGCAGAGCAGCCGGGTGCGGGTCAGGTGATCGTTCTCGGGGCGAATCCGACCTTCCAGTTGCGCAAGCGACAAAACGCCGTATTCACCGCGAACCGTCCTACCAACCAGACCGCTCAACTGAGCGAAGGCGCCTTGCTCGTAGTTGAAAATATGGCAATTTTCCTCGCAGAGGAATTCGTCGCCGGGCAGGCAGTGAACACGCAACGCGATTTGATTTGTCATCGTGCCGGAGGGCATGAAAATAGACGCCTCCTTGCCCAGCAAGTTCGCGGCGAACTCTTCCAAGGCGGCAATCGTGGGGTCGGTATCAATCACGTCGTCGCCCAGCGGCGCCTCTGCAATCGCGGCGCGCATGCCAAGCGACGGGACCGTGACCGTATCGCTGCGTAGATCGATCGTTTCCTGGGGCATGAAAATCATTTCCTACGGGGCTGTCAGACGCGGGATGGTCAGAAAAACAGACAAATTCCAGTATACGGTATTTGGTGAGTTCAATCGCTAGGCGTTGTGAAGTCCTCTATCTCGTCTGAGCGCCTGAGCGCCTGAGCGCAACTTTTGGGATTTGATGTTGTGGCGAATTGCCGGTTTTTCGTATGATCCGCCCAAAGTTGGGTTCTCATTCCCAGCAAGGCAAGGCCATAAATGCACGGGCCGACAAATCATGGAGGAAGATCGGATGACGTTTGGAAGAACTTGGTCGATTGTCGTGGTGTTGTGTGCAGCGACAGGGCTCTACGTAATGACGGCTTCCGCCACTCCGCCAGTAAAAGAGCCTGCAACGCCGCCTGCGGAAAACGACCGGTTGCACCGTTCTCCGCTGCAAACGCTAGCACCGCCGTCTGCGTGTGGCGCGTGCGATATCAAGAAAACCAACCGAGAAGTCGTGCCGGCAAAAAAGCCGCCCGCTGCGGTCCTACTCGCGCCGCCGACGCCATCGGCGTCCAAAGGCATTCCCGCTGTTCTGCCCGCCGAATGGTCGGCGCCGGTCGTGGCGGCGTGCGAAGAAATTGCGGTTCCGCGAGGGTATGTTGTTCACCGTCAAGCGCCGTCGGGTCCTCATCGACTGGCGTTTCCGCCGAACGAGCCGGCCATCGATCAGCGTATGGTTGCTCTGGCGATGGAGTGTGAGCGTCTCAAGGCGCGCGACGAAGCGCGTGAGCAAGTGATTACAAACGCGGCTCGCATGACTGAAGTGCTTGTCCAGAATGCACGCCTGGAGGCCAGACTTGAGGCGTTGGAAGACCGCGAAGCCTTCTTCGAGAATCTGCTCGGGACCGCCACCCATTGCGCTGCGATTGAGGCGAAAGCCGAAGCCGTTTCCGAATGGCGCGAGGAGCGGAACGAGATTCTCGAAGCCTTGATGCAATCGACGGTGGATCAGGCCGTCGCGGAAACGCGTCGGGAAACCCAAGAACAAAATAAAGCACTTCAATTGCGCGTGATCGAACTCGAACGCGAGATTTTGGAGCTCATCGCGGCGCGGGCCAAGCCCGCCGCGCAAGTGAGCGCGCTTCCTCAGCCGGCGCCCACGGCTGTCGAATCCGACGAATAACCGCAGGGTGCGGCAACCCATTTTGGCATCGCGAGAAGCCCGGCTTTTTGAAAAAGCCGGGCTTCTGATTTAGCTTGCCGCCCGCCTTATGGAATAGTTATTGGGCCAGTGCTAAAACAGCGGGTACTTTTCTGGAAAGCGGATGATCTTCCATTGGGCTTCGTAGGCCCGCCAGTGTTCCCAGCCGAGTTCCTGGTAGATGTCGATACGTTTTTTGTAGAGCAGCTTTTTGGTGGGCGACTCCTTCACCAGTTTCTGCAATTCCAACAAACCTTTCGCGGGACGCCCCTGGCGGCGCTCGCGGCGAACGTACAAGAGCGCGTATTTTGAATCCGTGATGTCGACCCACTTCTTCAATTTGCGAACCGTTTTCTCAAAAAGCTTGTCGCGTTTTTCACGTTTTTTCGGCTGCTTCGGAATGTCGGTTTTGTCTTTGTCTTGTGGCAGGTCCATGTACGCGATGGCCCGCGCCTTGCGGTAGAGTGCGTCGGTGAGGATGTTCTTTTGTTTGTCGAACTCCTTGCGTTGTTGCACCGCTTGGGGATCGTCTTGATCAAGATTCACGCCGTAATGCGCGGCGAGTTTTCCCGCCTTGATGTGTTTGATCACTTTGTTGGCCGCCGCCACGACCGCCGGCAAGTGCTGCTTGCGGTCGTCGTTGTCGAGTCGCTCCAGCAGTTCAACATATAAGGGCAAGTGTTGCGGATATTCGCGCACCAGTTCGGCCGCCAACTTATCGTAATCGTCTTTCGTCTTTTTACCACGCAGCGTTTTGAGGAAGGCGAGTTTGGCGTCGCGGAGCGCGTTGGCGAGTTTTTCGTCGGCGGACAACTCTTTTTTCTTGGCGCCGGAGTCGTCGTCTTTATCATCGGCGCTGTTGGCCGCGGGCGGAACCAGGCAGGTTATCGAGAAGCCGTCGGGGCGCTGCCCGCCGCCGGCTAGGTTGTGATCGGTTTTACCGAAACTGATCGAGCCGAGCAGCAAATCGCCGGGCTTGGCCGCGCTGCCGAATTTCTTGGGCGGCGCCAAAAAGAATGATACGCGCCCGCCGCGATGAATTTCCCGTGCGGAAAACGAACGGCCGCCGAGCACGTCGTCGGGGTCGGCATGCACGCCCACCGAAAGCGGCGACGACAACGCCAAGTCGAGCAGCATCGGCATGTCTTTCAACTTCTCCAGCGTTTGAGGATCGTCATGCCGAATGTTCAACAGCAGCGTATGCTTGCCCTTGCCGAGCGACACGCTGCTGTCGCCGCCGCCGGAGCCGAGCAAGCGCTTGGCGGAATCGAACATCATCCAGATGTTGGACTCAAACGAATTCCAGAATTCATCTTGCTGGGAGAGCGGAAAACGGGGCGTGGCCTTGGCGGCGGCGCTGAGGGTGAATTCGTAGGTGAGAATCAATTGGTGGATGCGGCGGCTTTCGGGTAGTAAATCGCGTGCGCCTTTGAGCGGCGTAATCAGATGCTTCGAGGGCCGCACCGAACGCCGCAGCGTTTTGAGTTGGGCCTTCGGCGCGAAGTGTTCGTCGCGCAGCGGCGCGGTAACATCGAGCCGGGTCATGAGGTCGGCGCCGTCGAGAAAGGTGCTTTCGTTGTTGGGGCGAATGGCGTGAAACGTGAGCAAGATTTCGATTTCACTGTCGCCCAAGCTCGACCAATACTGCGCCAAACACAATTCCAGGGTTCGCCCGCCTTCCACTTCGAATGTTTCCACGCGTTCCTGGCGAGGAGCGATCGAGAAAAACTTGCGCACTTCAATATTATCGAACGACTGCCGCGGCATGTGTTGCAGCGTATGCAAAATGAAACGGCGCGGGCCGTCAATGTTGGAGCCGCGAATGAGGAGGTCGGCCCAGGTGGCGCCTTGCGGAACGTCAATAAACGTGCGGTGGATTTCCCCCGGTTTGAAGGTGAACGTGGTGGCGCCCGCGATACCCTCGCTTTCGAGCCGCACGGGGCGCACTACGGTAATCGGCAGGCGAAACAACGGCCCCCGCTCACGATGCCCTTCCTCAAAACCGATAACTTCCGCATAGTGAACGCCCGCTTTCAACTCCGTGGGATCAACCTTCACTTCAAACGTGCGGCCGCCGTGAATCAAATGCACCGATTCCGGAGCGTCCACCCAGGGTTTGGTGGCTTCGAGAATCACGTTCATCTCGAAGCCAACCTTGAGCGCCGGCGAAGCATCGTGGTGAAACACCGGGTTCACTTTTACGGTGGTGGTCAAGGCGGTCGCTTGTTCGTACGGCTCTCGGATATAAATGCCCCGATCATTATTGCGTTTGGGCAGGCTGATTTCGAAACGCAACTCTTCGCCGTTGGCGTTCGCGTTTTCGATCAGGTAGTCGAACGCTTTGTCGGTTTGAATCAGTCCTCGGCCGTGCGCGAACACTTCCGACGCCTCCAACGGACGCGCCGTGTTTTGCAACGCCCGTCGGACGCTATGCGGCGTGTAGCCGACTTCTTGTTTTTTCAAGCCGGAAAGCAGCAAGGCGATGTTGCCGCACGCATTAGGCGACGACATCGAGGTGCCGTTCATCAGCATATTTCGCTGCAACGTCCATTGCGGAACCGGTGAAATGGCGCCGCCGGGCGCACAAATATCAACGCCCAAATCGCCATCGAAGGTGGGGCCGCGAGAAGTCCAGGTGTAGGGAATTTCCGGCAATTCCTGGCGTAAGGAGTATTCCGCTTTCATCATCGCGGGCGACACATACGCGCCCACGCCCAACAGCGCCGAAGTGCATCCTCCGGGCGCGCCGACGGTCGAGAGGGCGGGGCCGCTGTTGCCGGCGCTGGCCACGAAAATGACGCCGTGTTTGTTCACGATTTCCGAATACAGACCGGTCACGCGGCCGCTGTTGGGGTCGGCGGTTGGTCCGCCATAACTCATGTTGATGAGGTCGCACTTATTTTCGAGTACGGCAATCAGGCCGCGCACTTCGCCGGCGCCGGTGGAGGAAGAGCCCAGTCGGCTATCGCCGATTTTGACGGAAACAATCTGCACGCCGGGCGCCAGGCCGTTGAGTTCCGGTTGCTCTGGGAAATAGGCGCCGATGATGCCGGCCACGTGCGTGCCGTGGGCGCCGCAGTCGGTCACGATGGAGAGCACGTCGCCTTCGTCGTAAATATTCAAGGCGAAGTGCAGCAGCACTTCCTCGCCGAAGGAGGCGAACTGCCGCTCACGGCGAAAATTCGTGAGCACTTTTTCATCGGCCAGGTCGCCGTCTTGATCCGTATCGACGACGGCTCGCCAGAGGTTGCCGTCGTGGAATACAACGCAATCAAAAACCGGGCCGGGGTCGTCGTAACTTTTTTGGAGTTTCTGCAACAGATCGATGCGGGCCTGTAGCTCGTCGCGTTCTTTTTTTTCCGCCCGCTTTGGTTGGGCGTGTTCTTTTTTCCAATCGGCCAGTGCTTGTTCGGCGTCAGCCACGGTTTTGCGTTGGGCGGCGTCCCACTTTTCCTTTCGCTTCCGCTTCAGCCGCGAAACCAGATCGCGGGGGAACAGTTCATAGGCTCGTTTGATACCGATGCGATATTTGCCAGTGGGATTCTTCCAGGCTGTGGGAATCTTGAGTGACCGCCCGGTGAGGCCGGAAAGCACGCCGTCTTTGGGCTCTTGAACTTTCGAGGTGTCGACATCGCCGCTGCCGGAGCCATCGACCATGTCGACGATTTTAGGCCGGCCGTCGGGCGTGGTTTGCAAGCCTTCGACGCTGGGGTCGACGCCGGTATCGAACACGGCCACAATCACTCCCCGGCCGTCGTATTCCGCGTGTTCGGCGAGAAACCGCAGAGCGCCGGTTTCCTCCTTCGGCAATAACCCGCTAGTGGGGTATTCAGCCGCGTTGGCAGGACCTGAGGCGAAAGCAAATACAAATACCAGGAGCAAACCAAGGCGATTATGTCCGTTGAACATGAAGCTGGAGCCTTCTCGGGGTGACGACGTTGCCGATATCGTGGAATGCGTAATGACGGAGAATGACACACATGGTAGCGAATGCGGGCTCAAGAAGCGAAACTGCGGGGGCCTGGCAAAGTTTATCGTCGAAAAACAGGGCGGTTCATGCGTAAGAGCGCCGGCCTGCCGGAGGAAGGGAGAAATGCGTTTCCAGGGTGTATCCCGATTCTGCGTGCGTTATAATCTGTAGGGTGGGTCCGTCGGCGGGGCTCCGCACATTCACCAGCGCAACTGATAAATAAGGGGCGGCGTAGTGGCGTCAACAAGAATCGAACAAAAAGGCGAAAGCGCCGATATCTCGGTTGTTTATTTCTCCGTTCCGAAAATTCTGGAAGATGCTCGCATCCAACAAATCGGCGAGGAGCTTTCCGAGGCTGCCGCTGAGGCGGTCAACGGGAAGTTGGTTTTGAACTTCGATAACGTGAAGTTCATGTCGTCGGCGATGATCGGCCAGATCATCTTGGTGAGTAAGAAGTGCAAGGCGGCGAAGGTCGATTTGAAACTCTGCAATATCTCGGGCGATGTGATGGAGGTTTTCAAATTGATGCGGCTCAATAAAATCCTCAATATCTATAAAACTGAGGAAAAGGCGATCGCCTCCTACAGTAAAAGCGGTTGGTTCGGTTAAACGGCCGAGGCGTATTATTGAGACGCCTGCGCACGGTTGCAAATGGCGCCTTTTGTTTAACGGCAAGCCGAAGGCGACTGCGTTTCGAGCCAAACCGTTTGGGCAAGACAGAAAAACGCAGCCGCCTTCGGCTTGCCGTTAAACGAGCCAATGCTAGCCGTGCGCAGCATAGCTGGCCTTTCGGCGGCGTTTCCGCCGATATCTTGGCGGCGTTTCAGCCGATATAATAGTCGAGCCCCCTGCCTTGATTGTCTTCCTTGGAAAGGAATCGTGCCACATGTCTGACAACGCGCCGGAAAGCAAGACGGAAAAATCATTCGCCGAAACCGCACTCGAACTAGGCGGCAAAAAGAAAGAAGAAGTCCGCCGCATGGGGGCGGTCGACCGCGCCGACGACGAAGTCGAGCAGCTCTTCCTGCCGCAATATCAGACGGTCAACAGCCCGGTGCATCGCGCCGTCTGGGACCGCACTCCCGCCGAACTGTTTGGCCCCGCCCCCTTAGAAGCTCCGGCTGACGTGCGCAAGGTAATGGACGCCTCGCTCGACGTGGTCCGAAAACATCGCGAGGCCGGTTCGTTGCTCAATGACGAGCGAAAAATCAAGGAGGAGGTTCTGCAAGAGTTGGCGGGCGTGGGCTATTGGGGCCTGTTGGTCGAGAAGAAATATGGCGGCAGCGGGGCGCCGTTCCGCAGCTTCGCATCGTTCATCACTGAAATGGCCATGCTCGACCCCACGATTGCCGGCCTGGCTTCGGTGCATGGTTGCATTGGTGCGGTTGACCCCGTAATGGCCTTCGGCGATGAAGAGCAGAAACAACGTTTCTTGCCGCTGCTGGCCAGTGGTGAAAAACTTTCGGCTTTCGCGCTAACCGAGCCGGGCGCCGGCTCCGATCTGACCGCGCTGAGCACCCGCGCCGTACTCGATGGCGACGATTATGTGGTCAATGGCGAGAAACTTTTCATCACGAACGTGACGCCCGGCCGCACGATTGGCCTGGTCTGTTTGGTCGAGGAAAAACCGGCAGTCTTGATTTGCGATTTGCCGAACGAGGAAAACGAGCACTTCCAACTCACGAATTATGGCCTGTACGCGTTGAAGCAAACGTACAATCGGGGCATTATCTTCAAGGATTTTCGCGTGCCGGCGGCGAATCTTTTACGGCCGAAACAAGGCAACGGCCTCACGATCGCCTACCACGGCCTGAATTTGGGGCGGGTTTCGTTGTGCGCCAATGCAGCCGGCACGATGCGCATCATGATGGCCAACATGCTGCCGTGGGGCGCATTCCGCCGCACGTATGGCGAGCCGATTGTAGCGCGGGAATTGGTGCAACGACGACTAGGCCGCATGGCTGGTCTGATCGTGGCCTGCGATGCGCTCGTGGCTTGGTGCTCGCGGCTGATCGACGAAGGCTATCGAGGCGAGATGGAGTGCATCATCGCCAAAATTTTCGGCAGCGAAGCACAGAAAGAGGCCGCCATTGAACTGTTCATGAAAACGCACGGCGGCCGCTCCTTTCTCGTCGGCCACCAATTCGGCGACAACGTGCATGAATATCTCGCGCCGTGCATTTATGAAGGCGAAGGCGAAATGCTCGGCATGGCCTTCTTCAAATCGTTGGTCAAGAAACACGGCGTGAAATACTTCGAGCCGGTCGGCAAGGCGCTCCATGCGGCGCGCATCAAAAAGCCCAACCCTCTGAACCCTCGTCATATCATGGCGTTGGCGGGGCCCGGCATTCCCTACGCGCTGTGGTGGCTGAAGGAATACACCATGCCCAAGGGGCGGCCTACTCTGCCGGCGATGCCCGCGCGGTTGAAACGGCATGCCGAGTTTGCCATTTCGGCGCTGCACCGGTCTTCGCGCGAGGTCAGCGGCGCGATGATGAAGCACCAACTCAAGCTGGCCGATCGCCAATGCCGCATGTCGGAAATATCGAAGCGCGTGCAGAACGCCGTGACTATTCTCGTGACCAGTCTGTACGCGGCGGCGCAGGAAGATGAAATCGTTCGGCGGGCGGCTGATATCATCTGCCGCGACCTCACCCGCGAACTGGTCGGGGCGCGGCCCAGCGACGGATATTTCCGCGCCGTCACGCATCTGGGCGCGGCTATTGCCGAGGGCGGTTTTGGCTCCATCGCCGGACTCCCGACCGAAGAACTTCTGATGACGTATTGAGCACCGAGAGGTATCTGGCTCACACGAAAGCGTTTGCGCGTGCGGCGGCTCCCGCGCGCCGCTCGCTCATCGAAACGCGTTGTCCATGAGAATCGGACTGCAATCAGCCGCTAAAATCGCTGAGGAACCAAAAAAACACCTTCGCGCTCGGTCGGATGCAATTGGGGCAATCCTTGCCGTGCGAAGCATATTCGCGTGAAGAAACCGGGCGGGCGAGGCATCCAAACTTATACCAGCATGTTGCTGGCATCTGCCGGACGCACGCCTTTCAGAAGCGGGATTTGAAGCGATGAATTGTCGCGAAGCCCAAAAACTGCTTTCGCCGCGCCACGACGACGAACTCTCCCCGGAAACGCGGGTCGCGGCCGATGCGCATTTCGACGACTGTTCAGATTGCGCAACGGAATTGGACGCGATGCAACGCTTGTCGCTGTTGGCCTCCACTTTGATCGACAGGGAATTAAGCGACGTTGCGCCGCCCGAACGCCTCTGGAGTCGGATTCAAGAAAAGCTCGACGCGATTCAAGAATTTCAAGACGTTCCGGAGGTTCAGCCGCGGAAAAAAAGACACTCCTGGCGGCGGTCGTCGGCGACTCTCTTTGCGTTCGCGGCCAGCATTCTCTTTTTTCTGGTGGCCGGCGGTCTGGGCGTTTATTTTGATCGGCAAGGCGCTGCGAGTCAGGACGATTTGGCCGATTACTGGCAGAGCTTTGAGTCGGATCCTGTCCACGCTCAGGAATATCTGCTGGCTCGTTATTCGGGGCGCGCCGTTTCGGGTGAACAGGCCCAGCGGTTTGTGGGTTATCGAACGCTGGCCGCAAAGCACGCGCCGGTCGACATCGCGGTTGTGAAAACCTATGCAATAGCCATGCCTTCCTGCAAGTGCATTCAAACGGTTTGCCGCCGCGTTGACGGAACGGTCTTGGCGGTGTTTGAGCACCGCCAAGAGCAGCCGGATTGGTTTCAAGGACTCCCGCGGAAGCAACTTCGATTCGGCGGCGCATCGTGCCGGGTGGCTGAATTGGGCGACCAACTGGCTGCGTCTTGGCGCGTCGAAGGCCGGTCGGTCACGATTGTCGGCTTGCGAAATATCGAGGAGTTGCGCCGCTGGGTTCAGGCTCTGGCGCCGGCTTCGGTCAATGTCGTTCACGAAACGCGCGCCAGCAAACAACGCCAGCGTTTTTTTAGGCAATCAACGCCACCCTTTTTGAATGGAGTTCACCGAACCATGAGTCGTTCATTAGTCCCCATTCGGCGTGAACCAGGCGCCGCCCGCCCTGATGTGGAAGCCGCCGTTCGAGATCGTTTGCATCAGAACCGTCCTTATAAGGTTTACTTCGATCAGATTTCTTTCGAGTGCGCCGACGGAGTGCTCAAGCTGCACGGCAATCTGCCCACATTTTACCTCAAACAGTTATTGCAAACGACGTTGCGCGATATCGACGGCGTCAAAAAAATCGACAATCGGGTTGATGTTATCAACGCCTCCGGCCTGAGCGGCGGCTGCAAATAACCTGAGCGTCAAAAAAAAACGCCGAATTGCCGGGCTACACGCCGCTCGCCACACCAGCTATGATTGTCGGCGAGCGTTCGACGCGGCGCTGGCTGCGCCGCCCCGGAATGAAGCCATTACTTTCCAGCCCAAATGTTTTCCAAACGTAGCCCCCCCCACCGCATAATGGAGTCGAGTTGCCATGATTACAGTCGGCATGAACTATCACGTCATTGAAGGCAAGGAACAAGATTTTGAAGACAAGTTTGCAGCCGTGATTGAGGCCCTCAACGCCGCCGAAGGGCACACCAGTTCGACGCTCTGGAAAGACGTCAGCGACGGCGCCTCCTACCTGATCACGAGCGAATGGTCGGACGAACAAGCCTTCACCACCTTCATTCAGAGCGACGCCTTCCGCGCCGTCACCAGTTGGGGTAAGGAGCAAATCCTTTCCGACCGCCCCCGCCATAAAATCTACAAAAATTAAAGCGGCGTTTTGCAGCCAAACAGCACGCCGGAGCGTACGCTCCGGCGTGCTGTTTCTTTTTGGCGCGCCGTTGGAGTTCATGCTTGAGCATGTTTTCTTTTTGGAGGTGTGCGTGATTCCGAAAGCACGCCGAAGCGCACACTCCAACAGTGGGCGACACAAAAGACGATGTTGTTTCGAGGCGTTTCTCGCGCCCGCTCCGTCTGGCATCCCACCGGAATGCATCGCTCGTTGCGTTGGTCTGACGGCGATATCGCTGCGCTCGACCGCCGGCTAATGGCTGGCAAGCCTTCGGCTTGGCGGGAATCCTGGCGGCATTTCCAGGTGTTGCTGTTTTGCGTCTAGCCCCAGCGAAAAGGTAACCGTTCACGGGTTTTGATCTGTCGGCTGGATTGTTATCGCAATTTCACGCGGCGCCGGGGGAGGTTCAGACATTGTTCGGCGTTTCCCGGCGGGCATTTCAACGCAGGGAACGGTCGAGTAGAGGAGGAGCGTCAATGACGCCC
>JAJRWU010000322.1 GCA_024276655.1 Planctomycetota bacterium
CGGCCGACTGCGGCTGGATCACCGGGCATAGCTACGTCGCTTACGGCCCTCTCTCGGCCGGCGCCACGCAGTTGATGTACGAAGGCGCGCCGAACTGGCCCCAGGAAGATCGCTTCTGGAAGCTGGTGGAAAAATATCGGGGCAACACTTTTTACACGGCGCCCACCGCCAGTCGCGCCTTCATCAAATGGGGCGACCAGCACGTCGATAAGTACGACCTCTCCAGTTTGCGGCTGCTGGGCACGGTGGGCGAAGGCATCAATCCCGAAGCCTGGATGTGGTACCACAAGAAGATCGGCGGCGAGCGTTGCCCGATTGTTGATACGTGGTGGCAGACGGAAACGGGCGGCATTATGATGTCGCCGCTGCCGGGCGCCATTGCGGCCAAACCGGGTAGTTGCACCAAGCCGTTGCCGGGCATCGTGCCGAAAATCGTGGACGAATCCGGCCAGGAAGTGGAGCCGAACCACGGCGGTATGTTGTGTATCGCACATCCTTGGCCGGGCATGTTGCGTGGCATTTGGGGCGACGACGAACGTTACCGCGAACAGTATTGGACGAAAGTTCCGGGCATGTATCTGACCGGCGACAACGCCCGCCAAGACAACGACGGCTACTATTGGATCATGGGCCGCATCGACGATGTGATCAACGTTTCGGGGCATCGCCTCAGTACGATTGAAGTCGAGAGTGCGCTGGTCAGCCATCCTCAGGTCGCGGAGGCGGCTGCGGTGGGTCGGCCCGATGAACTCAAGGGGCAGGCGATTGCGGTGTTTGTCACGGTTCGCGACGCCGAACCCAACGACGCCCTGGCCGCCGAACTCAAACTGCATGTTCGCAAGGAAATTGGCGCCTTGGCCGTGCCCAGCGATATCCACTTCACCGCCACGTTGCCCAAAACTCGTAGCGGAAAAATCATGCGCCGCCTGTTGCGGGATATTGCCGCCGGCGTGGAAATCGTGGGCGATACCTCCACCATTGAAGACTACTCCGCCCTGGCCAAACTCCGCGACGACGAAGAGTAACATCCGTCCGGAATTTGCTTGCCGAATTGAAAGCCCGGCATTTTGAAAATGCCGGGCTTTTTTGAGCGGCAACCGGTGACGTATCTACGGACGAAGAGTAAGAATCCGCCCGAAAGCACATCTCATGAGAAAATATCTTTGTTCGACGCTGGCGATACTCACCTTGCTGGTTTCCGCCGCTGCGGCGGAAGAGCCGTTTTATCAGGCCGAGTTTATTTTTCCGCTGCACGACCAACACAACCACGCGCCCGGAATCGTGCAGTGCGAAAATGGAGATTTACTGGCCTCTTGGTACCGTGGCGCCGGTGAGCGCCGTTCGGACGACGTCGCGGTGTTCGGCGCTCGCAAGAAAAAGGGAGAGGCCCAATGGAGCCCGCCATTCCTAATGGCCGACACGCCCGGATTCCCCGATTGCAACACCTGCATGATGATCGACCACCGGGAGCGATTGTGGTTGTTTTGGCCGGTGATCATCGCCAATTCGTGGGAGTCGTGCATCACGCGATTCAAGGTTTCGGAGAATTACTCCGCCGCCGGCGCTCCCAAGTGGAGCCGAGAAGGAATCATCCTGCTCAAGCCCGACGATTTTTCGCAACCGGCAACCAAGCGTTTGGATGAACTGGTTGCGCAGTACAAAGGGCGGCTCTCGAAACGCGATACCGATGAAATCAAACTGGTCCGCGAGCGACTGGGCGAGAAGCTGTACCAACGCTTGGGCTGGCAACCCCGCTGCAAACCCACCACCTTGCCCAGCGGCCGAATTTTGCTGCCGCTTTACACTGACACCTTCTCCCTCTCGTTAATGGCCATCAGCGACGACGGCGGCGAAACCTGGACCGCCGGCCAGCCCACGTTGGGCTTTGGCGCCATTCAGCCGTCGGTATTGCGCCGCAACGATGGAACGCTGGTGGCTTACATGCGGGAAAACGGACCCGGCGATCGGATGCGGATGGCGAAATCCACCGATGAGGGCGTTTCGTGGGGGCCGGTTGTGCAAGCAAAGTTGCCCAACCCCGGTTCGGGGTTGGACGGCGTGCGGCTCGAAAACGGCGATTGGGTTTTGGTCTACAACGACACCACCGACGGCCGCAACAGCTTGGCCGTTTCTCTCTCCACCGACGAAGGCAAGTCCTGGAAGATCACGCGGCATTTGGAAAAACAGGCTGCCGGCGCGTATCATTACCCGGTCGTCATTCAGGGGCGCGACGGGAACATCCATGTGGTTTATAGCTACTTTACCACCGGCGGAAAAACAATGAAGCACGCCAGTTTCAACGAAGCCTGGTTGCGGCAAGGGGAATGAAAATCAAGTGTTCTTGGGCTGCATAACGCTGATGCGAATGGTTTTGTCGTAGTGGGCGGTGGCAATTTGCAGGGAGTTGGGGTGCAGGTCCATTCCGCGAACGATGTCTGGCAGTTTGAAGCGATGGAATTCCTTGGGGGCGTCGGGTTTCCAAAACAATAAAAAACCGCCGCTGGTGCCGCCGCAGGCGCCGATCAAAAAACCGTCTTTGTGGTGAGCCGTCTTCCAGACCACCGCCTTGAGGCCTTCGGCAATGTACGATTGAAGTAATTTTTGCGACTCCCAATCGAACAGCATGACCAGCGGGTCGTGGACCGACCCCAACGGGTTGGTGGCTTTATACAAACCGCCGCAGGCCAGTTGGGCGCCATCGGCGCTCATCGAGAGCGCCCGCACGCCGCCGAAGTGAACGCCTTGCCCGCCGTTGTACGTGTGCAACGTTTTGGCGTCGAACGTGCGCGTGCATGCGCCGGTTTCGAGGCTCCATTGGCGAACCTGGCCTTGCAGATCTCCCGAGAGGGCGAGCTGGCCGTTGGCGTGCGCCAACACGCTATAAACGTGGCTTTCATGGCCGGCATACGAACGAACCAGTTCGCCCGATTCGATATTCCACAGCTTGACGAGTTTGTCGTTCCCGCCGCTGAGCACCTGTTTTCCGTTCGGCAAAACGCTCAGCGACCAAACCCAACCGGCGTGGGCGTCAATGCTGCGCAACGGCTTGGGCTCCGCGGCGGCGGTTTCCCACCAGATCAAACGGCCATCGGAGCCGGCGGTGAGCAGCGTTTCACCATCGCCCGAAAAAGCGATCGCCCGCACCCAACTATCGTGCGCCTTGAAGATGGTTTTTGCGCCGGAGCTCAACTCCCAGCGAACGACGCTGGAGTCTTCGGCGGCGGCGAACACGTAGCGGCCTTGAGGATCGAACCGGCAAGCCATTAGAGGGCTTTCGTGTTTCCATTCAGCCGCCACATGGGTTTCCTTGGGCTGCGGTTTGACGACCTTTTCCGCGGAAACCGTGGGTTCGGACATCAGGCTAAGATCTCCTGAATCGATTCCGTGGAGGGATCGGCCAAGGGCAGATCGCGGCCGCCGATATCGAACGTGCTGGTGGGATCGACGCCCACCGCTTGCAGATACGTATGGAACAGGTGGCCGCCGTCCACTTCGCGGTCCGTGACTTGCGTGCCGTTGGCGTTGGTTTTGCCGATCACGGCGCCGCGTTGGATGCCCGCTCCGCCGACCAGCACCGACCACGCCGTGCCCCAGTGGTCGCGGCCGTAGCGGTTGTTGATTTTCGGCGTGCGGCCGAATTCCGAAAGCACCACGATCAAGGTGCTGTCGAGCATGCCGCGGTCGACAATATCAGCCACCAGGGTGGCGAACGGCCGGTCGAACTCCGCGACCTGCTCCAGATGAAAAATGAAGTTTTCGTTATGCGTGTCGTAGTTGGAGTGCGTCACTTGCACATAGGGCACGCCGTGCTCCAGCAGCCGCCGGGCGAGCAAACATTGCTGGCCGAAATCGTGTTTGCCGTAGCGTTCGTGATCCTGGGCCGATTCCTTGCTGGTGTCAAAAACATCTCGCTGCCGGACGAGGTTCCGGGCCTGCTCATAGTTTTGCACGTAGGCGTCTGTTTCGGCGGTTCGGCGTTTGAGTGCGAAACGCTGGTTCATTTTTTGCCGCATCTGCTGCCGCCGCAGTTCCGATGCGTCGGTCAGGCCCTTGGGCGGCGTGGAATACTGGGGCGGCTTGCCCCCGCCAACGGTAATGCTGGCGAACTTGGGGCCCAAATAAGCGGCGTCGTTGCTGCGGCCTCCGCCGCCGCCGGCAGCCACATGAATATGACCGGGCAGCGATTCTCCCGCCTTGGCCAGCGCCTTGGCCGTAACCGCGCCAAGTTTGGGGTAATCGGCCGCTGGCGTTCGGCGGCGGCCGGTGGTCATGAAATACGCGCCTTTGCCGTGGTCGTTCTCCTTGGTGTTGACGCTGCGGACCAGCCCCAAGTGGTGCAGTTGCTGGGCGGTGTGCGGCAGTAATTCGCTCACATGCACGCCCGGAATCGAGGAGGGGATCGCGCGGAACGGACCGCCGGTATCGGTGCCCGGTTTGGGGTCCCAACTTTCGAGTTGGCTCAAACCGCCCGCCATGTTGATGACGAGAATTTTTTTCTGCTCCCGCGCCAGTTGCTCCGCCACGGCCGGGCGGGTGAGCAAACCGAGCCCCACGGCGCCGGCGCCCGCGGCGCATTGGCCGAGAAAATTGCGGCGGGCGATATTGTGTTCCGCTGAGTTGCAAGCGTAGTCACATTTCACAACGCAAACTCCATGCTAGTGATTGAAACGGAACTCAGCCGAGGTCACGATGGCCCAGGCCAGCTCCTTGATTGCGGTGGTTCGATCGATATTTTCGCCAGAAAGATACGCCGCCACATCGGCCGCTTCTTCAGCCGTGGGGCGCCGTGTTAAAACACTCAGATAGAGTTCGTCGGCCAACTGTTTTACATCTGGCGCCTTGACCAGACGGCCGGTCAGATTCTCGCCGCTAGGATGCAACCAACTCTGCACCGGCCCGCCATTGGTAAAGAACAAGGCTTGATCGACCGTGGCGAAGAATTCATCTTGCGGCTGCCCGGGGCCGGCGCCAAACAGCGGGACAAACGTTTTGATGTTGCCCTTGAGTTTATCGAACACCACTTGCTCGACTTCCCGGCGGCGCTGTTGCATTTTTTTAACATCTTTGCGAGCAGCGGCGTCCATCGGCGTTTTTTTATCGAGCGCCGCTTCGGCCGCTTTTTCCTGCACGCGTTTCACGCCCAGGGCGGTCAGGGTGCTCCAGGCGAGTTGTTCGGGAGAAAGCGAACGCGGCGCCGAAATATAAAAGTGGCGGGTCCAGGCTTCGCGCAAGGTGTCTAACTTCGGCGCCAGTGCGGTTTGTGCTGCGGCGGCTTGCTCCCGCAGCAGCTTGACTTGTGCGACTTGCGCCTCCATGCCGCCGGAGAGCGACGCCTGCTCGGTTTTCGATTTCTGGAACGTCTTTTTCGAGGCATCAAGAGCCGCCGCCAAACGCGTTACTTGTTCGCGTTGCGTTTTTAACGGGGCTTGTAGTGCGGCATGTTGTTTCTCTTGAGCCGCCCGGCGCTGCTGGAGTTGGGCGGCGGAGGCGACAAGTTCGGCGTCGTCCTTGAGATTTTTCCGCGCCGCGTCAGCCGCAGCGGCCAAGTCGGAAAGCAGTTGCAACGACTTCATCGCCCGCGCCGCCTGTGCCTCCTTGTTGACCAGACCCACAGCCGCCGCCTGATGTTCCGCCGTGGTTTTTTTCACCAACGCCTCTTGAGCGGGTAGGTCGGCTGTGAGTTTCGCCAGCCGTTGTTGCGCAGCCGCCAGATTGCGTTCGGCCGTTGCGGCGGCGGCGTGTGAATTTTCGGCTGCTGTTTTTAGCTGGGCGATTTCCACATGTCTCTGCGCTTCCTTCACGCTCTGCACGGCGGTGGTTAGCGCGCGACGCGCCTCCGCCCCGCGCGCGGCCAGCGTTCGCTGTTCCGCCGCCAGCGCCGCGACCGCCTGTAATTGTGCCTGCCGCGCTGCTTCAGCCGCTTTGAACGCTTGTTCGGTTTTCACGACCAAAGCCGTGGCCGCTTGCTCGTTTTTTTGCTTGGCGGCAAAATCGGCATTCGCCGCCACGACTTTTTCTTTCCACTGCACGACCCTCGCGGCAAACAGCTTCGCCGCGGCGGCCACCTCTTTTTCCTCGGGTAACTGCGCGACCACGGCAGCGGCCTTGGAGGCGGTCGTCTCCAATAGGGCGAGTGTTTGGCCTGCCGTCTTGAGCGCCGCGGCCGAAGTTTCCTGCTCTTGCCTGCTCTTGGTTTGGGCTTGGATCGCCGCCGCTCTGTTTTTCGCGGCGGCGTCGAAAGCGGTTGTGAGAGCCGGCGTCTTCTGGCGGGCGGCGGTTAACCGCGTGGAAAGGGCCTCCACCTCATCCGATAGTTTTTCAACCGCACCGGCAGCCGCTTTCCGTTCCGACATCCAAGCCGAAATCTGTTCCGCCGTGGGCGCGGCTTTCAAGATATCGTCGGTCAGGAGTCCGCGCTGGTAGGTTTGGCTGAGGGCGATTTCGCGCAGAAACGCACGGACGTCGAACTTAAAAGCAACAATTTCGCGAGCCAGCAGTTCGGTGAGTTGCGGATGCACCGAAGGGTTGTCGTCGTGATGCAAATCGAGCGGATGCACCAAGCCGCGTCCCATCATGCTGGCCCATAGGCGGTTGCTCACGTTCACATTGAACGCCCGGTTGTCGGCCTTGGCTATTTGCTTGGCCAACTCCAAACGGCGGCTGTATTTCGGCTGGGGGCGTTTGTCCTTTTCGGGCTTGATCACATATTCCTCGCCCTTGGCGAACGTCGGTTCGCCGAGGTCTTCACCGCCGGGCATGCGCGGCCGCGCGACGCCCTTGGTGTTTTTGTCGAAAACCGATTGAAACGGCGCTTCGCCTTCCGCTTTCTCCGCCACGTACGCCGTTTTTTTCTTGTCCTTGGCGGTGAACAAATAACTGCGTGTGAGAAACGCCAGCAGGCCGTGGTAATCGGCTTGGTAGTAGGAGTTGATCAGCGGATGGTCGTGGCATTGGGCGCATTGCATGTCGCGACCGAAAAAGATGCGGCCGACATCGCGGGTGAGTAAGTTGGGTTCGACATCGCGGGCGAAATAGAAGTTCGCCGCCGGACGCATCTTTTCGTCCACACCATCGGCGCCGAGAATCTCGCCGGCCAACTGATGAAACGGTTTATTGGCGGCCACGGAATCGTAAAGATACTTCCGCCACGCATCTTGCGAGACATGCTTCGCCGGGCGACGCTCCATGAGCATGATGTCGAGCAGCGAAGAGAAATGCCGAGTGAATTCAGGACTGGCCAGTAAGCGGTCGATCAACTTAGCCCGTTTGTCGGTTGCCGCATCGTTGAGGAAGGACCGGGTCTCTTCGGGTGACGGCGGGTTGTCGGTCAGATCCAAAAACACCCGGCGAAGGAATTCCGCATCGTCGGCCAGCGGCGCTCGCGCTGGGCCATACGCCCGCGCCATCATCTGGTCAATTTTCTGATGCAACGGCATCTGCGGCTGTGGCGCAGGTTCTTCCGCCGCCACAACGCCGGCAAGCAGAAAGAACCAAACCGAACACCATGGCGCACATCGCGAACAAAGCGGCAGCCATTTTTGCTGACGCGAATCTTGCTGACGAAAGAGGAGCGTCATGCCGACAGCTCTTTCTCGCTACGATCAAACACCGCCGCGGCAGTGTTCGATCTATGTGAAGGTGGGACAGCACTCCGACCTGCTGGCCAGCGGAACTGCTCTTGATCAGGTTTGTTTTGGTGGGCGGGTGCGTTGATTCACGACAATCCTTGACCCATCAACGGCGATGCATATCTTAGAGCAAATTGAATTTCAGGTCAACAAAAACGGCTCTCGTGGGGGGGGTGCCGCGCAAGCCGCCGTGAGGTGCAACCCCCAAACGTCGCAAGGCATTTTACCTCCAGCGGCTGAAAATACGATATTCGCGTTCAATGAGGTGCGATGGCGCCACTTCCCGCCGTGCGAAGTTTCTTGGTCGCCGTTCACGGAGTTTGATTGGAACGTTCATCGTTACGCGGGCTTGATTTCACAGGAGGGAGCGGAGAGATCGGAGAAACCCTGTTTGTTTCCTCGTTTCCTCCGCAAGCAGTACGCCGCACGATGTGATTGATCATGCCTAGCGCCAACACCGAATGATTCCGCACTTTTCTCTGTTTCCTCCGTTCTCTCCTGTTCCATTCGTATCACGCGGATTTAACGCGAGCGAGAACGGAGGATTACGTTCTTACGACCGGTGAAAATCATGAGCGGTTACCTCTCTTGTTCAACGGACTGCTAACGCAGATTGCAGCGGTCCTGTGTGGAAGGTCGAACCTGAGATTGCTATTTCGCCTACGTCGGTCGTGGTGTTTCCGGCAAGCGTGGTCGGAATCAAATCTTGGTGCGCATTCAGGTGATGCGCCTTTTCATGCCAGACGATCCATTCTATTTCTTCGTCGGCGGGAAGATTGGCAATTTCAAAGTTCCCTTGTGCGTCGCTTACCGCGAGGTAGGGATTGTTGCGCGGCAGCACATAGGCGATCGCCCCATGGCAGAGGTGGCTGAACACCGCCACCGGTGAACTCTGCTGGCGTGGAAACTTGTAGCTCGAGTGCTCGCCCGGCGCCAGCAATGTGTTGATCCCCACCTCCAATGGCGGCTGAATGGAAGCGGTGTGGGTATTCGAATCAAGGTTCGTAACGACCAGCGTCTGGTCGACGGACATCGTGATCACATGCGGCGCAAACCGATTGTTTTGAATCTTGACATGCAGCGGCGCTCGACCACGTTTTCCGTACATAGGATGCACGCGCGAAACCCGCTTGGCGTAAATCACGATATTCTTGACGCCATGCGTGTACGGGTCGACGATCAGCGATTCGTCGCGCATTTGGGAATGACCCGCTAACAACGAGAGGTTCTCTCCCCCAACTTCGAGCACCCGACGAGCGGGCGGAGTCCCCTGATAAACGAACCGGCCCCGCAAACTTCCCCATTGAGGTTGTTGCGCGACGATGTTTGCGGGCTGCCCAATCAATACGACGCCAACAAATAGCAGCGGCGCCATCCAGCCCAACATACTTTTTGAAAGATTGACGGCCATGACAAGCTCCTTTCGAGGAAGGGGGAAAGGAAAACTCTTTGCCAGTGCTCGACGGCAACCCCCAAATGGGCAACCACCAAAAGGGCAACCACCAAATGGAACGGGACAAGATTGCCGCCGAACATCAAAGGGCGAAGAACCGCGCGGTCCTTTCAACCCCGATTATATCGAACCGCCGCACTTATTTGTCATGTGAGCAATAGAAAAACTGCCTGTTAATATTTTCACAAAGTCGATTTATTCACAACTCATTTTCGCCGCCGCCCTTATGACAATCGTGATGATTTTCACGAGAATTAAAAAAGTGGAATGCTTTTCTGGTTGCTTCGAGACATTCCTACTTCGCCCGGCGAAGTTCGACCGTGGTTCTACTTCCGAGCGCAGTCGTGCTTCATGGGCAGCCAGGCGCCGTTCTCGGCGCTGCTCGCGACCGACTGCTGGATGAAATACATCCCTTCCACGCCATCGTAAACGTTCGGGTAGACGGTATCGACCTGTTCAAACGCCTGGCCATCGAGCCGCAGGGCCATGTTGTCGAACGCCGCCCGATAGATATTGGCGAACGCCTCGAAGAACCCTTCAGGATGCCCCGCCGGCAAGCGGCAAGCGGCTTGCTGGGCGGTGTTGGCGTGCGGCGCGTTGGGATCTCGCGTGTACATTTGGTGCGGTTTGCCATTTTGACGCACGATCATTACGTTCGGCTCTTCCTGCCGCCATTGAATGGCGCCTTTGGCGCCATCGATTTCGATCGACATATCATTCTCTCGGCCATGGCTGATCTGCGAAGCCGTAACCGTTCCCAACGCGCCGTTTTCGTAACGAATCAGGGCGGCGCCGTAATCGTCGAGCCGGCGGCCCTCCGCGAAAATCTTCAAATTGCAGCTGATCGAATCCGGCAGCAGGCCGGTCATGTAGCGGCCCAAATTGTAGGCGTGGGTGCCGATATCTCCGAAGCAACCGGCGGCGCCGCTGCGTTTGGGGTCGGTCCTCCAGGCGGCCTGCTTTTGGTCTTCGTCTTCGAGCCGCGAACGCAGCCAGCCCTGAATATAGCTGGCGCGAATGGCGTTAATTTCCCCCAACTCACCGCTCAAAATCATTTGGCGAGCTTGGCGCACCAGCGGGTAGCCGGTGTAGTTGTGCGACACCGCAAAAACCACATTCGAGGCCGCCACCAATTTCGCCAAGGCTTCGGCTTCGGCCAGGTCGAACGTCATCGGCTTATCGCAAATGACATTAAACCCCGCTTCCACGGCGGCTTTCGCAATGGGGAAATGCGTATGGTTCGGCGTGGCGATGGAAACGAAATCGATCCGCTCGTTTTCCGGCAGACTTTTTTCCGTATCAAACAATTCCTGATACGAACCGTAAGCCCGCTCGGGTGGAATATCGTAATCGGCGGCCGACGCTTTCGCCCGCTCCGGGTCGGACGACAAAGCCCCCGCCACCAAGGCGGCGCGGTTATCGAGCACCGCGGCGGTGGCGTGAACGCGGCCGATGAAAGAGCCCTGCCCGCCGCCCACCAAAGCCATGCGAAGCTTGCGGTTGATTGGTCCGTTGGTGGTCATGTTGGTAATCTCCTACTTGTGGCGGATTCATTTCAGGCGACAAACTTTTTTTGCCATCACGGCGTTCGCGCCGCCGTGGAGCAGGCTAAGTTTAACGTTGAATAAACGATCAAGCAATTGTCTGGCTCCAGCCAGACTTTGAGCTTTAAGAGTGTGCTCGGAATGAGCGCCCACGTAAAGGAGAGTTTCTGGTTCCTCACCATACCAACACACACCTTGTTTTGTTTCCAAGCGTAACACGTCCAAACCGGCGTTGCCCAATTAGGCTGCATCGCGGACGGCCGCTAGTCGGGCCGTGGCGCGGGCGCCGAGAATAATTCGTGCGACGCGTTGGGCCTGCTTCTCGGCCGTATGCTCTCGAATAAAATCGTAGCCGCCTTGCACAATCGTTTGCCGGAGGCGGAGGTCGTCCCACAATCGGCAGACACCCGACACAATCGACTCCACACAGCGCGGCGCGATCAGCAAGCCATTTTCCTCATGGCCGACGATATCCGGCACGCCGCCAACATGAGTGGCCAACGCGGGGAGTCCGCAGGCCATGGCTTCCAACAGCACCTTGGGCACGCCTTCTGAAAAGGAAGGCAATAAAAACAGATCGGCCTCGCGATATTGGTCGTCCAGCGGCTGGCCGCGCGGAACATGCCCGGAAAACGTCACTTGCTTGCGCACGCCCAGTTGGTCGGTAAGGGCTTCTAGCCGGGCGCGGTCGGGCCCTTCACCGCAAATGGTCAGTTCGACGCAGCGGCCTTGTGAACGCAGCGCCGCAACGGCTCGAATGGCGAAGTCCAAACCTTTCTCGGCTGAAAGTCGGCCGACCGACAACAATCGCGGCGGCGCGTTCCATGCAACGCGCGACCGCATTTCCACGTCGTCGGCGGAAACCAAGCTCGTAAAAGCAAAGTGGGCGTGTTTGCTTTCACCGGCGAACCGCCGCTGCAAATCGGAGGAGAGAAAGAATGATTCGTCCGACAAACGAACCATTCTCCGATAAGCCCATTCGTGCATGGCCGCCACGCTCCGCGCCGCGGCAAGACTCAAGCCCTTGTACTTGCCGGCGCCCGAGGCGATGGCGCGTTCATCGCCGACGAAATACGTGAAAACAGGCTTGCCTCGCCGGCGGGCCATGTTCGAGAGAAGAAAGGAATTCATGGCCGGCAAACGCAACAGCACGGCGTCGGCTTGATCGATGGCGCGCCGCAGCACCGGCGTGTTTTTCCATACCAACGGCAACGCCCGGCAGTAAAATCGGGCCACGGAATAGTAGGGCGTCGTCTCCGCGACGCTCACGTTGGCGCCACTCAAAACAGGGCGGCGATGCTCTATACCGGCCTGCTCAAAATTGCGTTGCTCGTTTGACGCCGGACGATGTTCCACTGGCACGCAGGCGATGATTTCGGCGAACCAAGGTCGCAAGTGGTCGACAAAATGCAAGAAGGCGTCTTCGGCGAAATACGCGCCGTTTTCCTTGAACGTCAAACCATCGCTCAGTATGAGTAATTTCATGGCGTGGCGTTTTGTCAGGCGGCCCGGGATGAGGTTTTGGGAGCGGCTGGAATAACGTCTGGCGAATCAGCTCCCGCCAGGAGGCAATGATAAACCTCTTTCCATATTCGCTGATCCAGGCGGTTCACGGCGAACACTCTGGCCTCCGCGCCGATGCGCGCCGCCAGTTCCGGTTGGTCATACAGCAATTCGATTTTGGCGGCGATATCGGCTGGGTTTAACTCGCAGAGCAGCGCTTCCCTGCCATCTTGAAAATATCCTTCAAACAGATGACGCGATACAATGCATGGCTTGCCGTGGGCCATTGCTTCGGCCACCACTTGCGGAAACCCTTCGGTGTGGGACGGCAACACCACGACATCGACCGAATTATAAAGCTGGGGCAAATCGTGGGGCTTGACGAACCCCAAAAACCGCTGGTTGCCTTGGGCGCCGGGCTCGAAATCGCCGGCGAAAAGAAACTCAATGTTCGGCTGCCGGGTTTCGAGTTGTTGGGCCGTTTGCGCTACTAAGTCAAACCCTTTTTCCGCCGAACGGCGGCCAATATACAACACTTTCAGCTTGCCGTTCTTTGTGGGCGACGCCGACGACGGAGAACGAAAGCGTTCGGTATCAACACCTCTGGGGCAGACCACCACTTCTGTTTTCGTCAGCACCAAACGCTCGACGCGGCGTTTTTCCCAGGGCGACATCACGATCACGGCGTCGGCCAGATTCACCGTCAGCCATTGCCGCAGATGATCGACCGCCCACACCGCCCGGCCACGCCACCCGCGATAACAACCCAGCCGCCGCCGCGTGTGAATTTCATCGCCCGCGATCCGCACCACGCATCGTTTTCCCGTGCAGCGGGCGATCACGATGGCGTCGAAACCGTAGGAAAGCCCGCCCCAAAGATTCGTCAGCAGCCGCACTTGCTCCCGGCGCGCCAAACGAACGCCGGCCCGCCAAAATCGCAGACGCGCGAAACCGTTGGGCCGCAGCGCGTCGACCGTTTCCAGCCGAACGCCGTAGTCCGCGAAGGCGGGCGCCACGCATTCCGCTCCCTGGCGGCCAGTCAACAGGAACAGGCGGTCGTCCTCCGGCAGGCAGTTTCGCAGGTCGGCGAACACTAGGTGAATGGTTTTGTCGACCATTACTGAATCGAACGCGTAAGGACCGATAAACGCAATCGTATTACTCATGGATTTTACTCATCGATTCGCAGTGTCGGCAGCGGAAACGGTTTCGGGCAAGGCGCACAGTGCGATCAACGAATTGGCCAAACGGGGCGTTAATCGCGGCAACATGCGGCCTTCCATCATGCCGAGAAAACCGGTTCGCAAGGCCACGTTGCGGAGCATGCGCCCGGGCACGATTTTGACGAAGTCGGCATGCCAGCCAACAATATCCAAACCCACTTGGTTCTCCAAAAACTGTTGCAGGTGCGGCGCGTCCCAACTGTGGTAGTGGCCCTGATTGACCCGCGGTATGCGCTGCATCAAGGCGACGTTAAAAAGATTCGGCAGGTAGTGAGGATTCGGAATCGCGACCAACAGGTGCTTCTTCGTGAACTTCTTCAACAGGCTCATCGTTTCGCAAGGCGCGGGCATGTGTTCCATGGAATGGCTGGAAACAACCAAGTCGAAGCGGCTTTCGACGTCTGCCCGATGGTCCTGCCAAACTTCCTCCACCGTGCCTTGCCAGGTGGGTCCGTGCGTGCGGCTCATTGCCACGCATTGGGGGTCGATATCGACGCCAAACACTTCGGCATCGAGTTCCTCGCGCAAGCGGCTCATCAATTCGCCGCGTCCACATCCGACGTCCAGAATGCGCGGCTGTTTGATATCGGCGAGCGTTTGCTTCATCACGCCGATGAGCGCGTTGAGCCGTTGCTCGTGCATGAATTCATGTAGTGGGTTTTTGATTTGGTAGTTGAGATGAACGGAGCCTTCCATGTCGGCCTCCCTGTGTTTCATGAAAAAATATTTGCGACGGCTTCTGCTGGAAGCCGGTGAGTGTTGAGCAGGTGTTACGTCGTGCGAACTTGCCAAAGATTGAAAACGGTGGGATAGATGCCGAGCTTGCCGCGAATGTAAACCACCAACAAAACATTTTGTAATACGACTGACAGCGCGAACGCCCAGGCGGCGCCGAGAATTCCCAGCATCGGAATCAACACCAGGTTCAAACCGCTGTTCAACAGACAAACGAATAACGCCGCCCAAGCCCCGAATTTCTGGTGGCCGGTCATCATCAAAATCAAACCGACCGAACCGCAGAGAGCATTCGCGGTTTGCGCCACGGCCAAAATCACGAGTGCGGGGTAGGCTTGCACGAAGTTTTCGCCAAACAACTGCAACACAAAACGACCCATTAGCAACACCGCCAACAGCAGCGGAATCGAAACGCCCAGCAGTAGCCATGAGGCCGACCGCAACAGTTTCTGTATTTGATGATGGTCGCCGCGAGCGTGGCATTCCGAAATTCGCGAAGCCAGTAACGTATTCGCGACCATCAATCCCAGCGTGATCAGCACCGCAATGCGCCGCGCCGTGGCATACACGGCGGCTTCGGCGGGCGTGGTCATGATTCCCAAAATCAGGACGTCCAATTGACTAAACACCAGCGGAACGCCGCCGATCCAGAGAAAGACGGCGGAAAATTCGCCCCACTGCCTGACTTCGTATTGCGGCGTCGCCTTCCAGGAATCGGCGGGCATCGCTCGGCGGCATTGCCAATAGGCGATCACCGCCAGCATCGAAACGGCCAGTATATGAACCGCCATTGCGGCGCGTGCATCGAGCCCAAAGGGAAAACTCACGTACACCGCGAACACTCCGCAGATCAGCAACAGCGGCCGCAAAATCGTTTCCGGTAGCTTGGCGGAAATCACGCGATGTCGGGCCTGCAAACCGGCGCAAAAAATCGGCAGCAAGGTCGCAGCCGGCAGCAGCAAGCACCCCAATAGCGCTGTCTGCACGAAGGTGGGATCCAACCGACCGCGAAACACAAACACCAAGGTCGCGGCGATGGCGGCGGCCAATACCGACACGCCTCCGGCCAAACGCGTACTCCAGCGAAAGAACGCCGCGGCCCGCGGCCAATCGTGATGCACGACGTAAGCGGGCAGGAATCGCAGCGTGGCTTGCTCTTGCCCCAGCTTCAAGCCCACGACCAACAAACTCCCCCAACTGAGCGTGTAAATGTAGTATCCATAGGAATCGGCGCCCAACGAACGGGCGAGAAAAATCTGGCATAAGAAGGCCAGCAGTTGTCCACACATCATGATTCCCACCAACCACGCCGCGCGGCGGGGAATCGAAACAGCTCCCAGCAGCGCGATCGGATTCAAACGGGCGGTGTTCATAATGAAGAACTCAAACGGCGGTGTTTTCCACTCGCGCGGGCGGAGGATTTGTTCCATTGGATTTTCGGTTTTCGCGCCGCGCGTTGGGCATAAGGAGCGTATGCCGCGACGTAAAACAAAACAGCGATGATCGGCTCGATCGGCAAACGATGGCGGAAATTCGCGAAGCGAGGGAACATCCAATAGAGGGCCAACAGCAACACGCAGAATAAAATGGCGGGGCGCATTTCGGGCCGCCAGCAAAGCAAACGAAACTCGCGAGACCAAGCCAATCTCGCCCCCAACAGAACGATGCCCAATTTCCAAAAGAGCGAACTGTAGGCCGACAGCTTGATTTCATTGACGGGAAAAATCGGCGTGGTCATGAATCGCACACTCAACACGACGCCCATGTAGCCGCCCGTGGAGCCCTGCACATAAAGGCCTTCGGAATGCGAGATCCATTCGTTTTGGTTTTTTCGATAATGCTCGGCCGACTTCCATATTTGGCGAGGCGCGAAGTACATCGCGGGCAGCGCGATCAGACCGATCAACACGCACTTCTTTAACGAGATCTGCCGATTCAACAGCGCATCGCCGCCGATCGCCGCCAAGCTGAGCGGCATCACATAAGAGCGCAGCGCGCCCATCAATAACAGCAGGCCGGCGAAAAATAGAAAGTCGCGGCGCCGGTAAGCCACGAACCCGGCCACGATCATCAGCGTGACGAGCGTGTCTTTCAACAAAAACAACGACCAAAATCCGATCGAAGTGGCGAGAAAAAACACCAAGGAGAAAGCAATCACGTTGACTTTCAATTTAGGAAACGCATACACCAAAAGGTCGAGCGTTGCATAATACGCGCCGTACATGATCAACAGGTTGACGATCAGCAGCAAACTCATCTGGTCGTCCACCCAGGAGAGGCGCCCCACGCCAATCGCGAGGGGATACAAAAACTGGTGAGAGCGGCAGATCCGCACCAGACCATCCCACGAAAGATGCCCGGTTTCGATCTCTTCCCAAATCCTCTCGCTGGCGAACTCATATTCGATGCTGTCGGGCCAGTGGTTCAGGCAGGTTGTCTCTCCCGAGAAATTGAGCAGGCTCCACAGCATGAGGAAGCCGCAAAACGCCGCCGCCGAGGGCCACACTGTTTCCTGAGCCAAGCCTTTCGGCAAGCCCCGAATCAAATAGATCAACAAAACTATGAGCGGTAAGATCAGTAGCATGGTTTTTCAAACGCAGCAGACGCCTTTATTGCACGCGTCCGCACCTCACGCGGCTTTGTCGACTTTGCATTCCCTGGCGGACGACGCCGAAAGGAACCAGGCAATCGTGCGTTGCAAACCTTCATCCAGCGAGACTTCCGCCCGCCAGCCGAGCAGGCGTTTCGCCTTGCTGGTGTCGGAATAGTTGCGGCGCACGTCGCCCAAACGGGCCGCGCTGCGGCGAACATCGGCGGGGCCAAAACCGGCCCCCTCCAAAATGCGTTGCAGTTGGATGCTCAATTCGTTGACCGTCGTTTCTCGATTCGAGGCGATCTGAAACACTTCGCCGCCGAGTCCTTTCTCGGCAGCAAGGCAAATCGCACGAACCAGATCCTCGACGAAAATAAAATCTCGCGTTTGGCCGCCGTCGCCATAAATTTCCCAAGGCTCGTTGTTGAACGCTTCGCGGATAAACTTCGCCACCACGCTGCTTTTATGCCCGGAGTAAGGTCCATAAACATTGCCGAACCACAAGGCGGTGGTGGGCACGCCGAAGGTGCGAAAATAAGCGGAGCAATAACCTTCGCCCGCCAGTTTGCTGGCGCCATACGGCGATACGGGATGCGCCGGCAACTCTTCGTGAATGGGCGGCGTGCATTCGCCAACCGGCGCGCCGCTGGAAGCAAAAACGAATTGCCGCACGCCGTGCGCGCGGGCGGCTTCCAAACAGTTGAGCGTGCCGATGACGTTGGTCACGCAGTCGGAGCGAGGGTCGTCGACCGACGGGCCAACGCCTGTATTGGCGGCCAAATGCACGATCACGTCGGCGCCCTTGGCCGCCTTGAGAACGGTTTCCGGCTCCAAAATATCACCCACGGCGAGTTCCACGCCGGCATCGCGAATGGGCGGCGCGGCGGCGGCGTCGATATCGCCGAAGCTTGTAATTTCCGCCAACTCCTTGCGGCTGCCAACCGAAAGGTTATCCAACACCCGTATCGAAATGTTCGGTTGTTTACGTAGGCGGGCGATCAGGTTCCGGCCGATGAAACCGCAACCACCCGTAATGAGCCACTTCTCAGACATTCTATTTTCTCCCTAGGCGGCGCGCAACACGCCCAAGCCCGAAGCTTGCTTGGCGTCGGCGGCGGGTGCGTATTCTTCCAATATGCGATGTTGTTCCAAGTAGTTTCGGATGTCGTCCCGACTCATCGGCGCGATTTTCGAGCTGACATACGGGTCGTTGATCGAGGTGCGCAGAATGTTGGGATAGTCGTATTCGATGTCTTGGTAGACGCTGCGAAACGCCGGCAGCACGGCGAAGCTGTCTTTCAATTCGAGGGTGCGGCCCGTTTCTTCGTCGCTCATCAACTCTTCATAGAGTTTCTCGCCCGCCTTGGCGCCGATTTCCGTCACCTCGATCTGTTTCGGCGAGAACCCAAAAAGGGGCGCCAGCATATCGATCATCACGGCGGCCAAATCTTCAATTCTGAGGATGGGCATTTTGGTGACAAACACTTCGCCGCCACGTGCGATTTCGGCGGTCGATAACACCAGGCGGCAGCTTTCCTCAAGCGTCATGACAAACCGCGTCATTTCCCGATCGGTGAGTGTGACGGGGCCGCCGGCCGCTATTTGACGACAAAAAATCGGCGCCACGCTGCCGCGCGATCCCAACACATTGCCGAAGCGCGTCGAACTGAAAATGGTTCGCCGGCCAATTTTCAGGCTGTTGGCGGCGGTAATCAGGCGTTCGCCCATCAGTTTTGTCGTGCCCATTACATTGGTCGGGTTCACGGCTTTATCGGAACTGGTGAAGATCACGCGTTCGACATTGTGAGCCAAGGCCGCATTGATGACGTTTTTCACGCCCACGATATTGGTTTGCACCGCGTCGAACGGCGAACGTTCGCATAGAATCACATGCTTCAAGGCCGCCACATGAAAAATGACATCGACGCCTTCGCCGAGCATCAGCAGTTTGTCGGCGTCGCGGACATCGCCCACGTAACAGTTGCCGCGCACTTTTGAATCATCACACTTCGCGACCTGCGCGTTGATTTCGTGCTCCAAAAAGAAAATTTCCGATTCGTTGGAATCGACCACGCGCACTTCTTTCGGCTGCTGGTCGATCACTTGGCGAACCAATTCTCGGCCAACGGTTCCGCATCCGCCGGTGATCAGCACCGTTTTGTTGGTTAGGAATGCCAAAATATCTCTCCTTAATTTTTTCGCACGATGCTAGGCCGAGCGTTTATACCGTTCACGATTGAAAATGTCGCCTTTTCGTTTAACGGCAAGCCGAAGGCGGCTGTGTTTTGAGCCCACGTGTTCGGGCAAGACCGAAAAACGCAGCCGCCTTCGGCTTGCCGTTAAACGAGCCATTGTTAGCCGTGTGAAGTTGCAAAAAATACATCGCGGTTCAGAAGCCCGGCTTTTTGAAAAAGCCGGGCTTCTCAGCCGCCAACTGACGGTTAATTGTTCCACACTCTCTAAGGCGAGCGGCGGAAAAAAATTTACCAGCCGCTCCCCGTACGACAGGCACTCCTGCCCGTCGAAAATGCTCAGACGGGCAAGAGTGCCCGTCTTACAATTGGTAAGTTTTTATCTGCCGCTCGCCTAAGCCGAGCGTTGCCGGTACAGTGTTGGGTCGACGACCTTCGCCATCCTCTGTGTGTCTAACGCACTGCCGAGAAATTCGTTCAACGATGTGATCAACGTCTGGCTGTCTTCGAGCATCGTGTTGTAGTTCACTTCAAACACTTCAAAGTTGGCGCGTTGCTTGATCCAGGTATCGAACTTGGCCAGTTCGCGTTGATAGAGCAGGGCCAGGTCTGCGTCCGAGATATTGGTTGACTGGCCGTTGCGCGAGAGCATGGCTTGTTGCGAAGCCAGCACTTCGCTCATCGCCCGCCGCATGAACACCACGCGGTAGTTGTGGTCGGCGGGAAGATCGTACAGCAAGCGGTAGACCATTTTGACGACTTTGCCCGGCGCGTCGTTGAGCCAGGCTGCGTCTTGAGCGGTTTGTTTGACGGCTTCAAATTCGTAATAGCCGCGCGGGTTGTCTTGGTCGGCGACGCGAATTTCGTCCTTGAGCGCCGGCAGACCGCCGGCTTCCAGCATCCGCATCATCATCGAGGTGCCGGAGCGCGGCAAACCGCTGACAATCGTAATAGGAGCAGCGGTAATGTCTGCTGTCTGTTTTTCCCGCGACGTTTCGATCATCCCGCGAATTTGGTTTTCCGTCAGCGCGCCGCTCCGCCTTTCACCGGGTTGGCCGTTTACGAACGCCAAGAACGTGGGCACGGTATTGATTTTGTACGCCGCCGCCGTGGCTTGGTTGCGGTCGATATTCACCGCCAGAATTTTGGCTCGCCCCGCGTACTCTTCGTGAAGCCGGCGGACCACCGGCTCCATCATCTTGCAGGGCGGGCACCACGAAGCCCAGAAGTCGACCAAAACGACGCCTTCGGTTTCGAGGACTTCTTGCGCAAAGTTTTCGTCCGTGATTTGCACGACGTGAATTCCTTCCTTGGAAATCGCACTCAGTTCGTTTGGGAATGTGAAACCGGCCGCCTCATGCCGCCGGTTTGATGGTTTCCAACACCTTCATTTCCTGTTTCTCGCCCGACCAACGCGTGGTGGGAAAGAGCAGTTTTCGCTGCTCTTCAATGCGTTGCTTGGCCGCTGGTTCGAGAATCGCTCGGAAAATGTTGCGTATTTCGTCGTCCAGGTTCGATTCCGATTTGAAACCGAAATTGTTTTCCAGCTTTTCGTGGATCACTTCGTAGGGATGGTCTTCGGCTTCGACGCGCGGGTTTTCCAACCGTTGGATCATCGGGGCAAGATTAAATTCATGCTTGCCGATGCGGGCCACGGTTTCGGCCAAATGCCGGACCGAAAAAACATCGGTCAACTGGTTCACGACATCGTATTGCCCCGGCTCCGGCGGTGAACCGACCAACCGCACAATGCACTGGATGGCGTCGCTGAGCGTGATGTAGCCCCGCAGTTGGTTGCCCGAACCGTAAATGGTCATCGGTTCGCCGATGGCGGTCTGCGCGACAAAGCGGTTGATCACGGTGCCCCACCATTCGTCGATATC
>JAJRWU010000323.1 GCA_024276655.1 Planctomycetota bacterium
AGTGGCGGGGGCAGGATTCGAACCTACGACCTCGAGGTTATGAGCCTCGCGAGCTACCGAGCTGCTCCACCCCGCGTTCATAAAAAACAGACGGCCTATACCGTCTGCTCTTGTATGTCGGTTATTTTACGCCTTGTTCTTGAATTGTCGAGGGGGCTTGTTCGAGGTTTTAGTTCGACTGCCCCAGGTTAGCGATGTAGGGCGCTATAATGTGGCTGCCTTCGAGGGCCAACGCAAGATTTAGTGGCGGGGCAAGTGGGACCGTCGAATGAGGCAATTGGCGGAATAAACGGCCGCAATGCGTTTTCTTGGCAAGCGCATCGCAAGTTGTTAAACTCAATAAGTGGCGGGAAAGTAGTGTTTTCGCTTCTTAGGTGAGCGGCAGATAAGGTATGCTTCCTCAGAAAGACAGATACTTCGCTTGGCAGGGTTTGACACAATTGCATCAACTGGATGTGCATCAAAATTGATGCAAAAGTCACATTTTCAGCCGCTTGAGGTATACGATATATAAGACCACTCAGACTGCGGCGGCGAATACCAGGAGCGGCGAAATGACGACACCCGATCCGTCGCAAAACGGCCCGCCTTCTCAAACGCCGCTGAATCCTCCACAGGCGCCGCTAAATCCTCCACAGGCGCCGCTAAATCCTCCGCAGGCAGCGCTGCTGAATCCTCCGCAGGCAGCGCTGAATCCTCCGCAGGCAGCGCTGAATCCTCCGCAGGCAGCGATTCCTCCGCAGGCAGCGGCCCCGCTGCAGGGCCAACCCGGTCCTCAAACCCAGCCGGCAGTCCCTGTTGCGAACCCGCAAGCGGTTTATCCCCAGCCGGCGAACCCACAAGCTTATCCGCCACAGCAAGCTTATCCGCCGCAGCAAGCTTATCCGCCACAGCAAGCTTATCCGCCGCAGCAAGCTTACCCGCCACAGCAGACGCCGCCGGCTGTCTATCCTGTCCAGCAACGCCCGCCGCAAGCTCTGCCAGCGCAGCCAAACGATGAGCAACCGCCGGTCGGCCCTTCATATATTTCACCGCCGCCCGCCGCCGCGTCTGCCGGGGTTGGCGGTGGGTATCCGATCATCGACGATTCCGCTCCGCCGATCAAACGAAGTCGATGGGGGCGTGGCAAAAACGTGGCGCCCGCCAAGGAGCAGAAACCGCGTGCGCCGCGCGGCCAGTTTCCACAACCGACCGACCCCAACAATGAACCGCCGGAGCCGCAAGACTTAACCGAAGTTGCGGCGCGGTCTGCGCCGCCTTGGCTGATCAGCGCGGTGTTTCATGGCGTGGTGCTGATCTTCGCCGCACTGCTTTACATTGCCGTTGAACAAAAGCGAGAGCTACGACTATCGCTCGACTTCACCGATGAATTGGGCGAACAATTGCTCGACGACAGCTTCAGCGCTATTTCCGACGAAACCTTCGACGACATCGAGCCGACGCTCTCCGAAGAACTGCTTGAATTGAACGACCCGCTTTCGAGTCCGCCGGAGTTGGCGATTTCACTCGAAGGACCCGGCGCTGTGTCGATGGTCGCGGCGCCGGCGATCAGCATTGCACTCACCGGGCGCGACGCAAGCAAAAAGAAAGCACTGCTTAAAGCGTTCGGCGGCACCGACAAAACCGAAAACGCCGTCCGGCTCGGTTTGGAATGGCTTAAACGCAACCAACAGCGCAGCGGCCTCTGGAGCCTTTCCGGTCCTTACAACAGCGGCGTGCAATCGGAAAATAAAACCGCCGCCACCGCCATGGCGTTGCTGGCGTTTCAAGGCGCTGGCCACACGCATCGCGCGGGCGAATACAAACGCGTTGTGGCTCGCGCTTGGCGGGCTTTTCTCAAGGAGCAAGATTCCGACGGCAACTTCTATCCGGGCGGCGGCCTTCACAACCATCGATTGTATAGCCAAGCGCAGGCCACGATCGCGTTGTGTGAAATTTATGGCATGACCAAAGACTCCCAGTTCCTCGAACCGGCCCAGCGCGCCATCGATTACGCGGTGAAAATTCAGTCCACCGGCCGCAACGGCGGCGGCTGGCGATACACCCCAGGCCAAGATAGCGACACCTCCGTCACGGGCTGGTTTGTGATGGCGCTGCAAAGCGGAAAAATGGCGGGACTCAACGTTCCGCAAAAAACGTTCGACAACATCTCCGGCTACCTCGATTCCGTGCAGTCGGAATATGGACGCCAATACAGTTACATTTCCGGCTACGAACCGGAAATCACGATGACGGCCGAGGGGCTTTTGTGTCGGCAATATTTGGGTTGGCCGCACGACGACAACCGCCTGCGCGATGGCGTCAAACTGCTCGCCCAACAGCCGGTCAGATACAACGGGGCGAACGCCAATGTCTATTATTGGTATTACGCCACGCAGGTCATGCACCATATGGGCGGCCAGCCATGGGAAGAATGGAACGGTGTGATGCGCGTCACGGTGCCCGCCCAACAAGTCGCGACGGGGCGGGAAAAGGGTAGTTGGGATCCTCGCGACGACCGCTGGGGCGTGCATGGCGGCAGGCTCTTCACCACTTGCCTGAGCATCTACATGCTGGAGGTTTATTACCGCCACTTGCCGCTCTACCAGTATCGGGCCGAGTAAGCATCGAGCGGAAAATTAGCGTCGCAGCCATGCTCGCCAGAGCGTGGGATGGTTCACCGCTCACCCACCGTCTGGCGACGATGGCTACACAAATGCGACCGTTATTTATCGAGCCGAGGAACCTAGCGCACTATCGCACGGCGCGGGCTCACCACGTGATGCGCGTGCCGATCACGAAGGTGTAGTCGGGCTCGACGGCGTTTCTGAGTTCGCGAACAATCGGCAGTTGCAGCGACGCTTCAATAATCATGCTCTGCAGGGCGAGTTGGAACCCCGGCGCTGCGAACAGCAAGTGGCTGCCGTCGGTGACATACGAGCCGTTCAACTCGAAGATGCTGTTCAGTTGCCAGAATTTATCGTCGAGATTTTGGCCCGTCAGCAGCACATACGTGTAGGCGGTGTCGTAACGCATTTGATCGTACCGAAAAAAGTTGTCGCCGGTGTTGAAATTCCAAAACCAATCGAGGTCAAAGCCCCACTCCAACGACTGGTGGGTCCAGACCGTTCCCAGAAAAGGATCCCAGGATTCGGAACTGAAATTTTTATCGAAGGTGGGAACTTCGAGGCCGCCAAACACCGACCAACGCGTGGTTTCACCCGGTTCGTCCGATTCATAAAAACGGTACTTGGCGAAGAAACGCATGTCGGCGACGCCAACATCATTCAATTCAACAAACACCCCCGGCGGACTTGGCGGGCGGACCGTCCCATCGCGTTTCACCAAGGGAATATTGGCAAACACGGTCAGGTTTTCGCGCACGCCGTAGGCCAGCACCTGAGGATTTACCAGCACATTGATTTCGCGGTCGACAGCGCCGGGGCTGCTATGCAGTTGGCGAAACCGCAGTTGCGTGCGGTAAATCGTTTGGCCTTCGCCGGGCGCAATCGCGGTGTTGGTGTTGATGCCCGTGTTGCCGCTGAGCCAGGAACGAATCGCCCAGCGCTGCGCTGCGGTAAGTCGAGGGCTTTGAGAGGCCAGCGCCGAAAGACCGGCGCCGGCGGGAAACGCCGACACGCGCGATATTTCGTCCTCCACTGTTGGCGCCTCGCCGTTCTCCAAGCCGGGCGTTGGCGGGAGATCATTTTCCAAGCCCGGCGTCGGCGGCAGGTTCTCGTCGTTATCGAGTTCGGGCAGCGGCGGACCGGCGCCCGGGTCACTGCCGAGCGACGACGCCTCTGGGCGGCGGTCGGCTTCGACCGCCTGCTCGTCAGGTTCCGAGAGCCGCACCAAGAGATGACATCCGGGAAAATACGCCAGCAAGAACAACACCGAAACGCCCAGGAGCAGTCGTTATCGAAACATCGGTGCTGTCCTTGAGCTGTAAAAATAAAGGCCTGTTATCCTGATCGGCACAGCCAGCGGAAGGCTTTATCGATTGCGTCGACTTTTCTAGTTATCGGGCCTGTAGCATGGTCCTGACTTGAGACGAACACGTTCTGTTCCAGTGTTTTTTGACTTTTCGCATCGGCCGGAAAATAAGTGACCGATATCCGCGAAAAAGGTTCTTTAGAGCTCCTACCATAACCCCTGTTTGGCGTTTCAAACACGGAGTTTGACGCTGACCTACCAAGTTGTGTTAGCATCGCTCGATAAATAACTGTCGCATTTGTGTAGCCATCGTCGCCAGACGGTGGGTGAGCGTTGAACCATCCCACGCTCTGGCGAGCATGGCTACGGCACTAATTTTCCGCTCGATGCTTAGAAGGTATTAGGCATTTTATCGGCCAACTCCGATATGCGGGCGTCGTGCCGCCTCCTTCCGTGTCGGCATTCCCGCCTGCGCGAGCGGCAGTAACTTCCGGATCGATGCTGGTCTAATTTTTTTCCTTCTGTAATTCCTTCAGGATTTTTGCGACGAGTTTGTCGTTCGGTTGCGTCTTGGCGACGCGTTCGAATTGCGCGCGAGCGGCTTTGGGTTGCCCCAACATCCAATAGTGATAGGCGACAAGAAATCGCTTTTTCGCAGTGGACTCCTGCCGGATGGAGTTTTCCAAGGTTCGCAACTGCGCGGAGTAGTCGGCGGTTTTTTGGTAATGTCCGCCGAGGGTCTTCCATTGCCAGTGCTTGCCGCGCTGTAACGCCATGCGGGCAGCTTGACTCGCTTGGTCAAATTCCCCAGACGCGAAGAGCGCCAGCGAGCGAAACTGTTCGATTTCCGCGTCGGCCTCATTTTGTTCGGTAGTATTGCCGCGACTGCGAGCGACGAGCGCATCGGCCAATTCAAGCGACCGTTTGTAGTCTGCCTGACGAAACGCTTTTCGCGGCGTGGCTAGCAACTGCGTGATTTCCGCGATCTTCGGTTGTGGGGCGGCTCCCTTGTTATCCGATGGCGTGACGGTTCTGGTCAGCGTGAAACCGCTCCTGGCCACGGCCGTGGAAATAGCGGCTGTTGAAATCCGGCCGCCCTTTGGCGGAGTCAGGGCAAAAAGCCCCTTTTTGAAATCCAGCACCTTCACCTGTTGGACTCCGGCCACCTGCCGAAGCTGCTTGAGCACATTGGTCAGTCAGGTAGGTCAGGTGATGCCGCTGACATACACCAAGTAGCGGCGTTCTTGCTGCTGTTCGATCTGCGACCGTTTTTCAGGCGGCTGCTGGGCATGGCCGATGGCTGAAGGAACAGCCGCAGCCAGCAAGACCAGAATGACAATACATTTCATTCGCACGTTTCGCTCGCCTTATTACAGTGTGGAACAACAAAATCCCAAATGGGCGCCTAAGAAGCCCGGCTTTTTGAAAAAGCCGGGCTTCTGAACCGGGCCGTAGTTTCCCCATATTTTCATGTTGGACGAAAAAATCCGACGCGGCGGGTTCGCGCCGCGCCGGACCACGCTTCACATTACTTGACGCGGCAACAATCGCGCGTTGGTTGCACCGCCGCGGTTTCGGCGACCGCCAGCGGGCATTGGTCCTTACAGACTTCCTCGCCCGTCAGCGGGCAACTGACTTTGCCGGGGCAGTCGCTTCGTTGCAACCCGGCGGCGCCGGCGGCTACCGCAACAACCATACCGATCGCCACAACGGCCGTCAAACTTAACAGTACGCGTTTCATGGTCTCGCTCTCCTTACTCTTGCAGTACAACACGGCGGGCGTCTACGTCCGTTAGTAGATGGAAGGCCGCCGCCAGTCCTGCGAATCATACAGCCTGTAGTAAAGTACGGAGTCAAGGCCCTTTCGTTCGGGATTGATTCGTTCATTGCTCAGGGAACTCGATTTGCACTAACTTCGCCGGCGGGGCGCAGGCGGAACAGGCCGCCTTGGCAACAGGTCGGCGGGGCCAGACGTTCCAAAACGACGCCCCCAGCAACAACAAAATACCTCCATACGTGAGGCCCTCGCTGACGAAAACAAACTTCCCCATGACCACCATCACGGCCGCCGGCAGACCGACGGCGAACGGTCCAAAGCCGCGCCGCCGTTGGGCGCGAAACGCCATCAGGCCGACCGCCACCGCCATGCCGACGATGGTCAGCGGCAAGAGCACGGCGTTGTTCATCAACATCGGCACGCCCAACGCACTGAGCAAGCCAGCGTAGGCCGGCCAACAAGCCGGGCAGGTCAGGTTCGGCAGTAACGCCACCGCCACGGCGGGAATAGCGGCCCATGCGCCGCGCCGGCCGGAGGGTGTTTTGTCGTTGCTCACGGTTTTTGCTCCAGGGAATCGAGCGACTCCAAAATGGGGCAATCGTTGGCGGGTCCGTTGCCGCTGCACGATTTTGTCAACTGGACCAACGATTGTTTCATGCGGCGCAGCGAGCGCATTTTTTCTTCGATATCGGCGATCTTTGTTTCGGCCCGCTGTTTGACGTCGGCACAGGTTGTTTGAGGATCAAGCCGCAGCGAGAGCAGCTCCTTGATTTCGTTCAGGGTGAAGCCCAGGTCTTTGGCGCGTCGGACAAACAACAGCCTGAGCACGACCGATTCCGGGTAATGCCGGTAGCCGGAAGGCCCTCGCGGCGGTTCGTCGATCAAACCGCGACGTTCGTAAAAGCGCACGGTCTCGATGCCGACGCCCGCCCGCTGGGCGACTTTTCCGATGGTCAGGGTGGTCATGATAAAGGCTCCTCGACTTTCAAGCCTGCATTCTACCACCTGTACCATACTACGGAGTCAAGGGTGTCGAGGAACTAGCACAGACGCACGCTGAAGCGTACGCTCGCGGCGCTTACTCTTTTTCGTGCAGCGCGAACCAAGCTTTCATTTGGTAGCTGCAACGACATTTCGAGGAGCCGTCGGGAACCAATACCAAGCCGCCCGCCGGTATGGCGTTGATCCAACAACTGGGCCGGATGCCGCCGTAATTCTCCGTGCCGGCCTGCCGCGATAAATCGCGATAGCCCAAGGCGCCGCTGCGGAACAACAGCAAATGGTCGCTGGAGGAAATCTGGCCGCAGCCGTACGAACGCTCCCAGGAAAGCGGCAATGGTCGACCCGTGGCCAGATCCCAGACTGCGTCTTGCGCCATGACCGTACCGCCGTTGATCAGCGGCCGCGACTTATAATTCGCGGTTTGATCCCACAACCGGCGCCCCGTCGAAGCCTCAAACCCTGCAATGCGGCCGCCAATTTCCGAAGGCAGCTTGAAGAAATTATGCCGCACCGCCTGGTAGTTCATGATCAGCGTGTTGTGTTGCTGGCTGTAGCCCAACTGCGTGCCGAAGATGTCGTCGGGCTGCCGCCAATCGAGTTTTCCCGTGGCTGCATCGAGCGCAAGCAACGCGCCGCTGGGCTGTTCGCTCGGCTTCAACAACGGCTTGGGCCTGCCGTTGCGGCGAGGGTTCGCCACGTGGTCGGCCTTCACCAGCGGCCGATCAATCAAGAACACATGGCCGCCGCCGATCGCAATGCTGTTGTTGCGAATGGAATGTTGCGGCTGGAATTGCCAAGCCGTTTTTCCGCTGGCGAGATCGATCGCGAACAGCCATGCCGATTCCGTCGTGAGTTTGATGCGTTGATAACGGGGGCTGATTTTGTGCTTCGTGTTCGCCAAGGATCCAAACAGCAGGCCGTCGGAAAAAGCGAGGAAACCCCACCGTGCATCGGCCGGAAGTTCGGCTTCGCCGGGCGGCGGCGGCAATTGGTATTCAGCGATTTTCCGGCCGGTTTTGAGGTCGATTCGCACACAGTGGTCGCCGCGTTTGACGAACACGCTCTGGCCGCCAATGCAAAAGTTACTGCCTGCTTCACCGACGCCCACATCGTGATGGATGCCGTCGTAATCTTGCAGGTTGCCGGGTAGTTCATACTTCCAGAGCGCGTGGCCGTTGTAGGCGTCCAGCGCGCAGAGGCCGTTCACTCCGCCCACGACCATCACGCCATCGTGGTACAGCGGCGCGGGCGCTTGCCCATGCCGATTGGGCAATTGGAAATTGCCGTCGCGGAACCAGTGCATTTCCAGCGGCCCCTTGACGATTTTGTCTTGCGAGCAAATCGTGTTGGCGGGATCGGCGTTTTGGTGCGTCCAACTGCCGGCGCCAACCAGCGCGCCGCGCTCGCTCGTTTTCATTTCGCCGATGGGCCCCGTGCAGAGTTGCCCGCCGTAAGGACGCTGGAGCCGGAGCATTTGCGCGCGCAGGGAATCGTCAACCGGCTGCGTCAGCGATTTTGCAGAGATCACCAAATTGGCGGTGTGCTTGGCGTAACGCGATTGGGCCGGGTCGGCCAGATGCACCACCACGCGGGCGCCGTAAAGACCGGCTTCGTCGAGCCGGCGGCGGGCCAAGGCAACGTTCTCGGGATTGGCGTCGACGGCAATGATTTGCAAATTGGTTCGCCTTGCCAACGCAAGCGCCAACTCCCCGCCGCCGCAACCCAAATCAATACAGACGCCGCTCGTGACGCCGGTGCGGCGAATAATTTCTTCAACGGCTTGGGCATAGTCGATTTCAGCGGCCGTTTTTTTCGACGGTTGGTTGACGGTTTGCGACGACGTTTTTTCCGGACCGCCATCAAAACAGTACACTCGCCCTTGATCGGTGCTGACGATCAAACGTCCGCTGGCGTAAGCCAATCCGAGCGCGCGTCCGGCGACTTCATGCGACCACCAAGTGTTGCGTTGCCGGGTGTAGTCGATCGCACAGACACGGCCATTCTCGCCGCAAACGGCGTCGCCATCGGCGATGATGAAATCGAGCACCTCGCGCTCGCAGCCCACCAGACGCGTTTTTTCCAACACGCGGCGGCGAACCAGTTTCCCCTTGCGGTCGGGCCGCTCGATGGTTTTCCAGCGATAAGACGCCAACGACTTGCCTTCTCCCCGCACCACGCCCGACGGCGTCGCGACGGTGGCGCCGACGCCGAATTGGGAGGCCAATTCGCCGCTGGCGGCGTCGAACAAGCAACCGGCGGTGCAGAGCATGTTCCCGGCCAGCATCGCGCGGGAGCCGCCTCGATGTTGGTTTTTTTGCAAATGGTAGTAGGCCAACTTGCCGTCGGGGCGAAGAAACGCCGCCGGTACGGCGCGGCCGGTGGGAACGAAAATGTGTTGCTCGTCGGCCAACAAATAGCCTTGAGACGAAACGCCGCTCTTGGAGCGAGCGCCGCCGTGGGGCTGCGCCATTTCGAGAGGACCGGTGCGGTCGTTGGTCCAGATCAGGTGGCCGGTTTTCGCGTTGTGCGCGTGCAAATAGACGCCATCGCTGGGCCAAATTCCGGCCGCGAAATAGACGGTGTCGTCGAGCACGACCGGTCCGCCGCGGGCCGGCCAACGTGAAATCATGCGGCCGTTGCCAAACACCTGCCGGTTGTTGGGCCCGCCGCGATGTTTCCACAACAGCTTGCCGTTTTCCAACGAAAGTGCGTACAGCCAACCATCGTCGCTGGCCACGAACACCCGATCTTGCCAGCCGACGGGCGCGAATCGGATCGGCCCTTCGGTAAAGAACGACCATTTTTCGACGCCGGTTTGGGCGTCGAGCGCGTAGAGTTTATCGTCGGCCGAACTGCCGAAGAGCACGACGTCGCCCATGATGATCGGCTGGAAGGCGTTGTCGAATTGCATTCTCTCCGACGAAGGCCACGCCGGGTTCGGCGCCTGCCGGCTGGAAAACTCCCAACGCAATTTCAGTTGGTTGGGCAGCGGCTCCGACGTGAAACCGCTGCGGGCCGCGTCGGCTCTCGCCGCCGGCCAGTTCTCGGCGCTGGCGCGCGCCACAACCATGAGCAGCAGCACGCAGGCCGCGAGAAGGGGACGAATCTGATTGGCCATTTTTTTCCGCCGTCGTGATGGTGACAAGTTTGGAGCCAGTGAGTGTATGATATATAAAGTTCGCCGCTTAAACCACGTCGAAGGTAGTCACTCGGAAGACCGGCGAATATACCACATAACGGATAGTTTGTATTGGGGAAAGCATGGGCCTGGAAATACCGAGTAACTATGACGCTGTTGTACGGCAACTGATTTCAGAGGGAAAGTTCCAAAATGAGGCTGAGATAGTTATTGAGGGAATTCGACTCGTCGTTGCACGCGAAAATCTGCATGCCGACATACAGGCGGGCATTGACGAGTTGGATGCCGGCCAGGGAATCGACGCGACCGAAGTATACGCCGAAGCGAGACGCCGCATTAAAGCAGCTTTTGACAAACTTTGAGGTGCGACATCCAGAAGCCCGGCTTTTTGAAAAAGCCGGGCTTCTCAAACTCCAATTCGGAATTTAAGCGTCCGGCAGGCCGTAGGGAGCGCGGTACGTTTTGGCGAGCATTTTTTCGGCCGCCGGGTGATCGAGAAAGGTTTCTCGCTGGGGATCAAAATGTAGCACGTTTTCGGTTCGATAGGCGATTTCTCCCAAATGCACCAACGCACATGAGAGGTGTGCGATATCGGCGGTGGCGTTCGGCGTTTCGCGCGAGCGGAGGCAGGCGAGAAAATTCTGCATATGCTCCATGTAGCCGCGGCCCGCATTTCCGCGAATGGCTTGCGGCACGCCCGGCCCTTTTTTCTCCTTGGGGCCGAGGTAGGTTTGGAAGTAGCCGCGCCGGGATAAGATCATGTATCCGTCGTCGCCGTAAAATGCGTTGCCGCTGTCGAAGCCGTGCATGCCGTACGGGGTGAAGAGCCGGTCTTCATAGATCAGCACCTTGCCTTCGTCGTATTGGAAGCTGACGTTCATGTTGTCGGGGAATTCTCGATCACCCTTGTTGGCGCCGGCGTAGTAGAGATCGCTGCCGTGCGCCGTGATGCGGTTGGGGTGCGTCGTGACGCCAAGCCCCCAACGAGCCATGTCGATATCATGGATGCCGTCGTCGCCCATGTCGCCGTTGCCGTAATCGCGATACACCCGCCAGTTGGCGTGGAAGCGATTCACATTGAATGGCCGCACCGGCGCCGGGCCCAACCAACGATCGTAATCGACGCCCGCCGGCGGTTGGCTATCGGGCACGATAGCTCGCGTGCCTCGATCCTGCACATTCCAAGCCTTCGAGACCCGCACCTCGCCAATCACGCCCTCGGCCAGAAGTTGGCCGGCCATTTTCGTCACGGGGCTCGACCGCATTTGTGAGCCGTGTTGTAGAATTCGCCCCGACTTTTTCACCGCTTGGCGAATGCGTTGGCCTTCGGCGAACGTGTGGCACAGCGGCTTTTCGCAATAGATATCTTTTCCCGCCGCCAAGGCGTGGAGCACCATCGGCGCATGCCAGTGGTGGGGCGTGGCGATGATCACGGCGTCGACCGATTTATCGTCCAGCACGGTTTGGTAATCTTGGGTTTGGCGGGGCGGCTGTTTTTGAAAACCGGCGATCTTGCCGCCGATCGCCTCGCGATTGATTTGCGCTGGGTCGACATCGCACAAATGCACGAACCGCACCGCCGAATTGCGCGCCACCAAGCCGCCAACATGGTAAGACATAATGCCGCCGCAGCCGATCAAGGCGAGATTGATTTTATCGTTGGCGGCAGCCGAAGCGACGCTGCCGCTCAATACCGAAACCGCCGCCGATGCCGCCGCGACGTGCTGGGAATGCGAGAGGAAATCTCGCCGGCTGACGCAGTTCGACCTATTTGCGTTCGACATGTTCGCTCCTTCAAAAGGCATTGAGAAGCCCGGCTTTTTTCGTTTAACGGCAAGCCGAAGGCGACTGCGTTTCTGTCTTGCCCGTACTCGCTGGCGCAAAACGCAGTCGCCTTCGGCTTGCCGTTAAACGAGCCATTGGTAACCGTGTGAAGTCTTTACAGGACGTTTGATTTCCACGCTATGTATACGACCACGGCGCCCGCGGCGTGCGGGAGCGCAGGGCGTTGGCTTGGTCGTCGTTTTTGAACTGCTCGGTTTGAGGATCCCAATGGAGCGTGCGGCGCAGCCGGTAGCCCAGGTTCGCCAAGTGGCAAACCGTCGCCGAACGGTGGCCGACTTCCGCCGGGCAGACCGTCGCCTTGCGGCTCTTGATGCAGTCGAGCCAGTTGCGATGATGGTTTTCCGAAAGGTACACGCGGCGGTCGTTCTCGCCCAACGGCTGCTTGGCAAGTTCGGGCGGATCGCTTTCGATGATCGGCCGGTTCACATACAGCTTGCCGGCGGTTCCCTCGAACGTGCAGCCGGGAGGGCCGCCATGATACATTTCCACGCCGTTGGCGTACGTGAATTTGAGGCCGGTGTCGGCATCGCCGGCGGGCGGCTCTATTTTGACGGGGCCGGAGGCGTCCATTTCCAAGGCCCACTGCGCGATATCAAAATGATGGGCGCCCATGTCGGCCAAACTGCCGCCGGCAAATTCCTGGTACTGGCGAAAGGCCGGGAAATGACGATGGATTCCCTTCGGGCAGAGAATTTCGTTGTAGCCGCGCCACGGCGCGGGTCCGACCCACATCTCCCAGTCGAGATCTTGCGGCGCTTTTTTCTCCGGCAAGTCGCAAGGACGAGGCGGCGGGCCGACGCCAATACGAACTGTTTTGATGGTTCCCAAACGGCCGTTGCGAATCAGGTTGGCGGCCAAGCGAAAACGTCCGGCGAATTCGCTGCGTTGCTGGCTGCCGGTTTGAAACACGACTTTGTTCTCACGCACCGCGTCGGCGATCAAGCGGCCTTCGTGGATGTTGTGGGTCAGTGGTTTTTCGCAGTAAATGTCTTTCTTGGCCCGCGCAGCCTGCAAACAGGGGATGGCGTGTCCGTGATCGGGCGTGGCGATGAGAACGGCGTCGATATCGTCGCGGGCGAGCAGTTCGCGGAAGTCGGTGTGGGTGTCGCAACCATGGTAGACGCCGCTTTTGGTTCGCTCGGCGTACTGTTTTTCGACATCGTGTTGGGCGGTTTCACGGCGCGTCTTTTCCACTTCGCAAATCGCCATGACTTGCACGTCGTCATAACCCAGCATCCGACGCAAGTGGCCGCGGCCCATCATGCCCACGCCGATAAAGCCAATTTGAAGCCGATCGTTGGCGGCGGGCTTTTCGGCGCCCAACGTCGCCCGAGAAAGTATCGTGGGAGCGACCACGCTGGCCATGGCGGCGGCTTGCACGAACCGGCGCCGAGAAAGAGAAGTTTCACGCGGGGATCGGGCCATGAGCGAGCATCTCCGGAAGGTCAGTCAGTGATGGATAAAAACCAAGCCTACCCGCCGCCGCCGACAACCGCAACTTTTTGCCGGGCAACCAGTCACGGACAAAACATTTTAACCACGGAGCGCGGCCGTTGGCTGTAACCAAAAAAATTTGACCACGGATAACACAGATGCCACGGATGAAAAAGAATAAGTAATTGGGAAGTGAGAAGAAAATGCGTTGTGAACGGGCCGGCGCGCGGAGAGAAAGTGAGCCAGAACTTCATGAATGGAAGGCAACGCTCGACGATCAAAATCCGTGGAATCGGTGCTATCCGTGGTTGAAATATTTTTTTGCCGCCCGTTCGCGTTTCGTGAACAACTCCGCCTATCGCTGATCGCGAGTTTGGTTGCGGCCATCGGCCGCGCTATGTTTCCCTCCGTCGCAACTGGTAGTGGGTTATTTGCCGGCGGATAGATTGTCGTTGCAATTTCTCGCGATGAAGACCTGTGGGAGTGATCTGCCGCGCGGAACGGGCGTGGACTGTCATTCCCGCGCAGGCGGGAACCTAGTGCAATACGCAAACCATCTGGATTCCCGTCTGCGCGGGAATGACGGAAGAACCTTTTAGGGGCCCGGCGAATGTTCCGTGGTTTCAATCGTCCGAAGCCTGTTCGATGGGGCGCGCTTCGCCAGCGGGAGCGACAGGGCGGCGTAAAATGCTCCAGTAGGTAAGCACTGCGTGGCGGACATTCGTCGGGACGGGAAAGAAAACACTCAGCCCGAGCGATAAAAGCACCGTGATGCCGAAGCCGATCGGCCAAAACCAAAGCGAAAACCAATCGGGTTGGAAGACGATCACGCATAGCGTGCCGATGGCGCCGGCAAAGGTTCCAGCGAACACGGCGGTCGCCGAAACGCGGCGAAAAAAGAAACCTAAAATAAACACCGCCAGCAGCGGGCCGCCAAAGCCCGCCGTGACGGTTTTGCTGATCGAAAACACCTCGCCCAGCGAGCCCACAAAGTTCGCCAAGACCACCGAAATGATTCCCACCACCACCACCACGCCACGCGTCAGCCAAAGTTCGCCGGCCGCGGTTTTCGGTTTCCAGTGCGGCGCGAAGCGGTCGCGGAAATCGACCATCAGCGCCGTCGTGACCGAATGGATGCCGGAATCGATGCTTGACATAATCGCCGCCATCAGCGCCACCACCATCAGTCCCGCCACGCCAATCGGAAAGTGCATTTTCACGAATCGGGGAAAGGCTTGATCGCTCAGGTTCAGCTTCACGACGTCTTCCTGAATTTGCCCGTCGTGCGCCAGATAGTAGGTTTGCACGTCGTCTGGCGAGACAAGTTGCAAGTTGGGGTGCAAGGCCTGCACCTCTGCTGCTTTCCCGGCCAGCACCGGCGCCAATTCGGCAGGATGGTCGAGGTAATATCCGTAGAGTCCGACGCCGATCAAGAGCAACCCGGGCGTGACGATCAAATTGCCCAACACCGTGACGACAAACCCGATTTGCGAGGTGCGTTCATCGCGCGCCGCGATATACCGCTGCACCGCGACCTGATCGGCGCCGAAAGCCGAGAGCCCTTCCAGAAAGGTGCCGATGAGCAGCGCCGAACTGCCGAATTTGAGCGTCATGGAGAGCGAGAAGTCGACGACCAAATCTTCACGGCCGGCGAAGTAGTGCTGCATCATGCCGGACACGCCGCCATCGGTGTGCATGATCAGGAGGCCCATTGCGAGCAGGATCGTGACCACGAACACGAAGAATTGCAAGACGTCGGTCCACATTACAGCGCGCAGACCGCCGAGAATCGTATAGCCGATCGCGACCACGCCCAACGAATAAATAATGACATGCAAATTGCCGCCGGAAATAGCGGCGAGCGCCAGGGCGGCGGCGTACGTGGCGGCGGCCATCCAGGCGATGCGGAGCAGAATAAAGAGCCCGCTGGCCAGACAGCGCACGGAAACATGAAACCGCATTTCCAGGTATTCGTAAGCGGTGCGGCAACCCAAACGCGCGTAAATCGGGATAAACACGCCGATAATGACCGGCGCGAACAGCAGGAAGGCGATCAACACCATGCCGACTCTGAGGCTGTTGCCAAAGGCCGCCGAAGGGTACATGACAAAACTGTTGGTGGAGAACAGCGTGGCCATCACGCTGAGTCCCACCGGCAGCCAACCCATCGACTTTCCGGCGTTGAAAAACTCTTCCGACGATTTCTGTTTGCGAAAGAACAGGCCCAAGCCAATGGCGAAAGCCATGTAGGCCAGCACAACCGCGTGATCGAGCCAATGGAGTGTCATGATGAAGCCGCCTGTGTCGCCAAGCAAGGTGTGAATTCAGGGTTTTGTACCGCTCACGGTTGAAAATGGTACATTTTTTCGTTTAACGGCAAGCCGAAGGCGACTGTGTTTGGCGCCAGCGCGTACTGGCAAGACAGAAAAACGCAGTCGCCTTCGGCTTGCCGTTAAACGAACCATTGGTAACCGTGCGAAATATGATAATGGTTGGCGGCCGATCTCAACAATCGACTTGCTCGCGCGTCAATTCGCCGAACAGTTCCGGACGCCGCGTTTTCAAGGTGTAGTTCGCCAACGAACGTTCGGCCGCCAACAACTCAGCGGGGAGATCATGAACGATCATTTCATCTTGGATTTCCTCCCGCGACGTGGACGCCAATACATCGCCGTTGGGGGCGAACACCAGCGCGGCGCCGGCGTGGTGCGGTTGGTTGGGAGAATCGCGAGGATACATATCGACGTAGCCGGCTCTTCCCGCCTGATTGGTCAGCACGGCGAAGCAGGCGTTTTCCCGAGCGCGCATGCCGTACGACGAAATGAAAAAATCGTGGGCGTACTCACGCGCCGCTTGCGCCGCTCCGGGGGAATCGTCCCACATTTTCATGCGGGCGGCGTGCGGCATGAGCAGCACATCGGCCCCGCGCAGCGCCAGAATTCTGGCGATTTCCGGAAATTGGTTGTCGTAGCAAATAATCATGCCGACTTTGCATTTGCCGATGTCGAACACCGGCATTTCGCGGCCGCCCTTATAGTACAAGACTTCGTCTCGCGAGCAGTGCAGTTTCCGCTGCTTGCCGAGGTAGCCGTCAGGACCGAACAGCACTTGCGTGTTGAAGACAACGCTTCGTTCTTTTTCGCTGATCCCCACGGAGAGAAACAGCTTGCACGATTGAGCGATTTCGGCCAGTCGCCGGCAAATGGGGCCGGTGGGAACTTCTTCCGCTAGTTCCCAGGTGTTGGGCGTGCAATGCCCTTGCATTTGCAGTTCGGGAAACAGCACCAGTTCGGCGCCTTTTTCGGCCGCTCGCTTACTCCAATGCGCGATCTGCTCGATATTCCGGTCGACTTGGCCCAGCAAGCTATTGATGCTGACGGCCGCCACGCGAATGGTTTGCAATGTTCTTTTCCTTGAAGGGCTCTCGCGATTTCGTCATCGAACAGGGGCCGAACTTTGTCAGCCGTTACAAATTTTTTCGACGGGGCGGTTTCAATTGTATCGACCGACATCGAGATATACTTCACACGGCTGACGATGGCTCGTTTAACGGCAAGCCGAAGGCGACTGCGTTTTGGCGCCAACACGTTCGGGCAAGACGGAAAAACGCAGTCGCCTTCGGCTTGCCGTTAAACGAAAAAGGCGACATTTTCAACCGTGAGCAGTATAGCAACGAACGCTGCAAGCTGCTCGAAAATAGCGGAGGGAATTTGCCAGCGGGCTTGCCTCATGGGAGAATAACAGCCCAAGGTCCGCTTCACTCAAACAAGGAAAAACGCAGTGCCGAAAAAATATCGAGTGGCGGTGATTGGCCGAACCGGCAAGGGGAATTATGGCCATCGGTTGGATGTCGACTGGCTGCACGTCGACCGCGCCGAAGTCGTGGCCGTGGCCGATGAAAACGAGCGGGGGCGGGCGCAAGCCGCCCAGCGGTTGCATGTCGACAAGGCCTACGCCGACTACCGGAAAATGCTCGACGAAGTGCAGCCCGATATCGTTTCGATCTGCCCCCGCTGGCTCGACCAACATCGCGATATGGCCGTTGCCGCCGCCGAGCGAGGCATCCATATTTACATGGAAAAACCGTTCTGCCGGAATTTGCTCGAAGCGGATGAAATCGTCGCGGCGTGCGAAAAAACCCACGCCAAGCTGGCCATCGCGCATTCCACGCGTTACAGCCCCAAACTTCAGGCCGCCCGCCGGTTGATCGAACAGGGCGCCATCGGCCAAGTGCTCGAATTGCGAGGACGCGGCAAGGAAGACCGACGCGGCGGCGGCGAAGACCTCTGGGTGCTGGGCTCGCATGTGCTCGACCTTTTTCTGGCGTTTGGATATTCGCCCCAGTGGTGTTTCGCCAGTGTTTTGCAAAATGGAGAACCGCTGAAAAAGGAGCATGTCGGGCCTGGGCCAGAAGGCATCGGCCTGCTCGCCGGAGACGCAGTTCGAGCGATGTACGGCCTGAAGGAAGGCATGACGGCGTCGTGGCAATCGTATCGCGGCGCCGGCGGCGGCCCTTCGCGTTTCGGTTTACAGATTTTCGGCTCACGGGGCATTCTCGAAATTTTCACCGGCCAGATGCCGGGCGTCTATATCCTGGAAGATTCCAGTTGGTCGCCGGGGCGAACATCGAAAAGGTGGAAACCGGTGTCTTCGGCCGGAATCGAGCAACCCGAACCACTCACCGCGGAGAAATACAAGCATCATCAAACACTGGGCATGGAAAACCTGCTGCGAAGCATCGAGCAACAGAGCGAGCCGCTGTGCGGCGTATATGAAGGACGTCGGATCGTGGAAATGATTGCCGCCGTGTTTGAATCGCAGCGTTTGGGGGGCCCCGTTTCACTCCCGCTCGAAACGCGTGAGAACCCGCTGGCGCTGCTTTGAATGCGATTGAAAAGCACTGTCCAGGTCTGCATGAAAATCCGCCGTTCGCGCCCCCCTACTTGCGTTATTGTATTCGTCGCGTTTAGCATGAGCTTTGTCGGCGGAGGCGCCGTGTTGATAGAAGCGTTCGTATTCCGCGCCCCATGCAGGCGCAACAAAACAAAAAGGGGGAGTGTTCGATGGTGTTATCAAGATCGTTGTTTGTGGCGGTAACGATGGCGGCGATGGCGGTTTGGGTCTCGGGTTGTGACAAACCTGATTCGGGAGCGCCCGCGCCCGTGCAAACCGGTGAAGAAGGCGGCGACGAAGTCGGCGACGGCGGCTAACATGGTCATGAACATGCCGAAGGCGACGAAGTGGGCGATGGTGGCGAACATGGCCACGAACATGCCGAAGGCGAGCATGCCGATCATGAACATGCCGAAGGCGAGCATGAACATAAGGAAGGCGAGGAACACGCCGAAGGCGAGCACGCCGATCATGACCACGGAGACGAAGCCAAAGACGATTCCGCGAAAATCGAGGCGAAAATCAAGGAGTCGTTGGCCATGCTGACCGACGAAGAGCGAGCCTTGGCCGTGAAGCAGTCGATCTGCCCCGTAACCGGCGGCCAGTTGGGCGCCATGGGTAAGCCGATCAAGCTCGAAGTGGAAGGCACGGAATTATTCATCTGTTGCCCAGGATGCAAAGCCCCGATTCTCAAAAGCCCCGAGAAATTCTTGGCCAAGCTGAACAAATAACCTGTCAGCCACAATGGCTTACCGATTCGTTTACCAATAAAGCCCGGCATTTTGAAAATGCCGGGCTTTTAACATTGGTAAATTTTAATCTGCCGCGCTGTTACTCCAAGCCTTGCAGCGTGGCGAAATAATCGTCGAGCGTTTCGGCGCGGCGAATCAGCCGCACGGCGCCGTCTGACTGGAGCAATAGTTCGGCGCTGCGGAGCTTGCCGTTGTATTGAAAGCCCATGGAATGGCCATGGGCGCCGGCATCGTGGATCACCAATAAGTCGCCACGCTTGATCGCGGGCAGCGGGCGGTCGATGGCGAATTTGTCGTTGTTTTCGCAGAGCGAGCCGACCACATCATACACGCCGTCGGTCGGCGCGTGCTCCTTGCCCATCACGGTCAGATGGTGGTAGGCGCCGTACATGCCGGGCCGCATCAGGTTCGACATACATGCATCAACGCCTATGTACTCCTTGTAGGTATGCTTTTTGTGAATGGCCGTCGTGACCAAATACCCGTACGGGCCGGTGATCACGCGGCCATTTTCCATCAACACGCGCAGAGAGTGCAGCCCCGCCGGACGCAGCATCGACTCAAATAATTTCTCGATGTCGGCCCCGACCCGCTCCAAGTCGACCGGGCTTTGATCGGGCCGATACGGAATGCCAATCCCCCCGCCGATATTCACGAACTCCAAACGAATGCCCAGAGAACTTTGTAGTTCCACCGCAATCTCGAACAGCATTTCGGCCGTGGCGGCGAAGTAGGCGCCGTACAATTCGTTCGAAGCCACCATCGTATGCAAGCCGAACCGCCGCACGCCCCGCTCCTGGCAGGTTTTGTAGCCCTGGAAGAGTTGCTCGCGCGTGAACCCGTATTTCGCCTCTTCCGGCTTGCCGATGATCGTGTTGCCCTCGCGCAGCGGTCCGGGGTTGTAGCGGAAACAAAGCACCTCGGGCAAGCCGCCGCATTGATGGTCGACAAAATCGATATGGGTGAAGTCGTCCAGATTAAGAACGGCGCCCTGCTGTTTGGCCTGCACGTAGTCGGACGCGGGCGTATTGTTCGACGAAAACAGGATGCTCTCACCCCGCAAACCCGCGCGATCGGCCAGCACCAATTCCGCCAAGCTGCTGCAATCGGCCCCGAAGCCCTCTTCCGCCAGAATGCGGAGTATGTGTGGATTGGGCGTCGCCTTCACGGCGAAAAACTCCTGAAAACCTTCATTCCAAGCGAAGGCCCGTTTGAGCCGCCGGGCATTTTCACGAATCGCCCGTTCGTCGTACAGATAGAACGGCGTGGGGAAGTCTTCGGCAATTTGCCGCAACTGGGCTTCATCGAACGGCAGCGAAAGATCTTTAATAACGGGCGAACCAGCAGACATCGGCATTTCCAAAAAAGACAGGGGGTGGCTTCCAACGGGTGTAACGGCAGACATCCGACTTGCCGGGAATTCCCGCAACCAGATCTTATCCTGCGGCAACGAAATTGTACCTACGACGACGGAATCTTATCCAAGCCCGCCGTGTGTTGCAATGTTCAACCGGAAACCGACAAGGAATGTTTGGGCTTCCGTTTTTGTCGGGAAATAACAGATGGGCGGCTAGCCGGTTTTGTTTGGCGTTTCCCAGTGAATACGGGCCACATGCACGCTGCCATCGGCGCCGTATTTATTGTCGACCGGCATCACGTAATTCGGCCCCCAGGTTTGCATCCACTCCGAGACCGTCACCCACGTTTCGTGTTCGTTCACATGCGTCACGCCAAAATTGCCCAGCCGGGCGCCGCGCTCCGGCACGAGCACCTGCTCCGTCTGGCGGATCACGCGTAGTGTTCGCGGTTCGACTTGCGCCATGAATAACGGCGCCCGATGCCGAAAGACATGGTCGTTGTTCGCGCCGCGCCGCGTGTAGACCAGGAAGAGGGCGTCGTGGTGTGTGACCCAATGTTGCTGCGTATTGTAATTGCCGAGGTCGGCGCCGTCGTCGAACTTCCACGTTTGCATCGGCTCGAACTGAAGGCCATCGCGGCTGCGCGCGACGAAGCCGCGCTTATCGTTGCGAATGGTCAGGAAAAACTCGCCCTGAAATTGGGTTAGCGAGGGCTCATGCAGGCCGCGCGTTTTATCGTCGATGTGCATTTCGTTGCCGTGCTCTTGGAACTGGAGCGTTTGGCCGTCGAACGTGCAGCGAGCAACAGTGACCTTGGAATTACTGTTCGGCGGCGAAAAATAAATCGGCAGCAAAATCGATCCATCGGCCAAGTCGTAACGCTGGATGCAGCCGGCGCCGGCGTTTTCAAACTTCGGGCCGGCGGGCATTTCCATTGTTCGCCAAGTACTCCATTGATCGGCGGCGGGGTCGTAAACGGAATACGCCGTTTGGCGAGGCCGATCATGAGCGACCTTCCACTCCGGCGTGTAGACCACCGTATGCCCCGTGCCGAGCAATTTTCCACTGGCCGCGTGCCAGGTCGGCCAACAGTCGCTCAAGGCGACGGGCCGTTTCTGGCCGCCGATGGTTTCGTAACGCGGCGCCAGCGAATCAACCACCCGGGGTTTGCTCCAGTTTTTTCCCAGGTCGTCGGTGCGCAGGTCGAACATTCCCTTGAACACGTCGCTGCCGGAAACATTGAGCGTGTTCATGGTCATCACGACGCGCGGCGCGCCGGCTTTGCCGCCGCCCGGCACAACGCCCGCGCGAGGATGGCACCAACAACGCTCGCCATCGTACAGCCGCGTGGGAACCTCGCGCGTGAGCCGGTAGGCGACCGAAGCCGCATCGTTTCGCACCGGCGGCGGGTTTTTCTCGGCGGCTGGCGACCTGCGGCCCCATGTTGCCAGCGATACGCCCGCGCAGAGAGATGAGGCAAGAAATTGACGTCGTTCATTCATGGTGTCGTCCGCGTAAGTGACGATAAATCACGGAAAATATACTCTTGAATCGTGCGAGGATCACACAACCAAAACATGCACTCTATCGTCGCATGCCGCAAGGCGTCGTAACAGTAGGCGGACTGCATCGGCAAACTTTCGCTCTGCTCAGCACCGATTCGGTTTGTGTTTTCCCTCATCACTTGTTACACATGAACATTATGGCTGAAACTCCCCCGCCCAAAAAACGCCGCTGGTTGCGGTTCAGCTTGCGGACGCTGCTGTTGGTGATGATCGCGGCCTGCGTGCTTCTGGGTTGGAAGATGAACGCGGCGCACCGTTGGCGAAAGGCGGTAGCGCGTGTTCGTGAAATGGGCGGGAGCGTGAAGTTTGATTTCTTCGGGAAAGGGCCAATGATTTACATTGGCGAGTTCTCGAATACTCTCCCTCCCCGGCCGGCGCCCGATTGGTGGATCGACCTGTTGGGCATTGAGGCTGTCGCCGATGTGACAACCCTACACCTTGATGACGTCGAACTGACGAACAAGACGCTGCGGGCGGTGCTGTCGGATTTCCCGGAACTCCGGAGTTTGAGTTTCTCCGGCAGCCAAATCGACGACCTCGCGCCGATCACCCGCCTGACGAAGCTGGAGTCCTTGGTGGTTCGCCGTACGCAAGTGCGGGATCTTACCCCACTGGCGGAAATGCCTAGCCTGACCGTACTGACCATGGCCGAATGTCCGCTGGATGACTTGACGCCGCTGCGTGCAATGAGCGGCCTACAGTACCTGTGCTTGCTTGATTGCCCGGTCGACGACCTCGCGCCGTTGGCCAGTCTCGACGACCTCCACAATCTTTACCTAACCGGCGGCCAAGTAAGTGATCTCTCGCCGTTGGCCGAATTACCGCAACTTAGGGCTGTCTTGATCGAATCGCCGCGGCTCATCGACCTTTCACCGCTTGCCAATCTGAAGAGACTGGATTTTCTTGAGATCCACGGCGGGCAAGTCAGCGATCTCTCGCCGATCACCAAACTGCCCAAGCTTCGCGTGCTACACCTCGACGAAAGCTCGGTTCACGACCTCTCGCCGCAGAGCGGGTTGGCGTCGCTGATGTATTTCCGCATCTCGGAGACACAAGTCAGCGATCTTTCGCCGTTGGCTGGGCTGAATCGTTTGGTGAATGTTCACATCTCGGCGAGCCCTGTCCGCGACCTCTCGCCGATCACCAGCCTGCCGATTCTCACGCATTTGGAACTTGGCAAGGAAATCATCAGCCGGAACGAACTCATCGAACTCGAACGAGCGTTGCCGAATTGCGAAGTCGACTGGCCCGTGAAACCCGCTCGCCCTCCCACACTTTAGCAAGCGGCATTGCCGCCCCAGTTGCAAGCAGCCGCCGCCTCAGCCCAATTCGTGCAGGCGGTAGTGGTATTTGCCGAGTTTGCCGCCGTAATTGCCCGCGCCAATGGCGAGCACGTCGGCGCCGGCCGCGGCGTGCATGGCGGCGTGCATGGCGGCGGCCACGGTGGGTTCGTCGACGCCATCGATCACGATTTCCAGCGCGCAGTTGACGCCCTCGAACAGCTTCGATTCGACGCGTCCTTGCAGCGTGGGACAAAAGGCGTCGGCCGTGGAGGCGATCAGTTTTTTGTACCGCGAGCCCACCTTGCTGCCGCTCCGCGCCACGCCGCCGGGAAAGGGCGTGATGGCGCCGGGAATTTGTGCAATCGCCTCGACGCCGCGTCGCGCCGCATCGAGCGCCGCCTGTTGGTGCGAGGCCTGAAGAATGATGTTGCCGCCGGCCACGCCCTTGGCCACGCCGAGCGTGTCGACGACGAGAAATTCGCCGTCCATCACGGGTACGCGCCAGTACCGCATACCGCCAATGATTTTACTTTTCTGGTAGCCATCGCCGAAGAACCGCAGGTGCTTGCCCAGCGGAATGCGGCCCACGGCGTTCTCGGTGGCGTCGAACACCGCGGTTGAAGGACAGGTCATGAGGCATTGCCCCACGCGGTTGGGAATCGCCTTGGCGAGGGCGTCGGCGGAAAAGGCGAATGCCAGCACCACGGCGCCGGGGCGGCCGTCGGGCGTTTCCTCGCTGGAAAGCCGCTGAGAAACACCGGTTTCGGCATCGCAGGCAATCACCGAAGCGCTGTAGCCGGTGAACTCCCGCAGGGCGGCGTCGAGCCAATGGGCGTCGTGCGCCGTGATGAGCAAGGCGGTAGAACGCATGCCGAACGCTTCGGCGTAGGTGTCGTCTATTTGTGTGTCGCCGATCTTCAATGCAACAAACCTTCCCTAAGCAGGTCTGAGAAAACGCTTAACGGTAACGCCATGATGACCGCCAAGCGGTAGGCTGCCAAGCCGTGGCCGCAGGGCCGGTTTAATCTGCATAAAAAGGCTAGTCGGCAACGGGTGAATCCAACCCGCCGGACCCTACGGGATATAGCGTTCCGGCGGCCGCCATTCACGAAGCGTTGCGATGCCGCGGCCAGGCGGTGTTTAGTCGTTGCCGCCGCGCGGTCGATACCAAGAGCAGAGCAAGTCGAGTGGCGGAAAAAATTGACCAGCAGCGACAACCGGCGCCTTGCCCGTCGCCCAGGGAGGAACACGATCATGGTTCGAGCATTTTTTGGCACAATCGGCGTTTTTCTGATCGTACTCGGCGCGCAATGCCTCGTGCTCGATAAAGCCGTGCTGGCCGACTTCAAGGAGCCGTCAACACCGCAGGAGAAGGTCTCTTCACTGTTCATGCCCACCGAACAGACGGTCGAAGCCAAAATCATTCAACCGCCGGAATGGGCGTCTTGGAGTTTGATGTCGGCAGGCGCCGTGATCCTGCTCTATTCGATCAGCATTCCCAAACGCAGCGAATAAACGCGACCCGCTCTCGCTTGACCAACGCGTGGCATGGAGGCGAATTGACATACCGGATGAAAAGCCCGGCATTTTGAAAATGCCGGGCTTTTTTGAGCTACAGCCGGGAGCTTATTTCGAGACAACTCCTTAAAAAAACCATCAATATAACTGTTCGTTTGATTCGAAACCGAGTTCGCGCACCCGCAACCGATCAGCCGCCGCCTCCCGCATGAGGCCCAGCTTGGCCCACACCAGCGAACGGTGGCGCCTCATGACGGCCAAATTTCGGTGGATCACCTTTTCGTTCCGCTTCAATTGCCGAGGGTCGAGCAGCGACTGCAAACGCCGTTTTTTTATCAGGTAGGCCAATCGCTTCGCGGTGGATTCCGCTTCGCGCACCGCGCGGTTAAGGTCTTTGAGCGCCGCTTGGTAATCTCCCGCCCGGTAGTAAAGAAAACCCCGCGTATCAAGCAGTGCGGCGTCAGGCGACGTCCATTGAATGGCGGCGTTGACGTCTTTCAGGCCTTCCTCGATTTCGGTATTGGCCAACGCGCGCGCGTAGGCCAAAGCGTTCAAAACCCGCGCACGCTGCTTGTGTGGAATTTCGTCCTGTTTTTCCATCAACGCGACAACACGTTTGAGATCGGCCAACGACTCCCCAAAACGCCCCCGCCCCCACGCCGCCTCGCTTCGCAGCTCATAACCGATGGCTTCTTGCGGCGCCAATTCAATCATTTTCCCGGCTGCCGCAGCGCTCGCTTCGTAGTGTTCGCCGTCCAGCTCCCACTTGGCCAACATGCGGTAAGGAGCAAGATAATCGGGCGCCCACTGGGTCGCTTTTCGGGCCTCCTCCGTGGCGGCGTGGTAGTTGCCGTCGAGCCACGCTTCGGTTCCAATCGCGATTCGCCAACGCGCCATTTCTCGCGGCGCTTCCCGATAGCCGATCGGTCCAAACACCAACGCCGCGACGCCCAACACCAACCAACGAGCGCTGCCGCGAGGCCGACCGCCGCTGGAAGATGTTTCATCGTGCGCCGTGGTTCTAGCCGAGGCGTCGTCTTGATCTGAGAGCAAGGGGTCCCGCATGGCCACTTTCCCGTAGGGCTGATCCTAATCTCGCTGGATCAAGGTACAAAGCGAATAAGGCAGCCCGTCCAACTCGAATAGCAGTTCCGCGTAATGCGCGACATGCCCTTCAGCCGGCAATGCAATGGAGCCGGCGAAAGCTTTATCGGATTTTTGCATGGCCTGCGGACTCCACTTCGATTCGCGAAAATCCTTGGTGTTTGAATGAGCGCTCCAGAGGCGGGCGTTCACCGGCTCGGCCGAACAGAAAACCTGCAAGGTCACCTTGCCGCCGCCGTTGCTGCGTTCCCATTTGAGTTGGGGCAGGGACATTTCCGTGGCGGCATGTTGGAAAAACACGGCCAGTGTTTCCAGGGCATGCATGCGTCCGCCGTCGAGTCCATGGCCGGCGTTGGGCACTTGCAAAACATACTTCGGCCCGACCAAATCGTCCCAGTAGAGCTTCATCGCATCGCAGACCCAATAGGGATCGTTGGTGCCATTGACCAGCAGTTTGGGTTGGCTGATGCGTTGCAGGTAGGTGTAGGGGTCCATCATTCTGCGCAGATGCTTCTCGCGAACCGATTCCTCGCCTTCGACGATGAGCCCCTTGCTGGTGTAGTCGCGAATTTGCACGCTGTACTTGCCCCAGGTTTCAATCTGATGCCGCATTTGAGGACGGAAATTGAGCACGTCGATCACGATCGGCGCCGTGGCCACAATACGTTTATCGGCGGCGGCGGAAAGCCAGCTTGTCCAACCGCGTTTGGAGGCGCCGGAAATGACGACGCCCTTCACCGGTTGCTTCCATTCCTGTTCAGCGATTTCTTGAATGGCGTCGATCGCCTTGACCGCGCTTTTCACCATGGGAAAAAGCAAGGGCCAGGTTTCATCTCCGGTTTCCAGATAGCGGAGCCAAGAATCCGAGATCAGATCATCTTCGACGCGTCCGCCGAACAGCGGTTGGTTGGGAACTTGGAACAACATCGCCACGCGAGCTTTCGACATTTCCGCCAATTTGCCGCCCATGACCATATCGGAGAGGCCGGGCTGGCGGCCGTTTCGACCGCCCGTGACATACAGTAAAACGTGCTCCCGATGCTCCAGATTTTTGGGTTCATGAATCTGCAACACATGTTTCCATGTGGTGCCCTGCCAGACTTGGGAGGTGAGTTCGACGTCATAAATTTTTCCGCCCTGATGCGATTGCGTGGAAACGATTTTCCAAGCGTAGGCGGAATCAGGGCGCCCCACATAGTCGAACAGGGCCGAAGGAATCTCGGCCTTTTCAGCCCGCGCGCTGGCCGCGCACAACACAACAATACTCAACGCCACAAACGCTCGCTGCGAAAAACGCATGGCCGGAGGCCTCCCAGGACACAGGGAAAAAACGACTCTTCATGAGATGAAAACTTTTACCGAATTAAAAGCCCGGCATTTACAAAATGCCGGGCTTTTTCACACCACAATCGGTAACAGACTCTTTCACGGCGCCGAACGAGATTATTTCGAGGTGAGCTCGATTTTTCCCATGTCGGTCGGTTCGCCCTCGACAACCGTGACTTTAATCTTTGACTTTTTAGGGTCGGCATACCGGCCTTTGAGCCGGTCTCCCTCGTAGCTCATGCTGATCATGTTCAGCTTACCCCAGGTGAACGTGGCTACATAGTCGCCAGGGGGCGCGCCATCGCCTTCTTCAAACGTTGAGATGGCAAACGCCCCATCTTCGCCCGATACCGAACTGGAAACCGTGGGGGTTTCGGCGTCCATTCCATTGACGTTGTGCAAGGTAATAATAACCTCCGCAGCCGCTTTGCCATCGACAAAGATAGTACCGGTAACCGGGAAAGTTTTCTTTCCGTAGTCTGTGTTTCCGGAACAGGAGCAGCACGAAAGAGCCGCGACAAGACAAAACCACCACCGGATCTTTCGACAACTCATTCTTTTCAAGACTCCACGGAACGGAGGATGGGAACAACTAAAAAACGCCCAACGGGAAAAACCAGCTTGGTATAACGGAAGGCCCTAGTTACTCGGCACCACCTCGCCCCCTTGGCGAGTGATTTGCGAGGCGAGCGCCAAGGCGGAGACTGTCGCGTTAACGAACTGCACGGATCCGTCAGCCATGACAAACTGAGCGCCGCCAGGATGGAAACTGTGAAAACCTCGCCCGCGCTGGCTGGTGCAATTGATACCACAGGGGCCTTCAGGACCGGCGGGATTCGTGGCGCCGGTATACAAACTGCCCGACACCCAATTTTCGCCATTGAGCACATCGCCCCAACCGCCGCCGTTCAGAATGGCTCCCGCCTGCACGGCTGTGGGCGCCGCCAGACGCTTGTTGTAGATAATGCCGCCGCCGGTTCGTTCGCCGACGATAAAGGTGTTTGCCGTGCCATCGGTAACGCCGGCAAATCGGCTGGTGCGATTATTGCCGAACGGGCCATGCACTTGCAGCACGCCGTTGCGGGGCCCTACCGGAGTCGAAACGTAGGCAAGGTTGGAAAGGAAGCCCCGAACCCCTGTTGTGGCGGTGTAATCGGAAGCTGCGGCGGTCCAGGTCAGCGGCAACCCGGCGCCGTTTGCATCGCCATTATATTGGCGTTCCACGCCGCCTGGCGCTGAAGGGCAGACGAAAGCCGATAGCGGCGTCGAAATCACCAGCACGTTGGCCGGGCTAGTTTCATTCGCGGCAATGATGTTGTGGTCGTACTGATCATACAAAGGCTGTTGTTCGATGAACGGCAAAATCGAAGTGCCCCACTACTCAGCGTTGATCCTCGCGCCGATCGAAATATACCAAGCCATTGGAAACGCCTTGAACGTGTCGTGGTAGTTATGAATCGCCAAGCCAATTTGCTTGCAGTTGTTCCCACATTGCATGCGTCGGGCCGCTTCGCGAGCCGCTTGCACCGCAGGTAAGAGCATCGCCACTAGAATGCCAATGATGGCGATCACAACGAGCAATTCCACCAAAGTGAAACCAACTCGGGTTCCAGAACGCGTCGGTCGAGTATTCATCGTGCCTCTCCAGAGAATGAGATGGAAGAGAGAGTAGAAAAGGGGTTCCTCGTGTAATAATACACGCGCTAACCTAAATATCTACAATAATCACGAAAAAATGCAACCTACCGGTCGGTCGGTTCCTGAGAAAAACTTTCTTGGCAGAAACAGATTGACGCAAGTCGTTTTATTCAGTCGACTTAAGGAGTCCGCCCAGAAGTAGGCGAGAAGTTTGTTCGGCAACTTTTTCCGGGCCCAATTTGCCATCGGGCCGGTACCACCGGGCAATTCCCAGCACCATACCGAAGATATTCAGCGCTGCGATGGTTGGGTCGAGGTCTCGAAGTTTCCCTTGCTCATTCAGTTCGACGAGCGTCGCCCGCACAAATTCGAAGTAATGTCGCTTGCGTTCGAGAATGAGATCTCGATGTTCGTCGGAAAGCGCGGCCACTTCCTCCGCGAGAATCGTGATTTCCTTGACGTACTTCGTCATTCCGGCGTGCCGCGCGAGCGTAAACCGCAATCGCTCCTCGGGGTCTTGAATCTTGCGGGCGGGCGTTAGCACTTTCTCGTCGACGATATCCATCGCGAATTGCATAATTGAAAAAAGCAGGTCTTCTTTACCGCGGATGTAGTGATACAAGCCGGCCTTGGTAAGATCGAGGGCCGAGGCGATTTCGTTCATCGAGGTGGCGTCGAATCCCTTTTGGACGATAATCGCCGCCGCAGTTCGGTAGATTTGCGCCAGTCGATCGAAAGATTCGATCGAACTTGCCTTGTGGTGGGAGTTGGTTGCGGGAGAATCGCCGAACGCCATAAAGAAAAGCCGTCTGCGTGAAGAACGAGTTTGCAAACTGATTGCCAGGAAGGAGCACCGACTTTAGACTAGACCAAATAGGGCGTATAGACTAGACCAAAAATGAGGCGGTTGGCCGAGAAAAACAACGGCTTGAGATAGGCAACGTATTATTTCCCCGGCGGGCCGCGATCATCGTCTACCATGGCGATCTTGGCAAGTGTAAGCAGCGGGCCCAAAAATGCAGCGGGCCCAAAAATGCAGCGGGCCCAAAAATGCAGCGGGCCCAAAAATGCAGCGGGCGTAGCTCAATGGTAGAGCATCGGCTTCCCAAGCCGACTACGAGGGTTCGATTCCCTTCGCCCGCTCTGAGCCGCCAACCTTCGAGGTTAGGTTATAATCATCATTATTAAAATGTCCTTTTCGTGATTTTAATGGCTGATTCGGTTCGATTCCCCTGGCACAACACAAACAACCTCCGCGCTCGCGACAGACCGACGCTAAGGACCTGTCCTGAAATAACTTCCGTGTTTCATGTCGGACTGAGCAGGGCGATAGCCTGGGTTATTCTTGCCACAAACACCGCGCAAATCAGCCGGAACGTGCTAGCGGTCCGATTCTCCGCGAATACTGGTAACCGTGAGCGAACGCTCATCGGCTGAGGGATCTTACTTCGGAACTGCTCCTAGGCGAGCGGCGGAAAATAACTTACCCGCACGCAGAGGGAGTCCGTGACTATTTTTGGGTTCCCACCTACGCGGGAATGACCGTTTGCTGATTCACTCGCTTGCGCTTCGTGCTTGTATTAGGTAAGTTTTCATCTGCCGCTCGCCCTAAACAACGCCGGCTGTTCGCCAGCAACCACCCGCCTCAGAACCCCCTCTCGTTAGGGGGGGTCGGTGCATCATGAAAGGCGCCAGCATATTGACCTTTTTAGGGGACAGGAATAGACTGAATTGTCTTGGAATAGCCCTTCGGTTGCGAGGAGTTGCTCCCCTGTAAGAGGAATCGCTTTTGAGGAAGAATGCTGTGCCCAAACCAATGTTAAAGACAGAATCGAAAGTCTACAAGGAGCGCTTGCTGCAAATGCGCGCTCGCTTGCGAGGCGATGTCAACGCAATGGCGGACGCAGCGCTCAACAAAACGCGCAGCGAAGCCAGTGGCGACCTTTCCAGTATGCCAATTCACATGGCCGACCTGGGAACCGACAATTTCGAGCAGGAATTCACCCTCTCGCTGATGGCCAGCGAGGGCGACCTTCTGGAACAAATTGAAGGCGCGCTGGTCCGCATTGAGAATCGCGAGTATGGCCTCTGTGCCGAGTGTGAAGGAAAAGTGCCCAAGGCCCGCCTGAATGCCATTCCGCACACTCCCTATTGCGTCAAATGCGCCGACGTGGTGCAGTCGAACTGACGCCCGCCGAATGATTGAATGCGCATCGCGGCCGATTCTCTCTAGGTAGTCTGACGCTGCTTCTGTATGCTGGAATCAGCTTCTGGGAAGTGTGGAATAGCCAGATTCCGACATGGCGCCTAGAAACTTGGCTTTTCGAGAAAATCGGGCTGCTGAATTGAGAAGTGACTTTTCCACACGTTCTTCGTCAGGCTGGTCAAAATGCTAGTCAAAACATTGGCCGATTGGGGCATGAAACGGAAATGGATTCCGACGCACTCACGTCTTCGCAGCCGTCTTACCCGAAGAGCCGGATCTTGCTGTTTTTGTTGATTGCCGTTAGCGGTTTTGCAGCAGACCTCTGGACCAAGCACTGGGTTTTCGATTGGCTGGGAATGCCTCCCGGCCAGACATACTGGATCTGGGAAGGTTATGTCGGCATTCAAACGGCGCTCAATCCCGGCGCTCTGTTTGGCATGGGCGCGGAAATTCGTTGGATCTTTCCGATACTGTCCATCTTGGCGGCGGTGGGAATTGTTTTTTGGCTGTTCGCCGCCGGCGCCGCGAAAGATCTTTATTTAACCGGAGCGCTCTCCTCGGTGACGGGCGGTATTTTCGGCAACCTCTACGACCGTTTGGGTTTGTGGCATGCCCCGAATCAGCCCGACCAGTGGCACAACGAAGTTCGCGATTGGATTCTCTTTTCGTACGGCGAACATGTCTGGCCCAATTTCAATATTGCCGACTGCCTCCTTGTTTGCGGCGCCTGCTTGCTGGTGTGGCGCTCGTTCCACGACACGGCAAGCGATTCCGCTTCGGCGAAACCAGCTTCCGGAGGCTCATAGCCGGATTTGCCGATGTTCATCAAAGCGAGCCTAAGTTGCCGCCTGCGGCAGCCAAAAGCCGGGCATTTTGAAAAAGCCGGTTTTTTTAATTGAGCACACAAATTTCACGCTGCTTCGCCGCGTATGAAAGCATGTTACTCCGCCGCGATGGCCGCGATGGCAATCGCGACCATTTCCGCCTTGCTGCTCACATTCAGCTTTTCCATGATTCGCGCCCGCCGATACTCTATGGTGCGCAGGCTGACGTCCATTTCCGCGGCAATATCGCGACTCGTTTTGCCTGCCACTATTCCCTTGAGCACAACCAATTCATCGGGCGCCAAGCGGGCCAGCCGTTGGCCTTTCTCATGGCGCCCTCTCTGTTCCCGACGGGTTTTTGCATCGTACTCCAGAGCGCTGCGCACAATGTCGAGCAACTGAAAGGGGCGATAAGGTTTCTCCAAGAAATGAAACGCGCCTTCTTTCATCGCCTGCACGCAAATCGGAATATCGCTGTGGCCGCTGATCAGAATCACCGGCGGATGCAGCGACGACTTCGACAATTCCCGCATCAGTTCGATGCCGCTCATGTTCGGAAGTCGGACATCGGCTATCAGGCAGCCGCACCGCGACGATTCAAAATCTTCTAGAAAATCTTCAGCCGACAGAAAGGATTGGGCATTGTGGCCTTCGCCGCTTAACAACGCCACCAATGATTGACAAACTACCGGTTCGTCGTCGACGACAAAAACAATGGGGCTGGAATCCTGGGACATAATTCCTCGATCGTGGCTAGGCGACACATCGGGCAAAGTCGAAACACACGAGAAACGACTGGCGGCCATCAAAAAACGCACTCGCTCAAATGGCTTCCCAAGCCCCCTCTCACGTGAAGGGGCTTGCCAGAGCACTGCCCCCCTTGAGAAGGGGCGTCTTTAGCAAGAGAAACTATTTTTGCACCTCACTGGTTCTGCCCAACCCTATTTTCTGCCCCAATCAGATGATCGCCAGTTGCTGCAACTGGGCGTCCTTGCCCGGCAAGAGGATTTTAACGAAAAAATATCTAACAACAACAAATTTCGATCTGATTTTACACCTCGAATTACCATATCACATGTTTGGGGCTCGTTGTCGAGCTGCCTAAAGCAGCAATCGCCCGTCATCATGCGGCAGGCCGCACGTTAAAGTCATCCTACCATGCCTAAGCTAACGTCACAGGCGAGCGGCATAAAAAATTGTCTTTCACGGAATGGGAAAAACCGCAATAATGGGTCTAATCGAACTGGCGGTTTCCCGGCCAACACCCGATAGCGTCTACTTGACAATGAGGTCGCTTCGGGAGTAGGAACCGACTACCGATTTTCGCCTCAGGGTGAAGTGTGGAAAAACGACATCCCCGGCTGAGAAGCCCGGCTTTTTGAAAAAGCCGGGCTTGTCAGCCGTCCATTCGGGATTTAGCAGTTCCACTTTTTTTCAAAAAGTGGGTGAGCGTTCGATAACTATTTCTCGAGTGCTCCTGAGTCGGGACGAAACAAGGCGACAAACCAGCTGTTCGAGATGTAAAGGGAGAACCATGAGCCAGACGCAAGTTCCTCCAGTGGCAAGCAACGACAATGTGGAAGCCGTGGGTGAATTGCCGGCGCAAACGCTCTACGACAAATGCGTGGCGGTGGCCCATAACTTGTGGTGGTCGTGGCATCCTGAGGTGGTCAACCTATTTCGCGACCTCGACCCCATTCGCTGGCGCCAGTTAGACCACAACCCGATCGCGTTGCTCAAGGAATTCACGCCTGAAGCTCTCGAAGCCCGGGCGGGCGAAATGGTGCTTTATAGTCGCATCAACCACGCCTACCGTCGGTTGAAGGAATACACCTCCAGCAAAAAAACCTGGAGCGCCGCCAATGCCGGCGTGTTGGGCGCCAAACCGGTGGCCTATTTTTCCGCGGAGTTCGGCATTCATGAGTCGATGCCGATCTATTCCGGCGGTTTGGGCGTTATCTCGGGCGATCATGTCAAAAGCGCCAGCGGTTTGGGCGTGCCGTTGGTTGGCATCGGCCTGTTCTACGATCAAGGTTATTTCCGCCAACGTCTTGACGATGACGGCTACCAGATTGAAGAATACCAATACACGAAAGTGGAAGACCTGCCGATGCAGCCGGCCGTTTCGCCCGACGGCGAGCCGATCATGGTGGAGGTGGAAACTCGCGACGGCGTACTCAAGGCGAAGGTCTGGCTGGTGCAAGTGGGGCGCGTGAAGCTCTATCTGTTGGATTGCGATGTCGAAGGCAATAAACCCGAAGACCGCGAACTCACCAGCCGTTTGTATGGCGGCGACCAGCGTACGCGCATTCGCCAAGAGATGGTGCTGGGCGTCGGCGGAGTGCGGGCGTTGCGAGCGCTGGGCATCACGCCCGGCGTTTATCATCTCAACGAAGGACACAGCGCCTTCGCGCCGCTGGAAGTGATTCGGCATCGCATCCACCACGATGGAATGTCGTTCGACGACGCCCTCCGCGAAGTCGCCCAACACACCGTATTCACCACACACACGCCTGTTCCCGCCGGGCATGATCGGTTCGACGCCAACATGGTGGAGGAGCATTTGGGCCCCTTGCGAGATCAATTGGGAATCTCCCACGACCAACTCATGGGGTTGGGGCGGGTGGAGCCTCAGAACGAAAACGAATCTTTCTGCATGACGGTCGTGGGCTTGAAATTATCGCGCCGCGCCAATGCGGTCAGCTCATTGCATGGGCATGTCAGCCGGCGTATGTGGGCGCACCTCTGGCCTTGGCGCGTGGAGGAGGAAATTCCGATTGGGCACATCACCAACGGCGTTCATACGCAGAGTTGGCTCGCCTGGCAGATGCTGCATCTTTACGACCGCCACTTCCCGGCCGGCTGGAGAACCCAAGTGGGCGAAGCCGATGCTTGGCAGAGCATTCACAAAGTCGACCCCGGTGAACTCTGGGAAACCCACAACGCGTTGAAGAATCTGTTGCTGGCGTTCGTCCGCCGTCGCGTGAGTCGGCAATGTCGTCGGCGAGGCGAAAGCGAGGAATCGATTGAGGCGGCTCGCAACGTGCTCGATCCCAACATTCTCACGATCGGCTTCGGCCGCCGTTTCGCCACCTACAAACGCGCCGATTTGTTCCTCTCCGATATGGACCGCATCTGCGGCCTGCTGAACGACGCCGAACGCCCGATCCAGATTATTTTCGCCGGCAAGGCGCATCCCAAGGACGAACCGGGCAAGCAACTGATCCAGCGTATTTCCAATGCGCGGCACGACGACCGGCTCAAACACAGAATCGTGTTCGTCGAGGATTACGATATCAACGTTTGCCGACATTTAATTCAGGGGGTTGATGTTTGGTTGAACAACCCGCGTCGTCCGTTGGAGGCTTCCGGCACGAGCGGCCAAAAAGTGGTGCTCAATGGCGGGCTGAACCTCTCGGTTCTTGATGGCTGGTGGGCCGAAGCGTACGACGGCTCCAACGGCTTCGCCATTGGCGTGGGAACCAGCCATGTTTCCGATGAAGAAACCGATCATCGCGATGCGGAACATCTTTTTCGCGTGCTCGAAGAGCAGGTCATTCCGACATTCTACCAACGCGACGTCGACGGCCTGCCGTTGCAATGGATCAAAATGATGATGAATTCCATTAGCACGCTGGCTTGGCGTTTCAGTTCGCACCGCATGATGATGGACTACACCCGCTCCTGCTACGTGCCCGCCGCCGGCGGCGTGAGTTGCGATATGCCCTAAAGAATAGTTCTGAAATAAATTACCGATCGCGACTCAAAAAAGCCCGGCATTTTCAAAATGCCGGGCTTTTAATTTGGCCTGTAAATTCAGCAACGATAGGGGTAGGGAGAACCGGTTGAATTTCCGGTTCCCCCTCCCTCCGAACCGTACGTGCGGTTCTCCCGCATACGGCTCTCCAGTTAGTAGTTTCCCTCAAGGGATTGGACGAACCGGCGATGGGCGTCGCTCAGGCTGCGAAACCCATGATCCGTAAAGTAGGCGTTCGGCCATCGAACCGTGCGACTAAGTCGCTTTCGATTAACCCGGTTGCGTTTCAATAACAATCGACGAAGACGCTTGCGAGTGCGAGCA
>JAJRWU010000034.1 GCA_024276655.1 Planctomycetota bacterium
ACCCCTGTTTGGCGATTCAAACACGGAGTTTGAAGCTGACCTACCAAGTTGTGTTAGAAGGTATAAGTGTCGACCGACCCGTCTGCGCCCCTATTGAACGGGCTGCGGTTTCTCCTCTTCTCCAATGAGAACAGACAGAGAGTGCTTCCATGAAGAAGTTCCGTTATTTATGCAGTGGCCTTGTCATGACGGCGTTGGCGAGCGCTCTGCTTGCATCCAGCGTGTTTTTGGCGCCCCAACAGGCCCAGGCAAAAAAACGTTTCGTCGGCGAACGCGTCGAAATGTTCGCGGCCATCAAGGCGGGGCAGATTGAGGTCAGGTACATCCCCAAGAACGCCAAGCAAGGCAACGTGCTGATACGCAACAAAACAAAAAAACCGTTGCAAATTCAATTGCCTGAAGCGTTTGCCGGAGTGCCAGTGCTGGCGCAATTTGGCGGCGGCGGCGGATTCGGCGGCGGTGGCGGCGGCGGATTCGGCGGCGGCGGCGGTGGTTTGGGCGGCGGCGGCGGCGGCTTCGGCGGCGGCGGGCAAAGCCAAGGCGGCGGCTTCGGCGGCGGCGGCCAAGGCGGCGGCGGTTTTGGCGGCGGCGGCGGCGGTTTTGGCGGCGGCGGTGGCGGTGGCGGCGGTGGGTTTTTCAATGTCGCTCCGGAGCGGGCCGGCAAGATCAAAGCCGTGATGCTCTGCCTCGAACACGGCAAGAAAGACCCCAGGCCGAGAATGGCTTACGACATCAAACCGATCGAGTCCTACACGCAAGACGCCAATGTGATTGAAGTTTGCAAAATGCTAGGACGCGGCGAAGTCGATCAAGCTTCGGCGCAAGCCGCTGCTTGGCATTACACCGACAAAATGAGCTGGGCGGAACTGGCCCAGAAGATCGGCTTTGAGCACTTCGACCGCTCAACGGAGCCGTTCTTCACGCTCCAGCAAATGCGGCGAGCCGTTCGCATCGCCCAAGTAGCCGCCGAGCGTGCTGCAAAGTCGCGGGCTGTGCGTGCTGAAAAAGACGACTCCTTGAGCCAGCTCTAAATGCCTTGATGCCGCAATATCGATGCCGCGAAGGCGTTACCGTAATACAGAAGCCCGGCTTTTTGAAAAAGCCGGGCTTCTTGTGTGTGTGTGTGCGGCATAGCCCTCGCGGCGCTAAAATTCGCGCGGGTTCACGCGGCCTTGCACTCTGGAAGGCAGGCCCTGAATGCGCAGGAAGCCTTCGGCGTCGTCTTGATTGTACGAACCGCCGCCTTCCATCGTGGCCACGCCTTCATCGTACAAACTGTGGGGACTCAGGCGGCTCTCCACGAACATATTGCCTTTGTACAATCCCAGCCGCACTTCGCCGGTCACCGGCTTTGCGCTTCCCGGTTAAATGCCAGCAGGGCGTCGAATTTGGGCGAATACCAAAAACCGTAATAGACCAATTCCGCGACTTCCGGCGCCAAGCGGCTGCGCAAGTGCATCAACTCGCGGTCGACGGTTAATTGCTCCAGCACCATGTGCGTTTCGTAAAGCAGGGTCATGCCCGGCGCTTCGTACACGCCCCGGCTCTTCATGCCGACGAAACGGTTTTCGACCATATCGATGCGGCCCACGCCATTGCGGCCGCCAATTTCGTTCAGTGTTTGCACAATACCCAGCGCAGGCAACTGCTTGTTGTTAACGGCCACCGGCATGCCCGACTCAAACGAAATCGTCACCTGTTCGACTTCATCGGGCGCTGCCTGCGGTGAAACCGTCATGCCGAAATCGACCACGCCAACGCCGTTCACGTCCAGGTCTTCCAGTCTGCCGGCCTCATAACTGATGTGCAAACAGTTTTCATCGGAACTGTAGGGCTTGGCGGCGGTCGCCTTGACGGGAATATTTTTTTCGCGGCAATAGTCGATCATCTCGGTGCGGCCGGGAAACTGCGAGCGAAAAGACTCCATCCGCCAGGGCGCCACCACTTGCACCTGTGGATCGAGCGCTTCGGCGGCGAGTTGGAATCGGCATTGGTCATTTCCCTTGCCGGTGGCGCCGTGAACGTAGGCGTCTGCCCCAACTTCTCGGGCAATTTGCAGGCAAACCTTGGAAATCAGCGGCCGGGCGATCGAAGTGCCCAGCAGATAGATGCTCTCGTACTTGGCCTGCCATTGCAGCACGGGAAAGGCGAAATCGCGGCAGAGCTCTTCCTGCACATCGACAATTTGCGCGCTCACGGCGCCGCCGGTGTGCGCCTTTTCCAAAATGGCCGCGCGGTCTTCGCAGGGTTGCCCCAGATCGACGTAAACCGCATGGACGTCGTAACCCTGCTCCTGCAACCAGAGCAGAATGACCGAGGTGTCGAGTCCTCCCGAGTAGGCAAGTACGCAGCTTGGCATCAGGCATGCGTTTCTTCAGCGAAACGCCCTCCCATGGGTATTTTTGTCCGCAGGATTGCTCGACAAGAGCGGAGCAACCTCGAAGCGGCTATTGTGATCGGAAACCTGCGTTTCGACAACACGCCCCGGCGGAAAACGAACTGCTCATGTCCGGCTGCAAAACGCTGCAAAGTCGTCGACAAATTCCCGCATGTATTGACCTCTTGACGAATCACGCCTTATAGTGCGGTTCTAAGGCAAGATGTATCTCCTCACGTTGCTGGTGAAGAAGCGGCGGCGGATCTGGAATCGGCACACTACACAGAACGAGCCAAAAAGCATGAGCATCGGAGATGGCGCAGAAACGAATTTCGCCACGATGCGCGGGCGAAATTACCCGACCATTCGGCAATTCACCGTGTTTTTGGAGAACCGGGTGGGCCAACTCTTGGAGGTGGTTCGTCGGTTCGAGGGGAGCCGGGTTCGGATCGTCGCTTTTTCGATCGTTGATTCCACCGAATGCGCTTTTGTTCGAGTTTTGCTCAGCCATCCGGAACAAGGCCGCGAAATTCTCGAACGCGCCGGCCTGCCGATGATTGAAACCGACCTCATCGGCGTTGAACTGCCCGACGGCCCGCAACCGCTGATCCATGTTTGCACGGCGCTCTTGCAGGCGGAAATAAATATCGTGCAGGCCTATCCTCTGATCATTCGCCCGCACGGCAGGCCGGCGGTGGCCTTGATGGTCGACAATATCGAAATGGCAATGGAAACGCTGGCCGCCAAGGAATTTCGCATGATCAGCGAAAACGACCTCTCAGACTACGAATAGCCGCTGCTGAAAAACAGCTTAGCATCGAGCGGAGAATTCGTGTCGTAGCCATGGCTCGCCAGAGCGTGAGGTGGTTCACCGCTCACCCACCGTCTGGCGACGATGGCTACACAAATGCGACAGTTATTTATCGAGCGGTGCTTATTTGAATTCCTGCGGGAGTTGGCTCAGTTTGGGAATCACGACGCGGCGCACGCTTTCCCAGGCGATGGCCACCAGCGATACCGTGCCGTCTTCATTCTTCACGCCGAACATGCCGTGCGAATGCCGCGAGAATTGCTCCGCGAAAGCGTCGGGCCGCAAAATGTCGTCTTCGCCGTAGTGAATCTCGACCGACTCCCCGGCCTCTTTCCAGTATTTGCCGATCAACTTCGCCAACGGGTGCGTGGTTGGTTTAGGCGCCGAGAACGGCGCCACGCCGGGTTCGTTCCAGGAGTCGTCGATGCGGAATCCGCTGCCGGACGCGGAGAATTTTCCGCTGCCGCTTTCCTCATAGGCGTTCAGCTGCGCCAAGTCGGAGATCGAACCGTCTTCCAGCAAGGCGCCCGCCTCTTCGTGGAATTGCTCGTCGTCGGGATAGGTGGGAATCTGGAATTTCGACCCGCAATGAGGGCACTGCCCGGCAGCGCCTTGTAGTCGCCGGGGGCCGTTGAGTTTGTGACCGTTGGGACAAAGAAAAATGATGATTTCGTCCGCCGGCGGCGAAGAATCGCCCGCCTGGGGCTTCGGCACGATAAAATTCACGCCGCAATCAGGACAGCTACCGGGTTTGCCGATGCGGTCGTCGGTCGTGGTCAGATGATGCCCGTGTGGACAGCTAAATTGAAACGTCATCGAAGAACCCAATAAACACCAAGGCTGATTCCCCCCCTAGTATAGCCCAATGTGGACGCAAAGTGAGGGTGTATCCCCGTTGCGGGCAGCTTCAAAGACTCGTCAAGGCAATCGCTCCAAACACCACGGTTTCCTCACCCAAACCGGCGGGCGCGAGCTGATACGAGTCGGCCAGCGGCGGAAACACATACGTCGCGACTTCTCTTCGCAACGGCGCGAAAAACAGTTCTTCTCCCATCAGCGACACGCCTCCGCCCACAACCACAACCTCCGGCGCAGTGAGCGTGATAACCTGCGCGATCGCCCAGCCCAGCGTTCTGAGTGCATCGGCCAAAACGTCCGCCGCCAGAGCGTTGCCGTGGGCCGCCGCCTGGCCGATATCGCGAGCGGTGAGTTGCTCGCCGTGGGGGCGAAGGCCGAGCAATTCGAGGGCGTCCGTCGGTGGCTGGGAAGACCCATGTTGGGTTTGCAACGTGGCCAGTTGGCGCCGCATGGCTGCTTCAATGCCTCTACCGCTGGCCAGCGATTCGACCGTTTGGCCTGCGTTGCGGCAATCGAGCCCGGGCCGTAAATGGCCAATTTCGGAAACGGCGGGACGTCCCGCGCCGGGCAGACGGCCATTTTGCACGAAGCCGCCGCCTACGCCCGTGCCCACCGTCACATAAAAAACCGACTTCCGTCCACGGCCGGCGCCGAACGATGCTTCAGCCAGCGCGGCGGCGTCGCAATCGTTGGCCAGTGTCACGGGAACATGGAATTGTCGGTCGAGCCAATCGGCCAATTTGAAATGATCCCAACCGGTAATTTGGTGGCTCGTAATGACCTCGCCCAAATCAGGATCGACCGGCCCGCCAAACCCGACCCCCACGTGCGAGATGTCGAACTGGCTTGTCAGTTCGCCGCCCAGCCGTGCGATTTTCCGCAAGATTCCCTCCGCGCCAGCGGCCGCGTCAATATCCGCCCGCCGCAGCGCGACGAGCTTCGCCTGCTGACCGCCGCCCACGCCGAGTTGCAGCTTTGTCCCGCCGATTTCGATTCCCAAACGCATCGCATGTTTCTCAAAAAAGGTTCTGCAAAAGAATTCGTGGGTGAAATCGGAGCTCACCGAATGCAGCTAAAAACTATCTTCCATCGTGTGGCCGAATGCAAGCCCTTTGTGCCGGAGCACATGGAATAGATCGATACGATCTCGTCGTTCCACTTGATCGATTCGAGAAAACGCGGTAGCGTTCTTTCGCGGAGCGAAAGGCGACCATACGACAATTATTTCTCGAACGCTCCTTGGAACATAAACCGCCCATGCCTGAACGTCCTGACGATATATGTGCGCGTGAGCAACCGTTGCCGCGTTCCTCCACGCAGCCGCTCTCGCCGCCGATACAACTCTCGACCGTCTATCGTTGCGAATCGACTGCGGAGGCCGAGCAACTTTTGGGCGGCGCCGGCGAAGGTTATGTTTACCTGCGAGACGGGCACCCCAACGCCGACCTGCTGGCCGAAAAGTTGCGAAAACTCCACGTCGCCGACCACGCCGTGATTACCGGTTCGGGAATGGCCGCGATGTCGTTGGTGTTGCTTTCTCAATTGGAAGCGAGCGGGCATGTGGTTGTGAGCAGGCGATTGTACGGCAGGTGCCTCCAACTTCTGACCACCGAAGCCCGGCGTTTCGGCATAGATGCAACCGTGGTCGACGCCGACGACCTTGCCGCCACGGTCGCCGCCGTAACTTCCAAAACGCGCCTGCTGGTTGTCGAAACGCTCGCCAACCCAACGTTGCAAGTGGCCGATTTATCGGCCTTGGCAGATATCGCCCACCGAGCGGGCGCGCTGTTGCTGGTCGACAACACCTTCGCCACGCCGATGGTGTGCCGACCGTTGGAGCACGGCGCCGACCTCGTCTTGGAAAGCGTGACCAAAATGATCAACGGCCACAGCGACGTCTGTCTGGGTGCGTTGTGCGGGACCCAAAACGCTTGGCGCCATGTCGAAGACACGCTTTCCACTTGGGGACTCTCCGCCGCGCCCTTCGATTGCTGGCTGGCCTCGCGCGGACTCGCCACGCTTCACCTGCGCTGCCGCCAGGCAAACCGCACGGCCCTCGAAGCGGCGAATTTTCTGACGGGCCGCGCGGAACTGAGCCGCCTCATTTATCCTGGCTTGGCGTCGCATCCGCAACACGCATTAGCCCGGCGGCAATTGCTGGAAGGCTTCGGCGCCATGATCTCGTTTGAACTCGCCGGCGGACGCGCCGCCGTCGACCAATTCCTGGGCGCGACGCCATTGCCGTTTTGCCCCTCGCTGGGCGAAATCTGCACGACATTGAGCCATCCTGCCAGCACCAGCCATCGCAGCCTGCCGCCCGGCGAGCGCGAAGCGTTGGGCATCGGGGAAGGGCTCCTGCGGCTTTCGGTAGGCGATGAATCGACGGAATTCGTGCTGGAATCGCTGGAGCGCGGCCTGGAGGCCGTCCAATAAAGAAGCGTGGAAAAGCGATGGCCCGGCCCAGAAGCCCGGCTTTTTGAAAAAGCCGGGCTTCTCTGGCGCCTATTCGGGATTTAATCGCTCCACACTTTCCAAGCTCCGCCGCATTCTCGACGCCGTTGGTTACAATGGAGGTATGGTGAGTGAAACACGTCCGCCCCCGAGAACCCGACCCCATGACGCCCCTCGTTCGACAGCCCCCCGCGTTTTCGCTCTTGTTTTCACTGCTGTTGTTGCTCGGCGTCTGCCTGCCAAGCAACCTGCTGGGCGATGATCTCTTCAATGGCGATTCATCCAAGAGCGAACCGCTTGTCAGTCCGCCTGAGGCGCCGACAACACCAACGCCGCCGACCGGCGCCCCCGCCCCCAGCCTGTTGCAAAACGCCCTGCCGTTCGATGCTGATCGCGAGAAAATATTACACGACGCATTCCTCGCCATGGCCCTGCAAGACGATCGTTTGCAGCTCGCCAAACTCCAACAAATTTTTGAAACGTATCCCGAACGGCGGCATCTTGTGGCCGAGGCATTGGCGGAATACGCCTTGCGGAAAAAAAGGCGCCGTCCGCAGCAATGGCGGCTGCTGGTGCGGTCGTTACGGTTAGCGGAAGGTCGCCGGGCGGCGCTCGTGATGCGCGCCCTGCGAACCTTTCGCCAACGCGCCACCAAGCCGGAGCATCTGCGGCAGGTGATCCTATTGGGCGTTGCGGCGCCCGTGGAAGGCGGGCCGGCGGCGATTGCCCTGCTCGAACATTGGGCTTCGCATCATGCTTCCTCGCCGACCGACTCCCCGGCGGTCGGCCTGCAAAAATGGCAAGCTTGGTTTGAGGCCAAGTATCCTGAAACGGCGGCGCCGCGAACGGCGGAGTCGCTGCCGGATGAAAAATATTCCTACGCCGCGCTCCGGGCGTTCGTTTATAGCCCGGCGGGCGCACGGGGCGATGCGGCGCGCGGCGCCTTGGCCTTCAAAAAAGCCGATTGCCAAAAATGCCATCGGGTCGGCCGTCGGGGAGAAACGCTCGGTCCTGAGTTGACCGAAATCAGCGGTCGGCTGCAGCGCAAGGAGATTCTGCGGGCGGTGCTCTTTCCCTCGGAGCTTATTTCGGATCAGTTTTTCACCTACACGGTCGTCACGACCAACGGCCAATCGTATACCGGCGTCGTGGGCGACATTGGCGGCGGGAAGATCGCGGTGCTGCAAAATAACGGCGAGAAAGTCGAAATCGCGAAGGGCGAAATCGAAGCCTCGCGGAGAAACAAACAATCGGCCATGCCGCGAGGAACGTTCGACCGACTGACGTTGGCGGAAATCGCCGACCTGTTTGCTTTTCTGGAAAAACGCGGCGCCGAATGAGCCGCCACAGCCAGCTTTGATAAGTCAGGGCTCAAATACGTGAGGCATTTTTTGGCGCGGAAATCGCGAACACAAAGACCGATACCAACATGAACCCATTCGCGCACCTGCGGCATCGGCCGATCGGCTCCCTGGAAAGAGAACGCCCGCTGGTGGTGGCTTGTCCGCCGCTGCGGAGCAATGTGAATCTGGCGAGAATCGTGCGCGCCGCCGGTTGTTGTGGCGTACGCCGGGTGATTGCCGCAGGTTCGGCGGCGGTCGATCCAAAAATCGCTCGCGATAGCCTGGAGTTTCTGCAACTGGAGCGGCGGCGCAGTTTGGCGCCGGTGTTGAAATCGCTCCGGCAAGAAGGGTTTCGCATCGTTGGTTTGGAACAGACAACGCGTTCGACGAACCTTTGCGAATATGCGTTTCCGCGCGAAACGGTGTTAGTGGTCGGCAATGAGCGATTGGGGCTGACCGACGACTTATTGGCGTTGTTGGACGACGCCGTCGAGATTCCCGTCTTTGGACAACCCGATAGTTACAACGTCGCCACGGCAACCGCCATGGCGCTCTACGAATACTGCCGGCAATATCCCCAGGGTTGACGAGGGCCGCTCGCCTTATGGTCGTCTTTCGAGGACCGAAAAGCGACATTCATTGCAACCGTTCACAAGTTTGAACTCTTGAACAGATTACGATCACAACTCCACGCGCTCTGGACGGAACTCCCAACATTACTCATGGGTTTACGGGTGAACGTTTTAACGGTCGAGTAGAGGAGGAGCGTCAATGACGCCCCTCCCCCCTCATCAAACCGGACGTGCGGATTTCCCGCATCCGGCTTACCAAAGGCATTTCGTCGGTCGGCACACGCAGACTCAGCGGTCGCCACGGAGCTTCTTTA
>JAJRWU010000324.1 GCA_024276655.1 Planctomycetota bacterium
GCCCATCGCCGTTTCGTCCAATCCCTTGAGGGAAACTACTAACTGGAGAGCCGTATGCGGGAGAACCGCACGTACGGTTCGGAGGGAGGGGGAACCGGAAATTCAACCGGTTCTCCCTACCCCTATCGTTGCTACGTCGCTAAAACACGATGGAGTGCGAAGCAAAGAGGCCCCGCCGCTCGAACCGGGAGTCGTCGGAAAAGGCCGCCACGCCAACGGCCTCCAGGAAAGTACGCGCACCGGTTTTGCGCAGGTATCGCAAACTCACGGCGGCAACCGGTTGGCCGTCGCGCTGTTCGTAGGCGATTTCCGGAACCCACGATTCGTCTTGATCATGACGAAATAGTTGTACGCCAAACGCGGCGCCCCAGGTATCGCTGGGCGGCGCGCCGGCGGAAATACGCACCAACGGGTTGGTTGCGAACGACGTGCGAAGACGATTGAAATTGCCGCCGCTGATGGGCGTCCAACCGTCGTTGGCCCAAAACAGGTTGCCGTAAAAAACCGCCTTCTCGACGCCCAGCCGGCCGTGGTCGAAGACGCGCGTGCGGTTCGACTCCAACACAAACAGTTGGCCGGAGCCGGAACCGTCTCGGTCGCCGTACTTGAACAACGCCCGGCCGGCGAGCGTGGTGGCGCCAAACAGTTGCGTGCGGCTCAGGGCGGCGTAATGCGTGTTGCGGCCGCTATCGAACCGGCGGCGGAGAAACGCATACGTGGCTTCGTAAAAAACACGATTTCGGTCGGCGGAAACGTGGCCGCCGTAGAGCTGCGCCTGACCATCGGGAAAGGCGTCAACTTCATCGTAGGCGCCGAAAACCTGAACATTGACATTACTCCACGCTTTCAGGTAGAGCGTGTTTTTGCTGAGCACGAAGCCCAAAATGTCGTCGTTGATGAGCAACGAATTATGTAGGGCAAACGGAAACTGCCCCAGCACGACGTTGTAATCTCGGACGGCGTTCGGGTCGAGAAACGCACCCAGCAGGCTATGCAATTCCGCCTCGAACCAAAAACGATCGGGCTTACCGGTCGCGTTATCGACGTACCCCTCAGGATCGCTGAACTGATAGTACGACCCGCCGGTGCCTTTCATTCCCACGGGCCGGAATTGCACATGGAAGCGTTCGGTTCCGGTCAGACGCAGGTCGAGATCGGCCAAAAGTTGGTGGCCGACGACGTCTTGCCGTTGGTTGTTTTCCTTCAGGGCAAAGCCGAACAGTTCGTAACTGCCGAAGCCGACGAACCTTGGCTCCCAGGCGTACCCGCCGGCGCCGGGCCATTGGAATCGAGCGGGCGGGATCGGGCCGGGTCCGACAAAATCGGCAAAGGCCTGCAAGGGGCGCGGCTTTCGCCAGTTTTCCGGCAGCCGCAAGAGGTCGTAGTGGGCCTCACCGGGCGAAGGCCAATTGAGCCGGTCGCCTTCAGGTTGATACAGTTGCGAACCTCCATGCAGCCATAATTCCTCTTCCAGCGGCGGCAGCGGCGGCAGCCGGGCGGCGTACGGGTCGGGCGGCAAGGCGGGGAAATCGCCGTTCACACTGCCGGGAGCGATCCGTTCCGGCGGCATTGGCGGCCGCGATGGCGCGACGCGTTTTGGCGCCGGTAGCAAACTAGGGCCCTCGTTTTTCTGGGCGTCTGGTTTGTCGTTCGAGAGAACAAACGTCGCCAGCGGCTGGGTTTCCGAGAGTATAGGGACTTCCGAGAGCAAAGGCGATTGGAACGCAGTCGCGGCGGGCAAAGGCGCGGCGGGCAAAGTCGCGGCGGGCAAAGGCGCTGGCGGGAAGAGCGCATCTCGACCGAACGCGGCAGGGGGAATTCCCGGCGCCGCCAACAGTCCGATCAGCGTTATGAGAGTCAAACGGCTCATGCGCAATTGTCAAAAACGATTAACGGTCGACTTGAATCATCGCCTGATGTTCGGCGATCACGACATCTTCCAGCAACTGCTTCAAGTGCGGCGCCCCGATATGGTCCAGCAAATTCGGCGGCAGGTTGCGGAAATGCAGCCGCACCAAAAGGCGATGCGGTCCGGCGGCGTGGAGCGTGACGTGATACGTTTTTCCCCGACTCGCCAGCGGCGGTATGCTCCCCTTGGCAATGCGAAACGAAAACGGCCGACCAAACGAAATCGGAATGCCCGCCGCCGGACGAAACAAACTCAACGGCGCTAGGTCGCGATTCACCGGCAAAACCACCGAACGCTCCGTGCCCCGCGTGGTCAGCGAGATAAATTTATTTTGAAAGTTCATCAAGTGGCGGTCGGCCGGCGTGGCGCCGGTGAGCACGTCGTGGCTGTGGGAATCTCGCAGGTCGCCGTTGTCGTCGAGGTCGCCGGTGGCGAACACGCGCCGCCCTTGCGGATCGAACACTTCCACCGACACCCAAACCTGCCGTTCGGCGGTGAAGCCCGTGGGCAGATTGTGTCCGCTGAAAATGCTTTTTACGTCGACGGCGATCTTGATGCGTTCCCCGCACTTGGCCCGGTTCGGCTGTGAAACATACAGGCGAGCGGCGTTGGAGAGCACCTCAAACCTTTTGGCGTCTGCTCGCGCCAGCGCTTCTCGGTTTTTGTGGCGCAGCGCCGTGAGCGTGCTTTGCTGGTGGGGAGTGAGCAACGCGGGATTTCGGTAGTCGACTTCGTACATCCAATCCAACTTGTGCGGGAACTCCGTATCGGGCAGGAGCGAATAATCGGGCCCGGCGAACGAATGATCGGTAATCCTGCGCAGCGGCAAATGTTCCGCTGGAACGCCGGGCACTTCCGCCGAGCGGCCCCAGGGGCGGTGGTTGTCGGGAATCGCGATTCCCTGCACCGGGCCCATATGGCAATGCTGGCATGTTGCGCCTTGCCGCGCCGCCGGGCTATTCAGCCATTCGCTAAAGGCCTCTTCCAGCCGAACGCCCGCCGGACTGGTCACGTCGTGGCATTCTCCGCAAAACTGCGACGTCTTAATATAAGGACTGCTTTCCGAGGGATGAAAATCAACACCCTCGACGTGCGAACTTTCAAACGGCCCGTAAATGCATTCTTCGTTCAGATCGCCCGGCGTGATCCTCAGCCGGCCGTTCGATTTGTAACGTGCGTCTTCGCGGCGATGGCACACGATGCAGGTCACGCCTTCCATCGAGATTCTCGACCGATGCACATTCCTGAGCGAACCGTTCTCCCCGAGAGTCGTGCCGACCGGCGTATGGCAGCGCGAACAGAAGGTGTCGATCGTTCCGCTGGTGCGTTCGATCAGTGTCAGGTTAAAGGCCTCGAACACCGGGCTGTGCTGCGCGTAGGCGTGCATCGAACTCGACCATTGCTCGTATTGGCGAGGGTGGCATCCCTTGCAAACCTTGGCCGAGGGGAAATCGATTTCCATCAGCGGACGCGGTGAGCATTGGTCCGGCAGTTTGTACTCCAGGGCGCCGTGATCGATCCAACGCCGGATGGTGAAAATCTGACCAGCTGTGAGCCACTCGCTTTGCTCCGGCGGCATCGTGGGCTGGTCGGGCGCGATGGAGTCGCGCCGTGCATGCACGTTCCAATTCACTTGCTCAAAAAAAGACGAGCTTTCGGCATTGCCGGGCAGAATCAAACGGTCGCCGCGTTCGTCGACCGCAGTAATCAGAAGCTCGTAGGAGGTGAAGTCGGAGCAATCGTTTTTCGCACGATGGCAGCTCCCGCATTTCTGAGAAACGAGGGTCCAGACTTCGGGCCAATCGGGGTCGAAAGGATGCTCGACCGCCGCCACGACATGCGGCGCCGCAATCACGCGGGCAGTGTGGCTGCCGGCTCGCCAATTCGTGGCGACGAATACCACGACCGCCGCCGCGATGATCGTTGCCGCCCACGCCATTCTAGGGAGCGCCCCGCGCTGCGTCATCACCGACTCCGTTCGACCAAGTTGCATTTACGATTCGTGCGCAGTGGCGGCCGCGGCACAAACTGATCCGTCAGATGCGCGGCCCTTCAACCTCTGTATCGTGTTTGGCTGGGCAAAATCCCGGCAATAAAACGCCAGCCGGCGCTACGCCTGTTTTTGTCACAAACGTTGCCATCCGGAAAGTTCGCCCATGTGCCGCCGCCGGTGGGATTTCCGTCTTTAGGCTGTTTTGGGAACCGTTGGAGTTCAGCCTTTAGGCTGTTTTCGCCGGCTTTAATGTCGAAAAACTCCCGCCGTAGCGTGAACTCCGACAATACGAAAACACGCTAGAGCGTGAACTCCTACGCCGCGGCGGTGTGAATGTCGCCGCGCAACGCCGATCCACACGATTCCCCATCGCTGATTGGTATATGATGAGACTCGAACCGCCATCGAAGACCAAGTTGGTCCACCAAAACACGAGAACTCCCATGGACCTCGAAACTGCACAGTCACTCTCGGCAAGGCGGGCGACTCCTGAAGACATCGAGCGCGCTTTCGCCGATAATTCCGGGCGTGGTGAGTACATTATTTTGACCGCCGACGATGGCAGCTTCATTCAAGCCGCCGGCGAAATGGACGACCCCTACGCCTTAGAGTACCACGATGCGCCGTCGGGCAAACATTTCAGGGCAACGAAGGACGTGACGAAGGAACAGGTCGAAGCCGCCTTTTTGGAATATCTTCGCGGCGCCGCAACATGGAAAGAAGCCCGCGATTGGAAGGAGCTTGAATCCTCCGGTTGTTTTGCCGTTTTGTTTCTTGTTATTACAGTAGGAATTTATAAACTGGCAATAGTGTAAGTTCGCCAGTTTTGCAATGAGGTCTCGCCATGACCGAAGATCACGACGAAAAAATCGCCCAAGAATGGTACGACGAAAAGACCGCGTTGATGGTCGAATCGCTTGGCGCCGAACACGGTAACGTGATGCACGCGATCATTCCTTATTACCTCGGCGGCGGCCTCGATCTTTACTACTTTCCGAGCGGCATCCCCGGAACTGCTATCGCCACCAAGGAGCTTTGCGAAATCCCCGGCGAGGGCTCCTCCAACAACGTATTCGATACCTACGAACTCGTCATATTCACACGTCATTCCCTATCGCTCGACGACGCCCAAGATGAATCCACGCCGTTTGGCCGTGCGCATATTACCATCAATGCGATTCTCAATTGCATCGCTCCCTACAGCGCGGAAGCGACCTTGAACCCCCACGAAACCTGCGAGTTTCCCGAAGAAATGGAAACGGTCGGAGGTAAGTGCTTGATCTTCGACGCTTACGGTTTTGACGGAGAACATTCGGAATTCGGCCTACTTGCCGTCATCGAGATTCACCGCTCGGAATTGGACTACGCGCGCAAACACGGCGGCCGGAAATTGATCACGGAATTAAAACAGGCGGGTTACTATCCCTACTCTGAAATGGACCGCCCGGCGGTTGCCTAACGCTGGCGTTTGTCGCCATCGGCCCGCCACGCCTGAAGGCATTCCAGGGGGTAGTCGGTCAGGAGGCCGTCGATTCCCGCTGTTTGAACTTGCTTCCAAACGGCAGGATTTCTGCGGCCGGCGCCCGGTCCGGCAAAATTGTAGAGCACCTGTTTGCCGTGGCGGTGGAGGCGTTCGACCGTTTTTTTGTCGGGCGCGAAGGTTAGCAGGAACACATCGAGATCATTTTCTCGCAAACGTCTTTCGACATCGTTACGGCCGACATTCCGCCCGATGCGCATGCGCGGGTCGATTTTTTTGAGACGCCGACTCATGGCGGCATTTTGATCGAAGGCGAACGATTCCGCGAACAGGTCGTATTTCGCCACCAAATCGACAAACGCCTGCTCACCCGCTGGCGACAGTTGCTTCACATTGAGCGCCAAGATAGTCGGCTCCCGTTTTCTCGCCGCCACCAACGATAGCGCCTCTTCGAGCGTGGGAATGCGCACGTTTTTGAAGGTCGGGCCAAACCAACTTCCGGCATCGAGCTTTTGGGCGGCGGCGAGCGTCAGTTGGCGAATGGAAACATTGCGGCCGTTGGTGGTGCGGCCCACGGTATCGTCGTGCAGCACCACCAAGCGGCCATCTTGCGTGGTGCGAATATCGAGTTCGATGCCAATCCCCAAATCAACACAGGTCGAAAAGGCGGGCAACGTATTTTCGGGCGCGTGCCGCGAAAGCCCCCGATGTGCAACCGCAATAGGTTCGACGGCAAACGTCTGGTTGGCAAGGCCGTCGATGAACAACGTCGCGGCGAGCATCGCGGCAACGAAAAATGCCGCACGGGCGCCTTCGGCAGACGGCGCGAGTGGCCGAAATAACGAAAAGCAAGCACGTGGTTGTTTACTTTCAGGGTATGTCATGGAACGCTATCGCATTGGAGCCGCGTGAAAATATTGCCGAATTAAAAGCCCGGCATTTTGAAAATGCCGGGCTTTTTCTCTCAACAAACCGCCAACTTATTTATCAAACTCCTAGTGGCCGTGCCCCGTTTGGCCTTGCAGTTGGTGGGCGCGGGCCATGGCGTCTTCGGCCAATTGAACGTACTGCGTTTCTTGCGTGCCGGCGTACGCTCGCTGGTAGGTGACGCTCATGGCGGTGAAATTGAAGCTGTCGTCTGGCTCAAGTTCGCAGGCGGTTTTGCCGTGTTCGACCGCCTGATCGTGCCGACCAACGCGTCCCAGAAGCACGGCCAGCCCAAGGTGCGCCATGGCGAAGGCGCTATCAGCCTCGATTGCCTCTTTAAGTTTGCCGATTGCCTCTTCAAGTTTGTCTTGTTCCTTGAGTTCTTCGTGCTCTTTATACAGATCTAGGGGGGTAGGCATGAGCCCGTCTCCTTTAGGCGAGAAATCGTCTGGGTTTCGGCTTCTGGAGGCCGTGAAATTACGCCCGTTCAGTGTAACAGTTGGCCTGGAATCGTCGGAGGGGGCGTTTTTTTCAATTTTTTCTTCGATTTGACAAGAAAACGGCGAAATTCCTCTCAACTCAAATCGCAACATCTACGATACTTCGCCCTGGTTTCCCATTCGATCGTTCGCCCGGCGAACGCAAGACGATTCACCCGATGCAAGACGATTCACCATTGTTAGCGTGAAGCAACAACTTCCCTGACTCTCATTCATCCCGCACGTGCTTGAAAGTAAATCCGTGACTAAAATCCATCCCACTGCGGTTGTCAGCCCTGAAGCGAAATTGGGGCACGATGTCGAAATCGGGCCGCTTTGCGTTGTGGAGGCCGGCGCCGAAATCGGCGATGGCTGTATTCTTGGCAGCCATTCGGTGCTGAAGAGCGGCGTCTGCATGGGCGCCAGCAACGTCGTGCATGACCACGCCGTGCTCGGCGGCCGCCCGCAGTACCTGCAATGCGGCGAAACCACTGGCCGCCTGCTGCTGGGCGAAGGCAACACCATTCGCGAAGGCGCCACGCTGCATGTGGCCCTGAAGGAAGACGCCTGCACCGTCATCGGCGACGACAATTACGTGATGATCAATTCCCACATCGCGCACGATTGCCAGATCGGCAACCACACGATTATCGCCAACAACGTGATGCTCGCCGGGCATGTCACGATTGAAGATTACGCCTACCTTTCCGGCGCGGTTGGCATCCACCAATTTTGCCGCGTCGGCATGCACGCGATGGTGGGCGGCCAAACGCGGCTGACAAAAGACGCCCCGCCGTTTGTCACGATCGACGGTAAATCGAACCTCGTGATGGGCTTGAACCGCGTTGGGCTTCGTCGTCGAGGATTTGAACGAACGGAAATCTCGCAGCTCAAGGAAGCCTACCAGTTAATCTTCCGCAGTGATTTGTCGTTCCAGGAAATTTTGCAATCGCTCCAGGAAACTTATCAGACAGGGCCGGCCATGGAGTTCCATCGATTCCTAGCGCGTTGCGAGCGAGGTTTTGTGCATGAACGCAGAGGCCCGCGAAAGCCGACCTTAAAAATCTCGCAAGACGACCATGCAACCGAGCAAATTCGCAAGGCCGGATAGAAACGGTTCTGAATATATTTAGCATCGAGCGGAAAATTAGTGTCGTAGCCATGCTCGCCAGAGCGTGGGATGGTTCACCGCTCACCCACCGTCTGGCGACGATGACTACACGAATGCGGCTACACAAATGCGACGTTTCTTTGTCGAGCGGTGCTTACCGAATTAAAAGCCCGGCATTTTGAAAATGCCGGGCTTTTCCAAGCTACCATCGGGAACCTGTTGCGGGACGGTTGCTGAGCGTGTCGCCTTTTGGCGAAGCGCCGCTAAAACGTGAGCGTCAAGCGGAGGAGAGCCCTTCTTCAGCCGTCGCTTGGTTGTTCGAGCTTCTTCATTTGGCCGTTGATCCAGTCGTCGAGCTCGTCCCAATCGACGGGCGGCAGGTTGGAAAGATCGGGCCGGAGTTTGGTCGCCTCGCGGGTGTAGACGTGCGTGATTTTGTCTTGGGTTTTGTCGGTGTTCCAATGAGCCAGCACGCGAATGCACAGGGGCAGTGAGCCCGGCACGCTCATCTCATGCGTGCAAAGAAGCGGGACATCGAGCCAGCCCAATTGGCGAGCCGCCAGCGCTGGAAACTCCGCGTTGATATCTGGCGTGGCGCTAAACGTCGCGCTGGCGATATCTTGCGGCTCCATACCGTTGAGCCGGATCATCATCGCTAGGAGTTGACGCGTGGCGGTCAACACTTCATCGCGCGTGTTCTCCGCCACGGTGGTCGCTCCCCGAACGCCCCGACACGGCATAATGTCTCCCTTGCAAACTTGCCAACCATTCCCTTTGAACCCGATTCGCCTCTCAGAATACCGTGCTTCGCCGGCAGAGGCCAGTAGCGCCGCGGCGAGTGAACACCCGCCAGCGCAAGCACCACGCCACTAGGCCATTTCGCTGGTTTGCTCTTGCATCGTGTTGGCGCGGCAATAGAATGAGGGTTGTCGCCGCGTCTTATGTCAACTGCCCGCTGATCGTCACCCACACCCAGCCTAAGGACTCGACCCTTGCTGACCGAAGCACAAGTCCAGCGTAGTTTCCAAAAACTTTTTTGTTCGTCGGAAATTGATCCGGAATCTTTTGAGAAGGCTGAAGAACTGTTGGAGGAATTGCGGCCGGAAAGCCCTTTGCGATATCGCCTTGGGACGGAACTCGAAGAATTGCGAAAGATTTCAGCCGCCTCTTGAAGCGACGCAGTTAGCCAGCCAGTTCCCGTTCACCGGTAGATCTGCAAGGCGCCGGTAGATCTGCAAGGCGCCGGTAGATCTGCAAGGCGCCGGTAGATCTGCAAGGCAGTAGCACCGCTCGATAAATAACGGTCGCATTTGTGTAGCCGCATTTGTGTAGCCGCATTTGTGTAGCCGCATTTGTGTAGCCGCATTTGTGTAGCCGCATTTGTGTAGCCGCATTTGTGTAGCCGCATTTGTGTAGCCATCGTCGCCAGACGGTGGGTGAGCGGTGAACCATCCCACGCTCTGGCGAGCATGGCTACGACACTAATTTTCCGCTCGATGCTTAGCCGAATAGTTTTTCAAACAGCTCTGTTTGGAAGCCGACGATCAAGGTTTTTCCTTTGCGGATCGTTGGCGCGCGAAGATTGCCCGTGGGCCCCAAGAGCAGCTTTTTCAGCGACGCTTCGTCGGGCGTTTCTTTTCGTAAGTCGAGGTGAACGACTTTCTTCCCTTTTGCCGCGTAAACCTGGCTGACCTGTTCGAGCAGCGTCTGACCGTCGGCAAATGTCAGCGTCGATTTCCTGGCGTTGACTTCTTCTTTTGCGGTAACATCTTTCTGGGCAAGAAACTCTTGCGCTCGGGTGCATGTCGTTCATCCTGGGCGATGGTACAGCCAGTCTATCCGCCTTGCCATGGTTTGCCTTTCTTCAGGAACGTCTTTCTTCAAAGCGCTGGTGAACCGAACCGTTTCGCCGCCGTCCGCGAAGCTCCCATCCTGACGCCGCCGCTCGGCGTGTCAAGCACCCTCCGTTTTTTGGGGCCTCTGTGCGCGAACCGGTTCACATCAATTATTTTTCTTCCATTTACGACAGCCTCGCGCTGAAATCGCGACCTATATTTTGCCAACAGGCAGGCAGTTGCTTCGGAAGGGCAGGATGGAAAGGGCGAGAATTCACCTTATTGTTGCGTCCCCGGTCAGTTTGCCATGCCGAGCGATTACAAAACACCTTCCGACGCCTATTTCAAAAAAGCGTTGGAAGCTAGTGCCGACGCAATCATGATCACTGATGCCAGCGGCGTCATTCAATACGTCAATCCCGCTTTTTCCGTCATAACCGGTTGGACCGCCGAAGAGGCCATCGGCCAAACGCCGCGAATTCTTAAAAGCGGCAAAACGCCCCCAAGCGTTTATGACGACATGTGGGCCACGCTGCAAGCCGGCAACACCTGGACCGGCAGAGTTTGCAACAAGCGTAAGCCCAATCCGATTGCTGCGCCGCCCGCCGTGGGGCACAGGGCCAAGGCGCAGGAAGACGACATCTTTTGGGCGCACACCTCGATTTCGCCCATACGAGATAACCACGGCAACAGCGTCGCGCATATCGCAGTGCAGCGCGACATCACCGAATTCGTGGCGGAGGAAAAGCGGCAAAAACGTGATCGCGTCGATTCCAACGCGCGCGCCGCGATCGCAAAAATATTGCAGGAGCGGCGGCCCTTGAAAGAACGGCTTGAGGAATCGCTCGCCGTGCTCATGAAGTTCGAAGGGTTGGAACTGCAAAACAGAGGCGGCGTCTTTTTGACCCCCGATGACGGCGACGACGATGATCAAATGCGCCTCTTCGCCGCCCAGGGAGATTTTGCCGACGAGTTTTATGAGAAGGAGCAGGCGGCGCCCAGGGGGTTCTGCTTATACGGACTGGCCGCGATATCTGGCGAAATTGCCGTTGCGGACGAATGCTTTTGCGATTCACGCCACGAACAGTCGCTCGAAGGAATGACGCCTCACGGCCACTATATCGTGCCGTTGATACACGCCAACGCGCCGGTTGGCATCATGTTTCTGCATACCGAACCCCAGCCGGTGCAAGACAACGCCAGGATGCAGCAGTTGCAAGCGATTGGCGAATTGATGGGAGTTGCGATCATCAACGACCGGCTCAATCGGCAGTTGGAAAAAGAAAAGGCGAGGGCTGAATCGAGCAACCAGGCCAAGAGCCAATTCCTGGCGAATATGAGCCATGAAATCCGCACGCCGATGAATGGCATCATCGGTTTTACCGATTTGCTGATCCGCCAAGGCGATGCGACCAGCCCAGCCGAGCGCGAAGATTACCTGCACTGCATCCAAACCAGCGGCAAACATTTGCTGTCGCTGATCAACGACATTCTCGATCTTTCCAAAATCGAAACCGGAAAAATTGAGCTCGAACTCCTGGACGTCGCGCCGCACGCGCTGCTGGAGGAAGTGGTCAGCCTGATGCGCGTGCGAGCAACGGAAAACGGGCTGCAACTCGATTGCCAATGGATCGGCCCACTGCCAAAAACAATTCATACCGACCCCACTCGCCTGCGCCAAATACTGGTCAATTTGGTCGGCAATGCGATCAAGTTCACCAAGCAGGGCAGCGTGCGAATGGTCGCCCAGGTGGAACAGCACGATGGCGGCAATCGGTTGCGAGTCGACGTGCGAGACACCGGCATGGGCATCCCACCCGACAAACTGGAAACGATTTTCACGCCGTTTTCGCAGGCCGATAACTCCGTAACCAGAAAATTCGGCGGCACCGGTTTGGGGCTCTCAATCAGCCGCCGCCTGGCGCGTTCGCTGGGAGGCGACCTAACCGTGGAGAGCGCCGTTGGCGCCGGCAGCACCTTCACCATGACCGTCGACATCGGCTCGCTCGCCGACACCGAAATGCTTCCCTCGCCTCCAGGCGAGGGCGTTGTCGCCAGAACCCACCACGAAGAAACAAACGCGACATCCCCGCAATTGCCGCCTTCGCGAATCCTGTTGGTCGAAGATGGCAAGATCAATCGCAAGCTGATCATCGCCCTGCTGGCGCAAGCCGGCCTGACTTCGGTCGATACCGCGGTAAACGGCGAGATTGGCGTGCGGCAGGCGACCACCCACCAATATGACTTAATTTTGCTCGACATGCAGATGCCGGTCATGGACGGCTACACCGCCGCCGCGATGCTCCGCAGCCTTGACATTCAGACGCCGATCATCGCCCTCACCGCGCACGCCATGAAAGGCGACAAAGCCAAGTGCCTGGCCGCCGGCTGCGACGATTATGTTGCCAAGCCGATCGATCCTGACGAACTGCTCAAAAAGATTGCCCACTGGCGCCCAACGACGACAACAGAGGCCAGGAAAGAACCACAGGACATCACCGCTGACGCCGTCGCCATGCACGACGACGCTGTTGCGGAGGCGCCGCCAGCCGACAGGTTGTTCTCGACACTACCGATTGAAAACGCTGTTTTTCTGGAAATCGTTCAGGACTTCGGCCAACTTCTGAGCAACCTCATGCACGGCTTGCAGGCCGCCGCCGCCGCGAAAGACAGCGCCCAACTCAAGCAACTAGCACACGACTTGGTGGGTACTGCCGGCGGCGCCGGTTTTGCCGACTTCACCGAACCGGCCCGGCGTTTGGAAACGCTGGCCGCGGAAACAATAGCGGGCCAAAACCATTACCAGGAAATCGTTCAAACCATGGACGCGTTGAAAAAACTCGCCGCTCGCGTACACATTCCCGCAAACACGTTGGTTGGCGTTTGAGCCAACGGAGGTTGGCCGGTTCGATTGAAACAATTGTAGGCGCCGCCTTCGCGCGGCGCCCGCGGAAGCAAAATACCGCGAGACTTGCGCAAAGAGCGTCCTATATTTGGTAGGACTCAAAAGATAAATCCTCAAACAATGGGTTGTTTGTTGTGGGCTCCAAAGCTGGCAGTTCCAAGACTGGCAATCGGATTCCGCAAGATCGTCTTGGCGAGTAACAGATGCGCCCAATGGGCGCGTGAAGGATTCCAACGTGAAACGTCTGAAAGAATTGCAATCGCGACTCAGCGAACCGAAACGCTTCACCCCGAGTGTTGTGGCGATCGTTGTGTGCTTGCCGATCGTCGCCTTGGGAGGCGCCGTTTTCCACCAGGCGTCGCAGTCGAAAGAGGTCGCCCGGCAGGAACTCCGCGTCAACACGCTGCGATCTCGCTTGGCGAAACACATCGAATTATCGGCCCTCAACTGCCGCCGTTATGAAAAAGACTTTTTTTTCAACCTGAACGACAACGCGATTCGCAACCAGTATTTAGGCAAATGGGAAAAAAGGTGGAAGGCGCTCGACGATGACGTCGAATCGCTTCTTGAACGCACCCCCAACGACGACCAACACCGGCATGTTTTTCAGTGGCGGCAGGCCGTGGTTCAATACCGTTCGGCCTTCCTCTCGGTGTTTGCTCGAATCGAGGCGGGTGAGATCACCGATCCGGCCACGGCAAACCTCGCCATGGCGCCTCTGAAGGAGGGCATTCGTCGAGTGATCAGTGAATCAGAGCCGTTCGGCGAACTCTCCGACGAGTTTGTGGACAGCGCCCGCGATCGCCTGGAACACGCCCACTTGGTGATTGCCACAACGGCGCTGGCCAGCGTTTTCCTGGTTGTGGTCGTGCTCGTCTGGTCGGCGTCGTCGGCTCGGAGAGAATCGGCCAACGCACGCACCGCGGTGGCGTACGCCATTCGGCTTAAAGGCGCTATCAACGCCGCCGAATCGAGCAACCAGGCCAAGAGCCAATTCTTGGCGAATATGAGTCATGAAATTCGCACGCCGCTCAACGGCATTATCGGATTTACTGATTTGCTGATCCGCCAAGGCGATGCCACCAGCCCAGCCGAACGTGAAGACTACCTGCACAGCATCCAAACCAGCGGCAAACATTTGCTGGCGCTGATCAACGACATTCTCGATCTTTCCAAAATCGAGACCGACAAAATCGAGTTGGAGTACTTGGACGTCGCGCCGCATGCGCTGCTGGCGGAAGTGGTCAGTTTGATGCGCGTTCGCTCGGCTGAAAACGGGCTGCAACTCGATTGCCAATGGATCGGCCCGCTGCCAAAAATAATTCATACCGACCCCACCAGGATTCGCCAAATACTGGTCAATTTGGTCGGCAATGCGATCAAGTTCACCAAGCAGGGCTGCGTGCGAATGGTCGCCCAGGTGGAGCAGCACGATGGCGGTAATCGGTTGCGAGTCGACGTGATCGACACCGGCATGGGCATTCCGTCCGACAAGCTGGAAACAATTTTCACACCGTTTTCGCAAGCCGATAACTCCGTAACCCGAGAATTCGGCGGCACCGGGTTGGGGCTTACCATCAGCCGCCGCTTGGCGCGTTCGCTGGGAGGCGACCTGGCCGTCGAGAGCGCCATTGGCGCCGGCAGCACCTTCACCATGACCGTCGACATCGGCTCGCTCGCCGACACCGAAATGCTTCCATCGCCTCCCGGCGATGGCGTTGCCGCGAGAACGAACAACGAAGAATCAGAAGCGACCACCCCACAACTGCCGCCTTCGCGAATTCTGTTGGTTGAAGATGGTCAGATCAATCGAAAACTGATCATCGCCCTGCTGGCGCAAGCCGGCGTGACTTCGGTCGATACCGCCGAAAACGGCGAGATTGGCGTCCAGCAAGCGACCGCCAACCACTACGACCTGATTCTGCTCGATATGCAGATGCCGGTCATGGACGGCTACACCGCCGCCGCGACTTTACGCAGCCTTGATATCCAGACGCCGATCATCGCCCTCACCGCGCACGCCATGAAGGGCGACAAAGCCAAGTGCTTGGCTGCCGGCTGCGACGATTATCTTGCCAAGCCGATCGATCCTGACGAACTGGTGAAGAAAATCGCGCAATGGCGGCAGGAAGAAAAATCGGCGGCCAACGCAAACGTTGTTGCCGTTGACGGCGATACTGACAACCGCGCAGCCGTTGAGGATGCGCCAATAGCTGCTCGGCTGATATCGACGTTGCCCACCGAGAACGCCATCTTCCTGGAAATCGTTCAAGACTTCGGCCAGCTTCTGAACGACCTCATGCAAGGTTTGCAGGCCGCCGCCGCCGCGAAAAACTGCGCAGAACTCAAACGCTTGGCGCATAATTTGGTGGGTACCGCCGGCGGCGCCGGTTTTGCCGACTTCACCGAACCAGCCCGGCGTTTGGAGGCGTTGGCGGCGGAAACAATAGATGACCAAGAGAACTACAAGGAAATCGTTCAAGCCATTGGCGTGTTGGACAAACTCGCCGCTCGCGTTCACATTCCTGAAACGGATCTTGCCGTATCCTGAGGCCACAAAATCTAACAAAAATGAATACCAGCACCTATCTATCCGAATCGCAGGTTTTTGAGTCTGCGGACGAACCGGTGAATGTCTCGCATTCCGGCGAATGTTTGGACGGCGAATGTCTGGACGGCGAGACCGTTGCAACATCGGAACGCCAGCAAGGTTCGAATAACTACAAGATCATGGTTGTTGACGACGTGCCGCTGAACGTCAAACTGGCCTCCGCCCATCTCAGCGCGGCCGGTTACAAGAACATCGTCTCCGAAACCGACTCAACGAAAGCGTTGGCGCGTTTGTATCAAGAACAGCCGGATCTGCTGCTGCTCGATATCATGATGCCTCATGTGAGCGGGCTTGATATTCTGGCCGCGATCCGCTGCGACAAGCAATTCTCCCATCTGCCGGTTTTGATTTTGACCGCCGCAACCGACCGGGAAATGAAAATCCAGGCGTTGGAGCTGGGCGCCACCGACTTCCTCACCAAGCCGCTCGACGCACAAGATTTGTTGCCCCGCGTCCACAATGCGCTGCTGGTGAAGTCGCATCAGGATGATCTCGAACTCAGAGTGCGGCAGCGCACCCAGGAACTGCAACACGCGCAGGAGGAAGTCGTGATCTGTCTGGCGCGGGCCGCCGAATATCGCGACAACGAAACCGGCCGCCATGTGATTCGCGTCAGCCGCTACGTGGGCATCATCGCTCGTGAACTAGGGCTGGCGCGCAACACGGTCGCGCTGATGGAGCAAGCCGCAACGTTGCACGACATGGGCAAGGTGGGAATTCCCGACGCCATTCTTCTCAAACCGGGTAAATTGACCGAAGAAGAATTCTCCGTGATGAAGAAACATTGTGTGTTCGGGGCCGATATCTGCTCAGGACTCATCAACTATTCCGGCCAAGGAGATTCCAGCCAGAGCGTTGCCGCCCAGGCCGCCGTGAGCACACAACGACCGCAAGGCTGCACATCGCCGCTGTTGAAAATGGCCGGCTCTATTGCCGTCACCCACCATGAAAAATGGGATGGCTCCGGTTACCCGAACGGTTTGAAAGGCGAACAAATTCCGCTCGAAGGCCGTATCACGGCGGTTGCGGATGTGTTCGACGCACTCAGCAGCCGACGCCCCTACAAAGAGCCGTTCCCGTTGGATAAGTGCGTGAGCATTTTGGAGGAAGGCCGCAGCCAGCACTTTGACCCGCAGATCGTCGACGTGTTTTTGAACTGCCTCGATGAAGTCGTGGTGATTCGCGATCAGTACGCCGACGAGTAAACGCATGCTCAGCGGCAAACACTTTGCACGTACTATCTTTTTCGCACGGGGTTCGGCTGCGGACGGGCAAACACGAACTGTTCCTCAGTCGATTCTTCGGCCACGAAGGAATAACCGTCGGCGTTGAAGTCGCGAAGTGTCCGCGGCTGGTCCACCCGATTGCGAATCATCCAGGCCGCCATGCGGCCCCGCGCCCGCTTGGCGAACGTGGCAATCGTGCGAGATTTCCCCTCCTTGATCTCGCGAAAGACCGGCGTCACCACCCGCCCAACAAGTTCGCTCCGATCGATCGCCTTGAAATATTCATTAGAGGCCAAGTTCACCAGAACCTTGGTTTTGTGCTCCGCCAAAACGGAGTTTAACGAGGGCGTGATTCGCGCTCGCCAATATTCGTACAACGACCGACCGCCGACCGAAAACGCGGCCCCCATTTCCAACCGATACGGTTGGATCAAGTCGAGCGGACGCAGCACGCCGTAGAGGCCGGAAAGAATACGCAGATGGTTTTGGGCGAAGTTGAAATCCACCTGACGGAAAGAGGCCGCTTCCAGCCCCGTGTAGACATCGCCGTCGAACATCAAAATGGCCGGCTTGGCGTTCTTACTAGTGAACGGACGCGACCACGCCGCGTAACGCTGGTGGTTCAACTCCGCCAAACGCTGGCTGACGCCCATCATGTCGCCCAGCGCGCGAGCCGACAAACGCCGCAGTTTCTTCACCAGCCGCTCGGCGTCGTCGAGAAATTCCGGAGAGGCGCGGGGCGCGGTTGGCTTGTGCGGCGCAAGATTGAGCGATTTGGCCGGAGAGATCACTGCCAGCATGACGATGCAAAATCCTTTGAAAGTGTGCTCTCTTAAATTCCGAATTGGCGTTTGAAAAGCCCGGCATTTTCAAAATGCCGGGCTTTTAACTCCGTAAGCTTTTAACTCCGTAAATCGCTTTCTCGCGGCCTGAACGCCGCAACTACTGCTCACTATATACGATGGTGCTCTCTTCCTTAATGATTGGCGCTCGGTTTTGGGCGCTCTCCAGTTGGAAGCGAACCCGCTGGTCGCCTTCCGCCAAGCCCTGCGCCTGTACGGTGAAGGTCAGTTTTTCGTTGGGATTCAAACGCGCCACCGGTTGGAAAACCAACTGCTGGCCGTTGATATCCCAACGCGTGGGGCCTTCGGCGCCAAGCGGCTTCATCTGCGGCGGCAAGGCGGCCGAGAAGACAATATCTTCCGCCGTTTTCGAGCCCGTGTTGGTCACCGTGATTTCATACAGCGTGTCTTTGCCGACTTCAATCGGGTCGGCCAAGTCGGCCACCGTGAAGACCAATTCCGCCAGTCCTTCAACCGCCACGACATGCTCGTGCGAGGCGGTCAGGCCGAGGGCGGCGCGGCTGTCGACCTGTAACTTTTGAGCACCGGTTTCATTCGGAATCACGGAAACCTGCACCTGCCCGTTCTCGCCTTCGGGCAGTTGGTCGAGGCTCCAATACACGGCGTGCGCTTTCGGCTCGTACTGGCCTTCATTGTTCGCATCGACAAACTTAAAACCGCGCGGCAGGCGGGCGATCAATTCAATATTCTTCGCCGCTGCGGTGCCGGGGTTCGTCACGCCAATGGTGTACGTCGCCTGACGATTCAAATAGCGCCGTGTTGGGCCGGAGATCGCCAATTCCAGTTGCGGCGCCACCACCTCGATTTTCGCCCGGCTCTCCACAACCAAGTTGCCTTCGCCCCGCGCGATCAACAGGTTTTCCACCACGCCGGCCTTGGCCGCTTGCAGAGTCAACTCCAATTCTCGCACTTCTCCCGGCCGCAAAATGCCGATTTCATATTCGATTTGGCGGCCCGCCGTATGGGCCAGCCCTTCGGGCACATCTTCTTCCAGGACGACTTTCGTGGTCGACCCAGAGCCAGGATTCGAAATGCGAATTCCCACCGTGACCGGGTCGCCGATCAAAACTTTCGTCGGCGCCGACTGCTCGATTTGCAGCTCCGGCTTGGTCGACCGCGTCCGCACCGACGCCTGCGCTTGGAAGCTCACCGTCGCGACGCTGCCAATCTCGCCTTCGTTGCGCGAAACCAGTTGCATCGAAATTACCGTTTCGTCGCCCGGCTCCAAGGCGCCTAATTGCCAGAGAACAAGGCCGGCGTCGGTGACGGTCGGTTTGGGAAGTGCATCGACAAATCGAACACCCTCGGGAATTTCATCTTGAACAATCACCTGCCGCGCCGCCACGCGCCCAACATTTCGAACTTTGATCAGGAAAGTGGCCGGTTTACCGACTTGAATTTCCGCCGGCGCGCTCTTTTCGATCACCAAGCTCGGCGTTTGAGGGCCTTCCAACGCCACGGGGCCCGGAATTCCAGCGCCAACGTCGGAAGTCGCCAAGGACGCCGCCGCGCCGGCTGGCGGCAAATTCGTTGCATGCGGTGCGCCGCTTGCCGGCGCCGCATAAGGTTCTCGCGGCGCCGGTTGGTTTTCATTGGCCGCCGCAGCGCGCAAAGGATTCACCGTCGCGGGCGGCGGGCTTGTGGGTGCGGCATCGGCAGATGCACTGGGCGGAATGGGCGTTGTCGCCGCAGGTTCGGCGGTAACTGCCGCGCCGCGGTAACGCGATGCCGTGGGATCGACCGGAGCGGCCGAATCAGTCGCTGGGGAAGTGGCTGGGGAAGTGGTATCGGCGGCGGGTGCATACCGGCCTTCGGCATCGCCATACCTTGAACTGCCCGAAGGCGGCAACGAAGGCGGCGGAGTGATGGCGCCAGTCGAAGCACCAGTCGCCGGCGTTCCATAACGAGAATAACTTGGCGCCGTGGGCGGTTTGGCGCCGTCGTACGACGGCGGCGCGTATCGGCTGCTGGCATTTTCGGCTGCCGGCGGTTTTTCCACGGCGGGCGGCGTCGCTTCCTCTTCATTCTGTCCGCGAACCATGGTGGTTTCTGGAGCGGGAAGGGCCGCATAGTCGTCGGCGGGCCCTGGTTCCGTCTCCAATAGCGAGATCTGTTTTGACCGCGAGGCTGTTTTCACCTCGGGGGTGGACGGCTGTTTTTCCTCCGCCGTGCCTTCGGGGTTCGCACGCGGCGTTTGCATGATGGCGTATACGCCTAACGCCACGATGGCCGAAACCAGCAGGAGACGAAAGGTAAGGCTCTTGAAAATTCGCGATCTGGCCATGGTTCTTCCCAAAATAGACCAAGCGTTTTACCACCAGCGACCGAAAACCCGGCCATTGCATCCCGCAGGATGCAAATAGGCCAAGCCACGCTGGGTGAGGTATCGAAGACGCGTTTGGCGTCTAAAAGTGCAACGTTTCTCGTCGTGAACTTGAAATCCGACCGGTTAAGTACCAAATCGTCGGTACGGCGTGAAGAGCAATCGAAAAACAGAAGAGAACCCATTGGGCCTCAAACCGGAGCCCAGACCCCAAAGGTATTCCGGCAAGGCGTCGTTTCGCCCGTCGTTTGTCGTTTCTGGGTGCAGGAACGCACTTTTTAGGCAGCGGTGGCGGCTGATTTTATTTTGACGTTGGGGCGAAATGGGTTGCCTGGGCGAGATTGCATGTGCTTTTTTAGTTGGTCATCGTCGCTGAGAGCGGCGGCCCTGATTTGTAGA